>JBEMAY010000009.1:0-35211 GCA_040274765.1 Psychrobacillus sp.
CCCGTAGGAGTCGCCTTCTGGTGCTCCAATCAATAAATGGGAACAGCTTTAGCATCGGTAAAGCGCTAATCAATTTACTAGCATAAACAAAGGTGAAAAACTGTCACCAACCTCAATCTCATCATCTATTTATGTTTTTAATAGCCATTTGAATGTTCTTTTTTTAATGTTTGCAGTCACTATAAAAAAGAATTGTTAGTCAAAATCAACCAATAACTTTAACAAAGCTTTTATTTATATCAAGAGTTACCTTTCTAATAATTGATAAGTGACCATAGCCTTACCAACTAATTGTTTATCGTGGAAAACCTCAATATCCATCTTCGCCACTTTCCTACTCATTTCTAATACCCTCACTTGTATGCGAAGAATACTTTCTAATTGAATCGGCTTAGTGAAATAGGTCGTCATATTCTCCACGACAGACTCTCCACGCTTTCGAATTTTTAACGCTTGTGCTCCGGTTTCCGTTAAAAGTATAGCAAAGGCACCATAAGACATTGCTCCGTAATGGTCAGTCATTTGTGGAGTCACGACAAATTCAAATATAAACTCCTCAGATGAAACTACTTTAATCTGCTGTTTTACAATATCATCAATTGTTTCACCGTTTTGAGGCTGTCGAGAAGCTGCCTGCAATGCCTTTAAAACATCCTGTCTACTGATGACACCTTCTAAATAATTACTATCCTTTACAACCGGAAGAAGATCTATTCCTTCCCAAATCATACGATGGCTAGCTGAGGCAACGCTTGTTTTCATCGTAATAGCAATAGGATTCTTCGTCATAACCTTCTCTATCATTTCATTGCTATTTCTTCCGATGACATCACGAGCCGTTACAATTCCAACTAGCTTATTGGAACGATCTACTACTGGAAATCCCCCATGAGAGGTCATATTATTTAAATCTCTGTATTGTTTTACAAGGTCTGTTGCGTATAAATAAGACGTCTCTTCTAGTGGTACATATATATCCTCTATCAGTAAAACGTCTTTCTTAATAAGCTGGTCGTCAATCGCTCGATTAATCATCGTGGCAACCGTAAAGGTATCATAGCTCGTGGATATAACCGGAAGTTCTAGCTCATCCGCTAATTTTTTAGTGTTCTCTAAAACATCAAAGCCACCCGTGATTAATACTGCAGCTCCTGCTTTTAAAGCAGTCTCATGTACCTTCAAACGGTTACCAACGATCAGTAGATTGCTCGGCTCTACATAGCGCATCATATCGTCTAGCTGCATCGCACCAATCACGAATTTGTTTAATGTCTTATATAACCCGGTTTTGCCACCAAGTACTTGTCCATCCACGATATTAACTACCTCTGCAAATGTAAGACGTTCAAAGTGCTCTTTTTTCTTAAGTTCTATACGAATCGTACCTACTCGTTCAATAGTACTAACTATCCTTCTATTTTCTGCTTCCTTTATGGCTCTATAAGCTGTTCCTTCGCTTACTGATAAATCTTTTGCAATTTGCCTAACCGATATTTTATCACCAACGGGAAGGTTTTCAATGTAAGCTAAAATCTGCTCATGTTTTGTTGTCATGTAGTCACATCCAAACGTTAGTTATACGCTTATTGTAACACATTTTATTAATTTTCTTATGCTAGGAGAGTGTTACAAATTCTCCAGCAGAAAGTATTTGTACCTCTGCCTTTTTAACTAAGCCTTCAAAGTACTTTGGATCTTGTTGGATAGGTGGAAAAGTATTGTAGTGAATAGGAACTACAATTTTAGGCTGAAGTAATTCTGTAGCATAAGCCGCATCCTCTGGTCCCATTGTGAAATTGCTGCCTATAGGAAGGAAAGCAACATCAATATCGTGTCGATCACCTATCAGTTGCATATCCCCAAATAAACCAGTGTCCCCAGCATGGTATAAGGTAGTTCCCTCTGCACTGAAGATAATACCCGTAGGCATTCCTAAATAAATGATGCGACCTTCTTCATCTGTTGTGGAAGAGCTATGAAACGCTTGAGTAAATTTCACTTTACCGAATTCAAATTCACGTTCCCCTCCAATACCCATTGGATGTACTTCTACTCCTTTAGATTGTATATAATTAGCCAGCTCAAAAGGGGCTACGACAATGGCATTGCATTTTTTAGCAATTTCCACTGTATCTCCTACATGGTCATCATGGCCATGTGTTAAAAGAATAGCATCCACTTGTTGTTCAGCTGCGATCAAGTCTGTTTTTTCATTCCCCGTTATAAAAGGGTCAATTAAAATAGTGTGAGAATTTGTTTGAATTTTTACTACTGAGTGTCCATGATAGCTAATTTTCATTTTGACATCTCTCCTTAAAAATTATTTTAAATCTACTTATTGTTCATTCAACGCTAATGCAAGAATTCCTTTATTCTGCTATCCTTATAATATAAATAAAAAAGAGGTGCTTTACTTGGAATCTATAAAAAAAATTCAGTCATACCTACAAACTAACAGCATAGACGCTGCTTTCGTAACTACTCCTGATAACGTCTTATATTTTACCGGATTTAAAAGCAATCCGCACGAACGTTTACTTGGAGTGATGATTTTCAAAGATGCTTCCCCGTTTATCATTTGCCCTAAAATGGAGATGCCAGATGCTAAAGCAGCTGGATGGTCAGGGACTATTATTGGTCATCAGGACACAGACAATGCATGGGATGTATTAGCGTCAGCAGTAAAAGACAGCGGACAATCCATTCAGAGCCTAGCAATTGAAAAATCTCATATGACGGTTGAAAGATTAGAAGCAATAACGAAAAGATTTTCTTCCCTTCAAATTAATCGTTTAGATGAAAAGATTAATGAGCTACGTGTTATAAAATCTGAGGCAGAATTAGCTAATATGCGTAAAGCAGCTGAACTTGCAGATTATGCGATTGAAGTCGGTTGTAAAGAAATTGCGGAAGGTAAAACGGAGCTAGAAATTTTAAATGCTATCGAGTTAGCTGTGAAAGAAAAAGGCGCAGCTCAAATGTCATTTGATACGATGGTATTAAGTGGACCGAAGACTGCTTCTCCTCATGGAACTCCAGGAGATCGCAAAATTCAAAAGGGTGATTTCATCCTGTTTGATCTTGGTGTAGTGTATAACGGCTATTGTTCTGATATCACTCGTACGGTAGCTTTCGGCGAACCTTCTCCTGAAAAAAGAGAAGTATACGAAACGGTACTTAAAGCAGAATTGGCAGCTGTAAATGCAGTGAAGCCAGGTGTCACTGCTATGGAATTAGATAAAACGGCTCGTGATGTTATTACGGAGGCTGGCTATGGTGAATACTTTACGCATCGCCTTGGTCATGGCTTAGGAATTTCAGTTCATGAATTCCCTTCGATTACAGGTGTTAATGAAATGGCATTAGAAGAAGGAATGGTATTTACGATCGAGCCTGGTATTTACCACCCAGATATTACGGGCGTACGTATTGAGGATGATGTAGTGGTTACTGCTGACGGAGTTGAAGTGTTAACTAAATTCCCGAAAGAGCTGCAAGTACTTTAAAATAAGCAGGAGACTGTGATTTACCTCGCTGTTACCCCAAGAGACGTAGCCTTCTCTCCAAACAAATAGAATGGAGAGATCTCTACAAGAAAGCAACTAGCTTCAAAAATTTGTAAAAACGTGAAATCAACTGCCGATCTCACGTTTTTTTATTTGCTATGTTAAAGGTAAAGGTTGATTTTTTTAATACACATAAAAAATGAGCTAGGATATTTTCTCCTGGCTCATTTTACTTCACTTTTCATCTTTAAATAACGCAACGTTACTTGAATAAGGAATTGTTAATTTTGATGAAAACTTGTTTCAGCGGGAATTACACTTTTGATTAATGCAACATCACTTTTTAATGCATTAGGTACAAAGAATTCCGTCCCCCAGTGTCCCGAATGAAACACAGACATCTTATCCTTGTCTAAATTAACTGTGAACCACTTGAATTCTCCTATTTTATTTAAATAGTCATTCAATAAATAATCTGAAACGATAGAGTGTTTTCGCCACCTAAATATAGTGAGATTTTCTCCTATTTCTCCTTTAACAATTTCTAATTCATTTTTATAGAGAGATTTAATCTCTGAAATAGTTTCAATCTCTTCATTCCAACAATGAATTTCAATTGTATCCGAACTTTTTAAAAAGTGTTCGAATAATGCATTCCAATAATCGTAATTTCCGATTACTGGCTTTGGAAAGGTTGATTCATCATCTGTATAGGTTGGTATATTAAAAGCTACATTATATTGCATACTAGTCCTTCCTCCTATGCCGTTTTGTAGTTAATCCCAATTATTATTCAATAGAAAATAAGAATTAACTAAGAAACATCCATTTTAGCTAAAGCGCCAGTTAGTTTAAGTACATAAACTTGTTGGCTACGAATAAAAAAATAAATATGTTTACTAATCACACTTTTGAAGTGTTCGGCGAAATAGGTAAGCCAAGCTTATAAAAACTAGTGTAGTAATAGCTACCTTAATTAAAGAGAGATGTTCCATTAGAGGGGTATGCGTTGAGCGGTCCGATGTAAAGATAGACCACCAACTTGGTTCAGGATATTGATGTGATATCATAATCCAAAGGATAAAAAATAATAACACTATAAACCAAAATATCTTCATATTAAATCCCCTTTTATATTTAGACGGTTAAGTAAATAAAAAGTCACTTTCTAGTAAGAAAAAGCTACCCTTAAAGACAGCTACCTGTTTACTAAACCAGCTAATAGGATGTTAATATTTTTCTCTAAAATTATTATTAATCCTATGATATACTATTTTGCGTATGACAAATAGTCCTCCAAAAACCTTTTGGAAGGTTTCCCCTTAATTACTTGTAACCAGTGATTATCCAGTCCGACTACTGGGTTCATTAACTTTCTCCTCTGACTAACTCACCAGTACCCCTGTTCCTCCTTGTAGTGTCATAGCTTCGCCTGTTATACGAGATCTATGTCCCAAACAGCCTCAAACATGTTTCTACAAATAGGGGGTAGACAGTTTAGCCGATGGAATCATTGTCCCACGCACCCGTACGTCCTACCCTTGGCTACTGATATATTAAATCCTAAAAAAATAAGGTCAACCAGTAAAAACTGGTTAACCTTATAACATGAAGCACCCGTTAGCTTAATAAAAACACTATCTTCCCTTATACCACTTACAAACCACTTTATCATTTTATTATCTTTAAATTATCTAGAGGTAAAAATACTACTTTTGCGGTACCCAATATTTTATCCTCCGAAACAAATCCAACACGAGGGTCTCTGCTATCTGTGCTATTACGACGATTATCTCCTAGTACAAAAAAATGTCCATCTGGCACAGTTATTTCACCTAAATTTTCCTCTAATGTAAAGTCTCCCGTAAGTGTACCATTGTCTATCAAAGCTTTTTTATATTCCTCTAAGTAGGGTTCGTCGTACCTCTCACCATTAATAAAAAGTTCGTCGTTTTCATAAGCGATGAGGTCACCAGGAATACCAATAATACGTTTGATATAATTAGTATCTTCTTTTGCTTCAAATACAATAACATCAAATCTTTCATAATCCATCAATTCTGGTCCGATTTTATTCACTACTACTCTGTCACCATTTTCAAACGTGGGCATCATAGAAGCACCGTCAACTACAATAGGTGTAAATAGGAAAAATCGAATACCACATACAAATAAAATAGCAATCCCTATTGCTTTTGCCCATTCCAATAATTCATTTTTTTCTTTTGCTTTTTTCACTTTCAACGCCCCTTTCTCTTTTATACACTTAGCTGTACTTGATTAATTCATTAATTAACCTATTCGACCTTCCTTTAAGAATACCTGCTACTTAAACTAAACTGCATTATTAATTTTAAGTGCAACATTTCATAAAGCATATTTAGGATAATTATAAATTATTATTACATGGTAATATAAATCGCCTTTATTTTTGTTTATATAGGAGCAGTATTTAAAATCTACAATTTCTTTTTTATCTCTTCTACTCTGAGTATTAAACTATCGAAAGCTTCTTCCGCTTCAACTCGACGTCGTACAGTACAAATAACAGGATATGTAGGGCAAACTTGTATCAACTTCTCCTTTGCTATTTCGATAGGTAAATCACCATCTACCTTTACATCCCAGAGTCCTTGTCTATTCTTATATGCAACAGCTTGAAAATCACTATTCTCATCTCTGTTAAAATAGATATGCCAATGACGGAATGGTAAATGCTCTTCAATTTCTTTTGCATAATCACTATATGATGTTTTAATAAAAACAAGTTCCATCTCTTCCGTCACAAGATTAGTAGGAATCTGTCCCTGACTTGGTAAATCTTCATTATCATATAGAGCACCGGCTAACAAATAAGCTAAGGCCTTCTTTGCATTTTGAATTGCTTCCTTTTTCGTGGGACCATAGCTTAACGGAGTCTCCCACCCGTGCTTTGGAAGCAAAGTTGGGAAATGAATATTGAAACTTTCTTCTTGCTTAATAAACGCTGGATATACTACATTCTCAAATGCCATATCATCTATACCTGCCCTTTATTTATTAGGAAAAACTAGAAATTAAAAGTATCCTTCTTCAACTAATTTGTGTGTTAGTTTAAGTAACTAGTTGTGTGTCAGCCTCATTTGATAGTTTTCGTGTAGTATAGTTTTCCGCTGGATTCGCCGTCTGCCGCTCCAATCAATACAGGCAACCCCATAAATTAGAGCTAAAATACAGTTCCAAAAAAGTAACCTATAAAAGCTACGAACAACCCACCTACATAAGTAGAAATAAAATAAAAAAGGTATTGTTTTCGTTTTTCCTTTAGTTTTATCAATTCAACGTTCAACGTTGAAAAGGTTGTCAGTGCTCCTAATAGCCCGATACCAATGAGCAGATAATAAATTCCTTCCACGTTCACCCCACACAGTAACCCGAGTAGAAAAGATCCTATTAAATTCACATAAAGCGTTCCAATAGGAAACTTGTTATACTTGTTTAACTTTTCAGAAGTATAATACCTCAATATTGCACCGAGGAATCCTGCTCCACCAACTGCTATTAAAGAAATTAGAGTCATACTTCCACCTCTTTTTTCCATCCAAGATTACTACTAATCATGCCGCCAATTATACTGCATATTAGATAAATCAGTGCCAAAGCATATTCGGATTGTTCTACTAAAAGTATAGTTTCCACACTAAAGGCCGAAAAGGTAGTGAATGAACCGAGAAACCCCGTACCTAAGGCTAGCCGTAATTTATAGGAAAACCTCTCTGTCCGAGACAAAATAAAAGCAAGAGCAAAACACCCAATTAAATTTACAAATAAAGTGGAAAAAGGGAAAGAAGATGAAGGAGCTATATAAAATCCAATCACATATCGACATATTGCTCCTAATCCCCCTGCGAGGCCAACGTATAGATAATTCACTATTCCACCTCACTGTTTAGAAATTTAGAAATCACCCAAACTCTCCTGAGCTGGGTGATTGAGTAATGTTATTTTAATAGAGTTGTAACATCTGTATATGGTAAGCCTTGTGCTTCTGCAACAGCTGCAAATGTAACATGACCGCCTAATGTATTAATCCCTTTTTGAAGCGCTAGATTATCCAGACATGCTTGCTTGTACCCTTTGTTAGCAATTTGCACTGCATAAGGTACTGTAGCATTCGTTAATGCCATAGTAGATGTTCTTGGAACTGCTCCTGGCATATTCGCAACTGCATAATGTACTACGCCGTGCTTTTCATAGGTAGGGTTATCATGAGTTGTTATTCTGTCAGAAGTTTCAAAGATTCCTCCTTGGTCAATGGCAATATCAATTACAACTGAGCCTGGAGTCATTGATTTAATCATATCCTCTGATACCAGCTTAGGAGCTTTGGCACCAGGTATTAATACAGCACCTATTACTAAGTCTGCTTCCTTCACCGCTTCTCCAATATTGTAAGGGTTAGAGATTAGAGTTTGAACATTGCTTCCAAAGATATCTTCTAATTGACGAAGACGATCCACGTTTAAATCGATGATAGTGACTTTCGCACCCATTCCTATTGCCATTTTTGCAGCATTTGTCCCTGCGATCCCGCCACCAATGATTGCTACATTGGCACGTGGAACTCCAGGAACTCCACCAAGTAAAATTCCTTTACCTCCATGGATTTGCTCTAGGAACTGAGCGCCAATTTGGGTAGCCATTCGACCGGCAACCTCACTCATCGGTGAAAGAAGAGGTAAAGAATTGTTTGGCAACTGAACTGTTTCATAAGCAATCGCTGTAACTTTCTTTTCTAATAGCACTTTTGTTAATGCTTCTTCAGGTGCTAAATGTAGATAAGTGAACAGAATAGAACCTTCTTGAATTAAGTCAAACTCTTGATGTGTGGGCTCTTTTACTTTCATTACCATTTCTTGATTCCATGCTTCGTGAGCAGTTTGAACAATCGTTGCTCCTGCTGCAATATAATCTTCATCGGTAAAGCTAGAACCTAATCCTGCTCCTGTTTCAATAAACACTTGATGATTATGTAGAGTTAAGCTTACAACTCCCGCTGGTGTCATTGCGACACGGTTTTCATGATTTTTAATTTCCTTTGGAACTCCTATACGCATGTCTATATCCCCTTTAACAAGATTAAATAGATTAGTGAAACAAGTATATTTTAGCATTAATAATTCTAAATTGCTCATCAATTCGTTCATATAATTAGCCTTTGTTCACAAATTAGACTAAATAACTATTAAGAAATAGCAGGAATTAGAGATTAAGTATAGAAATATAACAGTATAACAAACCCAGGAGGGATTTAGAATGACATTAAAATATAATCAAATCTTAGTAGCAGTAGACGGTTCAAAGGAAGCAGAATTTGCTTTTAAAAAGTCTGTTTCTATTGCTGAAAGAAATAACGCAACTTTAAATTTAGTAAATATTATTGATACTCGTTCTTTTGCAGCTATCGAGGCATATGATCGTTCTATCGCGGAAAGAGCTCAAAAATTTGCAGAAGATTTACTTGGTGGATATAAAAAAGAAGCTCTTGCTGCTGGAGTGGCAAATGTAAATATTATTGTTGAGTATGGCTCACCAAAGACAATGATTTCGAAGGATCTAGCTAGTAAGGTAGAAGCAGATTTAATCATTTGTGGAGCAACTGGGTTAAATGCTATGGAAAGATTTTTAATTGGTAGTGTGTCTGAGTATATTGTACGTTCTTCTACATGTGATGTACTTGTAGTTCGTACAGATGAAGTGCTGGAAGCATAATTTAGTATATTAAATTTAGAGAACCATGGCTTATGCCTTGGTTCTTTTTTTGGGGATTAGTATTAAATTTTGTGGTAAGTAGATAGAAGAAGTGGAGGCAACATGAAGAAGTAAGTAGAGTTGACTTCCGCTTTAGGCGGACGTTATCCGTGGTGTGAGCGATAAGCCATCACCCATCGCTAACGCGCGTGGTTGTGATGTCTTATTTGTCTCACTCTTCCCTACTTGTGTCGCCACCTCTCGCTGCAATCAACAAAGAGTTATCCTTGCTTAGTAATTAATAGCTGATCGATTCTAAACAGGCAAGATAAAACCGTTTATTACTTTTCAACTATAAAAACATTAATCAATATACTATAATGGAAAATAATACTATATTTTATACTATCCAAATAGAAAGAGACGTGAGTTTTTTGATCAAACAACTTGTAGAACGAATATTTATGAAAAACTCTTACACAAAAGAAACAACAGACATACCCACCTATACTCAACCCCAAAAGATATATCTTTTCGAATCAAATCAAGAAGAATTAGAAGCAGTTCAAAATTTTCCTTTTCCAGAAGGCGATGCCCCAGGTTATGTTTACTTTGTTCAAGAGTATATGAATGGCACTTTTAAAATTGGAAAAACAAAGCACATCGAAAAACGAATGAATCTTTTTAACATTAAGCTTCCATTTGAGAACAAACTTATCTACCTGATTAAGACTGGAAATCACCACCAGACAGAGGTGGCATTTCATAAACATTTTTCTTCTAAACGATTAGAAGGAGAATGGTTTAGCCTGAACAGAGATGATATGAATTGGATTAAGTCAGGTAAATATACGTACGAAATTAACAACACTATTAGTAACAAAAAAGACATAGATGGAAAAGATAAAGAAAAAATTGCTGAAGAACATGTAAAAAATGAAAAACCATTAACTGAAAAACAAATACAATATGCTAAAACAATGATTCATAAATTAGATCAAGAGTATGAGTTAATGATTGATTATTCATCTTTATCAAATGAAGATTTAAGTAGATTAAGTGTTTATTTTAGATTTAAAAACATTGGTGCTTTAAACAATCTTGTTAAGAAAGGTGTGTTAAAGAAGAAATAATATTAACTACATCCCCGCCACCCTCATCACATCTCTCGCAATCATAATCTCCTCGTTCGTTGGGATGACGATGACTTTTACGGGTGAGTGTGGGTAGTTGATGAAGCCTTCTTTGCCGTGTAGCTTGTTTAAGTCTGGGTCCATATATACTCCCATGAATTGAAGGCCAGAGAGTACCTTTTCGCGTATAACCTCGCTGTTTTCTCCTATGCCTGCTGTAAAGATGATGGCGTCTACTCCATTCATACGGGCAGCGTAGGATCCGATGTATTTGTGTATTCTGTTGGCAAAGACGTCTAGTGCTAGCTGGGCACGGTCATTGCCTTTGGTTGCCTCTGTTACGATATCTCGTAGATCACTTGAGAAGCCTGAAACTCCTAGCATTCCGGATTTTTTGTTTAATATATCTAGGATGCCCTCTGCGCTTTTTCCCGTTTTCTCCATCAAATAGGGTATCAGTGCTGGGTCAATGTTTCCTGATCTTGTGCCCATCGTTACTCCTGCAAGTGGAGTGAAGCCCATGGAGGTGTCTATAGATTTCCCTTTGTGAATAGCAGCAATGCTTGCCCCATTTCCGAGATGACAGGAAATTAGGCGAGTTATTTCTAGAGGTCTATTTAATAATTCTGCTGCTCGATGAGCGACATATTTATGAGAGGTTCCGTGAAAGCCATATTTTCGAATACTATACTTCTCATAGTAGTCATACGGAATAGAGTACAAATAGGAACTTTCAGGCATCGTTTGATGGAATGCAGTATCAAACACAGCGATGGCTGGTATTTTCGGCAATACTTTTTGGAATTCTCTTATTCCTGTAACATTAGCTGGGTTATGAAGCGGAGCAAATTCTGCTAATCTTTCAATATTTTTAATAACATCATCGTTTATTAAAATAGAGTCATTGTATGTTTCTCCTCCATGTACGACACGATGGCCAATTCCTTGTATATCTTCTAACGATTGAATTACTTTGCGATCAATCAGCATTTTAATGAGCAACTTAACCGCCTGTTCGTGATTATCTACTCGCTCTATTAAGTGGATACGCTCATCGTCAAAGTTCATCGTAAACACAGGATTGGATAATCCTATTCTTTCGATTAATCCTTTTGCTATTACTCTCTCTTCGGGCATTGAGTACAACTGAAATTTTAAAGAAGAACTACCTGCATTAACTGCTAAAATATTTGGCATAAGAAAACGCCCCTTCTTTATACTGATACAATAATTGTACCTTGCATAAAAGGGGCGGGCAAATTTTACCTATTATTTTCTTCTTGCCATATGTCGATTTTTTTGAAGAATAGCTCCATTGCTTCTCGATTTGACATACTTGGTACCTTCGCAAGCAAGACCTCACGTGGAGCCTTTAAGTCTTCACTTTTCTTTTGTAAAATAAGGAGACTCTTTTCTTGCGCTTTGTTTTTAAAGATTGAGTCTGGAAGTTGGATGACTGCTTGTATCCAACCATTTTCTTTGATAAATTTATGCAGCTGTGGTGCTTGCTTTGACTCGAAGATCGTAGCTGGGACTAGAAAATATAGATATCCACTCGGCTTTACATGCTTCATCGCTTGTTCCATGAACAAATGATGGGCATAAGGCATTTCATCCTCGCTACGAAGGAAATAATCCTTCGATGCCTCTTCGTCTGGATAATATCCTACTGGCAAGTCACTTACAACTATATCGACGGGATCAATCATCAGTGGACGAATTGCATCCTGTCTAAATAACTGGATGTCCTGCTCCAGTAGTTCCCCAACCTGTGCAGCAAGCTGAATAAGCAGCTCGTCTATCTCTACTCCAAATGCATGGGACGAATTGGGTATGACGTTCATTAAGGTAAACAGGAGATTTCCAGTGCCTAATGCTGGATCTAAAAAGGACAGCTCCTTTTTCTCCTTGTTCATTTCTTTTACGAAATAGCCTAATAGTAAGCCAATTGCATCCGGTGTCATTTGGTGATTCGGTTGAGTAGACTTGCTCATCCCTTTTAAAATAGCTAACTGGATAGCTTTGCGCATCTCTTCTTTTTTAGGGTTCACAAGGTCAGGAGATTTTTTATTTTCAAGCCATAGCTCTAGTGCATAGACGATTCCTTCTAAATAAGGAGCAGATTCTTGCTCTTCTATATATGTGGCTTCTTGATCGATAAATGAAAAGATTTTTTCTACATTTGTTTGCATAATGATCCCTCAAATGAAAACCCACTCGAAAGAGAGTGGGTTTACTTATTTTTTATAGTGTTAGTTATTGTGCTGCTTTAACAGCCTCAAGCGCTTTTTCGTAGTCAGGATGGTAAGTACCTTCACTTACGATTTCCTTGTAAGTGACTACACCATTCTTATCTACTACAAATACCGAGCGAGCAAGTAAGCGTAACTCTTCCATTACTATTCCGAATGCTTTCCCAAAAGAAAGGTCACGGTGATCCGATAATGTTTGAATTGCATCTGCTGCGTTTGCTCCACACCAACGAGACTGTGCAAAAGGTAGGTCAACAGAGATTGTTAAAATAACAACATCATCACCAAGACTTGCAGCACTTTCGTTAAACTTGTTCGTTTGTGCTGAACAAACACCAGTGTCAAGGGAAGGTACTACACTAATCAGGCGAGTTTTTCCAGCTGAATCCTCAAGAGTTACCGGAGATAGGTTATTTGCCAATACTGTAAAGTTTGGAGCTTTTTCTCCAACCTCTACCTCTTTGCCTAATAATGTTACAGGATTATTTTTAAATGTTACTTGTGTCATATATGTAGCCTCCTTTTCAATACTCTCATCTTACTAGAATTCGTTTGTCTCTTGCAAATCATTTGCAACAGGAGTGCGCTTATATTCTACAATTTCCTTTTTGTCATAGGAAGATTCATGTATTATGAGTGTATCTGCGATAAAATCATGAATAGCTTGCTTTTGTGGAGTAAAAGCTGCCACTATATAAGGTAGGTTAAATGGAATGACGGATATTAGCCGACCTACCCATTCTCTGAACAAAACAGTACTCCAGGACAGCTTGCCTTCCCCTTTAGGTACAACTCGAATGCCAAAAATCATCTTCCCTACTGTTTGTGAAAAGAACTTCGTCATAAGAACAAAGTATAAATAGAAAAGAATGGCTGTTACGAGTGAAATTGGTGCATACCAGCTCGAACTACTAACATCCAATGAGAACAATCGGAAAACTGGTTTGATTAACAGCATACCTACAGAAGATAGCACGAGCAAATCTACTATATAAGCCCAAAAGCGTATCCAAAAACCAGCTGCCTTTTGTACATAGCTTTCCGTTTTCGAAACGGATATTGATTGACGAACAGGCGGGCTTTCTTTTACAAGCTCATGGTTATTTGGTTCTAACTCACTCATTGTATTCCCTCCTTATTCATTTCCATAAAGGTACATCATTTTCGGTGCAGAATTATCAGCGATTAGCTTAGCAATCAGTTTAGATTCAATGTCTACTCCAAAAAATGATTGTGCCTTCATCGCAAATAATGAAGAGAAGCTAGGAGAAAAACCATACTCAAATACTTCTGCGCCTTCTAGATCATAGTCAGTTTGAATGGACGCTACAGCATCCTCTAAGAAACCAAGCTCATCCGCAAGACCCGACTCCACGGCCTGTCTTCCGTTTAATATTCTTCCATCTGCTACTTTCTTAACTTCAGCCTCTGTCATATTTCTTCCTTGTTCAATAATATCAACAAAGTCCTCATAAGAATCATTTAGCATATCTTGTAGCATTGCTCGCTCTTCTTCTGTCATGTCTCTCGTTGGGCTCATAATGTCTTTATATGGTCCTGATTTGATCGTCACAAATTCTACTCCATACTTTTCAGCAAGGCCACCATAGTTTATGCTTTGCATAATAACCCCTATAGAACCTGTCAGCGTTTCTTTGTTCACAAAAATTTTATCGGCTGGTGCTGATATGTAATATCCCCCTGAAGCTGCCATGCTTCCCATCGAAACATAAAATGGTTTGCCGGTCTCTTCTTGAATTTCTACTATTTCCTTATAAATCTGTGCGGATTCCACTACTCCGCCACCAGGGGAGTTTACTTGAAGAACGACTGCCTTGACAGAGTCATCATTTCTCACTTGGTCTAATTGTTGAAGAAAGAATTGATGATTATATCCTTCTGTTCCAAACAAGCTAGAAGTTCCTCCAGTATCTTGAATGGTACCATCTACTGTAAGTACAGCCACTCGTTTATTCATACTTCCTGGCTGTAGGACTGTTTCATAGAACTCTGTATTAGCTGTAGAGCTTACATCTTCCATAAAGCTAGACCAATCTGTTGAGAATATGGATGAAGCAGTATTAACAACCAAGGATATGGCTAACAAAATTGCAGCTCCTACAATGGCCAACCAACGTTTCATATTCATATTACTAATTTCCTCCTTTTTCTTTCCTTCTTACATACGTTATAAATGTCTAAATGTTTCACTAAATGATAAAATAATAATACATAGACTAAAAGTACATGTAAACTTAATAGATTCTGTGCTTCGCAGTTGAAGCCCTATAAAAAGGAGTATGCTTATGACTTCAAGAAATAATATCTACCTATACACTAAGAATGACGCACACTCATTAAAGCGCAAAGAATCGTTACAAAAAGTAATCCACCAGCATGGTTTTGTAGCAGTGGAAAATTTTGAAGATGCTTCGATTATTGTTAGTATTGGATCTGATGCAACCTTTTTACAGGCAGTAAGAAAAACTGGATTTAGACAAGATACGTTGTATGCAGGTATCTCTACTACAGACTCTTTAAATATGTACTGTGACTTTTTCGTGGACGACATAGAAAAAATAGCTGAGGCTGTATTAAAGGATAACATTGTTGTACGTAAATATCCTGTTTTAGAAGTTTCCGTTAATAACAATCCTAAATTTTATTGCCTCAATGAGTTTACCATTCGTTCCAATATCATTAAATCTTTTGTTTTAGATATTTTTATTGATCACAAGCATTTTGAAACCTTTCGTGGGGATGGAATGGTCATTTCAACTCCGACTGGAAGCTCTGCCTACAACAAGTCATTAAATGGAGCTGTCGTAGATCCACTCTTACGCTGCATCCAAGTTGCAGAGATTGCCTCTATGAATAGCAATGAATATCGAACTCTTGGGTCTCCCTTTATATTAAGCAGCGACAGAACACTTGAACTTCGCCTTCAGCAGGATTGGAATGATTATCCATCCATGAGCACAGATAACGAGGCGCTAAGTATTCAACATGTTGATACTGTGGCCCTTTCCTTAAGCGATAAGGTAGTAAAGACGGTTAAATTAAAAAACAATAGCTATTGGGATAAGGTAAAACGTTCGTTCCTATAATTCTTACTTATACTATTAGCATTTTCTTTCTTCTTAATTCGATTATTTTTGAAAAAGTAAAAAGTAATAGAGCAGCCCATATGAATGAAAATGAAATAAATTCTATTTTGCTAAATTTCTCACCGTAAACAAAGATACCTATTAATAGCATTAGTGTAGGTGCTATATATTGAATAAAACCTGACATATATAGAGGCATCGTTTTTGTTCCCTTTGCAAAAAGGACAAGCGGTACTGCAGTAGCGACTCCAGTCAGTACAAGGAGTATGGTTGTCGTGATATTACTTGAGAAAAATACTGCTTGATCTGATACAACCATGTAGCTAAAGTAAGCTAATGCAACAGGGAGCACAAATAATGTCTCAATTGTCAGCCCTCTTAAAGGATCGATTGTGATTCTTTTCTTGATCAACCCATAAAATGCAAAGGTGCTTGCTAATAACATGGCAATCCATGGAACCACTCCGTAGGAGATCGTTAATAAGACTACCCCTGTAGCAGCGATTAGGACGGATAGCTTTTGTGCCCCAGAAAGCTTTTCCTTTAAGAAGATAATACCAAGCAACACAGAAAGTAATGGATTGATGTAGTATCCTAGACTTGCCTGTACTATATAGCCCTCGTTAACTGCAAATATGTATAAAAACCAGTTTCCTGTCACTAAGTAGGAAGCTAACACAAGACTCCAAAATGATTTTTTATCCTTCCATAAGTTTTTTAGGTCTTCTTTTAAAACAGAAAACTTTCTACCTATTAGTACTAACATTAGCGTAAAGACAAATGACCATATTACTCGTCCAGATAATATTTCACCGCTAGCAACATGATCGAGGAGCTTCCAATAGATCGGCATGAAACCCCACCAAGCATATGCCAACACAACTACAATAATTCCTTGCTTTTCTTCTGCGTTCAAAATGACACCTTCTTTACATACTTTGACACTCGAAATAATAGGACTATTATAGTACTTTATCTAACTAAAGTAAATATATTAAGATTATTTTGAATGAAATCAGAAAATATCTCCATTTTAAGGTCAATTATTTAATGGAATATCTAAATATTTTTCATATCTTCGCTCTTTTGTATTTAATTCATATACTCTTATAAACCTCACTTCAAAATCAGGATAGGGTGTCAATTCTTTATTTACTAATTGTTCCATTTCTTTTACTTCTTTTTTTGACAGTCCAGCAAATGTGTTTCCATCGAAGTATTCCTTCCCCAATGTTAAATGGGGAACAAATGCATTAAGTTCAAAGTACTTTTTTATTAAGTATTCTGAGGGTGAAATTTCTTGTACTATTTTTTGATGTAAATCGTGTAGATTACTGGAGTTAATGCTCAAATATAAAATGTTATCTCCAAAATACTTCGGTTTATCTATTGAAACTCGGAAAGGCTTGTAATTGTCACATATTCTTTGTACTTTGTCTATCCACTTCTTATCTAAAGTTAATCCTCCTTGTGCTTTCAAAGTTATATGAGGTTCAACACATAATTTGTTCATCCATTTACGTTGAAACTGCGTAATCCGCTTTAAATATTCTTCTGGAGGGACAATTCCTATAAAATACTCTACTTTCAATCCTTCTCCACCTCTACGTTCAGTATTAATAATTTTTTAGAATATATTTAGTCTTTCAGACTGTTGTTATTCGTTATCAACAATCTTTAGTCTTTTAACATTAACTAATTCCTGTTGGTTGAATTCCAATCTATAAATATCAGGTTTTGTAGTGCTCTGTAAAAATTTTAAATCATATTTGTTATCGTAATACCCCAACATCAAAGTCATAACAACTCCGTGAGTACCTATCACAATTGTTTTATTCTTAAAATTATCCAATAATTCTATCATTACTTTTATAGCTCTCTTTTGACAATCTGTATTTGACTCCCCTCCTTCTAAAGAGAAATTTGAATCAGAAAATGACATTTCTAAAAGTGGAGCCAGTTCTTCGTCTGAAGGTCTATTCTCTCCGGAGGCAAATTTCCTCTCTTTTAGATCTTCAAATATCAAAACATCCCCTCCAATTTGTTGAGCTAACTTTTCTACCGTTAAGATTGATCGTGTATATGGACTAGAAACTACTATTTCAATCTCTTTATCTTTTAAAGTATCGTACACTCGTTTCGCATCTAAATATCCCTTTTGGGTTAGTCCTCTGCTTCTATCATCTCCCTCTAGTGGTGATTCGGAGTGTCTTATCATATAAACCACTGTTCTCATATAGCCTCTCCTTTAAAACTTTTTCTCTCTTTAACTAATTGGTATCGTGATTATTAGAAGACCTAAATATAAAAACTCTAGTTAAAACTCCCAGTCATAAACGAATGAGATCTATTACTTCTCCGGAAGGATTTATAAGCTCTATTGTCTTTTCTTCAGCTACATTATCGGTTTCAAAATACCAAATGCATAAATCCTCCAATTGATATTGTTCAACAATCTCTGGAGATAGCATTACATCTAGCATTAAAAAAGTTGCTTTATTTTCATCCATTTTAACTATTTGCTCTTCCTCATACTTAATCATTCCATAAATTAAACTGTCATCATGTGTTCGATAACCGTTAAGTTTTTCATAACTTCGATTATTGTCCACAGCAGCCCATGTAAGAGTTCCTGCCTTCCATCCAAGAACACCTTCATGGACATATGTGGCCCCTAAATTATTCTTATCCTTCATGAAAAAGAAAAGAGCGTTACCGTTTATTTTATACGATGGAATTAACAATAAATCTTTATCTATTGCAATTAAAGCTTCATTAGGTTCTGAGTAGGAAGTAGACTTCTCGGACATAAACCAGAAAGTAAAGATTATTGATATTATAATTATTAATATTAATACTGAAACGATTTTTGCATTCTTATATAACGTACGCTGTTTCACTTATCCCACCCCATTATCTAATTTAATTTTTCTATAACAAACAATTTCATTATTGACTGGTAAAATTTAAAAAAGTCACCTAACGGTGACTTTTTTAATTAAGTAAGCAAATTTTTTCTTTAAAGAGAATTCGTATAAATAACTACGTAGCTATCACTTTACCAATCTTTTCTGTTATGAGTTCAGCTTCCACTCACATCAAGTTTTCGAATCCGTTTTATTTAGTCTTTAACAATTCCTTCTGTCTAAGCTCTATTCTTCTAATTTTCCCAGAAGTCGTCTTTGGAAGCTCAGATATGAATTCTATTTCTCTAGGGTATTTGTAAGGTGCAGTAAGCGCTTTTACGTGGTCTTGAAGCTCCTTAACTAACTCATCCGATACTTGCATCGAAGGATCTCGTAGGACCACAAATGCTTTAACAATAGTCCCTCTTATTTCATCTGGGCTACCGATGACTGCACATTCTTGTACTAGTGGATGCTTTGTTAAAGCGTCCTCAACCTCGAACGGTCCAATGGTATATCCAGAGCTAATGATAATATCATCGCCTCTTCCCTCAAACCAAAAATAACCGTCCTCATCTTTTCGGGCTCTGTCTCCAGTAATGTAGTAGTCTCCTCTAAACTGCATTGAGGTTCTTTCCGAATCCTTTAAATATTCCTTAAATAATGCAGGAGTCTCTACATGAACCGCAATGTCTCCTACTTCTCCTACTTCACATGGCTCTCCTTGGTCGTTGACGATTTCTACTTTGTTCCCAGGCGTAGGTTTACCCATAGAACCAGGCTTAGCCTCCATCCCTTTCATCGTACCGACCAACAATGTATTTTCGGTTTGGCCATATCCGTCTCTTACTTCTAGGTTAAATAATTTTGCAAACGTTTCTATAACCTCTCTGTTCAATGGCTCACCTGCAGAAACGGCACTATGAAGACTAGATAAATTATTATCAGCTAACCCATCTACCTTTGCCATGATTCGGTATTCCGTAGGGGTACAGCATAGAACATTTACCTGTTGTTCTTGTATATTACGTAGATATACTTTTGCATCGAATTTGCCGTTATAAACGTATCCTGTTGCACCGCTACCAAGCGTAGCTAAGAAAGGACTCCATATCCATTTCTGCCAGCCTGGACTAGCTGTAGCCCATACAACGTCACCATCTTCGATTCCTAACCAGTTGGGAGCTGATGTCCGTAAGTGCGCAAAAGCCCAACCGTGTGTATGTACAACACCTTTAGGATTACCGGTTGTTCCACTAGTGTATGATAAAAATGCCATATCATCTTTCAAGGTATCTACTGCAGAAAACTCTTCTTTCTGGTTTTCCATTTCTTCTGTAAGGGATATCCACTGATTTTGACTTTGTCCAATGACAAATAGTAGTTTGTTCTCTAAATTGCTTACATCGTCGTATTGAGACAGGAATGGTTCATAAGCTATGATTGCTTTTGCTTCACTATGTGTTAACCGATATTCGATATCCTTTGCTCTGAGCATCTCTGAGCTTGGAATTACAACTAATCCTGCTTTTAACGCTGCAATATATACTTCATATGCTTCGATCAGTCTAGGAACCATAATAAGAACAACATCACCTTTTTGAAGGCCTTTGCTAGTAAATAAATTGGCAATTTTATTCGCTCGGAGGAGTAAATTTTTATAGGTGATTTGTTTCTTTTCCCCTTTATCAGATTCCCAAATAAGAGCTAACCTACTTTCATCCGTACTATACTTTTCAAACTCGCTTACTAGGTTATAGTGTGATGGTGCGATTAAATCCATTTTGTTCATGAATCATTTCCCCCTTCTTGTTCTAATATAAAGTATAGGGGATTTTTTCACTTATTTATATAATAAATTTAATTTTTAGAAATTTTGTAATATATGTACCACGAAAAATGATCCATAAAATAGGAAAAAGCCGGCAGTTTCCTGCCGACTTCTTTTTATATAATTAGCTGTTTGAACCGTTCATTTGTTGTTGAGCTTTTTGCACTAAACGCTTAGTAATTTCTCCGCCTACGGATCCGTTGGCACGCGCTGATGCATCTGCTCCAAGGTTTACACCAAATTCTTGAGCGATTTCATATTTCATTTGATCTAAAGCTTGTTTTACACCAGGAACTAAAAGTTGGTTGCTGTTGTTGTTGTTTGAAGACATTGTAATCACCTCCTTGTGAAATTAGAATGGTCGTTTTCATTCTTTTTATGTACACAAGATAAGAGGTATATTTTGTTATTTTTTACAATAGATCTTCAAACGCATTTTCTTTCTTCTTTGGGAATGATATTGTCTCTCTGTTTTCGACTGCTTCTTTTATCAATTCATCATAATCCTTGAAGCTTTCATAGTATTCCACTTTTTCAAGCTTCGGTTTTGTCTTTGGACAAGATGGAGTAAAAATAGTGCAGCAATCCTCATATGGAAGGATTGATGTGTCATAAGTCCCGATTTCCCGGGCAATATCTATAATATCTAGTTTGTCCATTGATATTAATGGTCTAAAAATAGGTGTAGAAGTCACTGCATTTATAGCTGTTAAGCTTTCAAGTGTTTGACTAGCTACCTGGCCTAAACTTTCACCAGTTACAATTCCAAGTGCACCAATTTCTTCACGAACTAGATCTGTAATTTTCATCATAATTCTACGAGTAGTAGTCATCGATACATTTTCGGGAATTTGAGCCTGAATACTTTGTTGTATAGCAGTGAAAGGTATAACATGAAGACGCACAGTTGCTCCAAAATGACTTAACTGATTGGCAAGATCCATTACCTTTTCTTTTGATCGTTCGCTTGTAAATGGCGGACTATGAAAATGAATCGCATCTAATCTTACGCCACGCTTCATAAGCATATATCCAGCTACAGGACTATCAATTCCACCTGACAGCATTAATAAGGAACGTCCATTAGATCCTAATGGCATTCCACCTGCACCCGGAATTACCTGAGCCATCATATAAACAGCATCGGTTAAAACCTCGATACGCAAATCTATTTCCGGCTTTTTCATTTGAACCTTCAAATCAGAATATTGTCTTAACACATGGCTAGCGATAGTAGTTTGTAGCTCATACGTATCCAGTGGAAAACGCTTGTCAGTACGTTTTACTGTAACTCGGAATGTTTTATCTTCCGTATCAAGACTTTCCATGATCTCTAATGCTGTTTTTTTAATATCTTCTATATCTTGTGAACAGGAAGCAACCGGACTAAACGATTGAATACCAAAAATTTTAGGTAAACGTTTGATTAGCTCTTGGATTTCTTCATCATCTGTAGAAGTTAAAAACATGCGATCTCGCTCAGCATGTACCTTTATATTTGGTAAGTCCACAAAGGAAAACTTAATATTATTTCGTAAATGATTAATAAACTGCTTTCTGTTCTTACCCTTAGTTGAAAGTTCTCCGTACCTAACTAAAATTTTCTCCCATTTCATTGCATTTAATCTCCTTTTATAACATTCATCACTTCGGTGAATATTTTTTTAAATGTCTCTATTTCTTCCTCCGTCGTTAGAGGACTGATACTTAAACGGATAACACCTTTTATATAGTCATCTGATATATGCATCGCCTTTAACACGTGGCTTGTTTTTGTTTGTCTAGAAGAACAAGCACTACTAGTAGAGACAATGACATCTCTTTTCTGCAATGCATTGATTATAACCTCTCCCTTGATTTTTCGCACAGAAAAAGTAACGATGTGGGGAGCACGCTTCTCTGGAGAAATCATTTTAATACGCTCGAAGCCATGGAGAAACTGAACAAGCTCGTCAGTTAGAATTTTCATTTGTTTTGAATTTTTTTCCAAGCTAATACTAGCAATTCTCATTGCCTTCGCTGTACTTACGGCTAGTGGGACTGGTGTCGTACCGCTTCTAATCCCCGATTCTTGTCCTCCACCAAACAGTATAGGATCTATTTCTCTTGTTTTTGATAAGGCAAGTAAACCTGAGCCTTTTATGCCGTGAATCTTATGAGACGAAATAGTGATTGCATCAATATCATAATGTTTAAAGTCAATTGGTAATTTACCAAAGCTTTGAACTGCATCAACATGAATGACTGCTTTACTTTCTGTTCTAACAATTGTGCTTAATGCTTGAAGTGGCTGCACAGCACCCGTTTCGTTGTTAACATGCATAACACTCACTAGCATCGTTTCTGCGCGAATTAGTTTGGAAAACTCATTTAAATCTATTGTTCCGCTAGCATCGACCGGGATCCATTCCACCTCAAAACCCATAACAACTAATTGTTTAGCAGCTTCTATAATAGAAGGGTGTTCAATTTGAGAAATAAGTACGTGCTTTCCTCTAAATTTATATTTGTTTGCAAGTCCAAATATCGCTAAATTATTGGACTCGGTGCCACCAGACGTAAAATATATTTTAGCACTTGCAGTGTGCAAAATTTCTGCTATTTGTTCTCGCGCTGATTGTAATAACTGGTTCGTTTTATGGCCAAACTCATGAATCGAGGATGGATTGGCCCAATATTTTTCGTTCACAGCAACAAAAGTATCCATTATTTCCGGTAAAACTTTTGTTGTTGCGCTATTATCCAAATAAATCAAAGTATTCTCTCTCCTTCTTAGGAAAAAGACCACCATCACTAGTAGTGAGGTGGTCTACATTTCTATCTGTTTTTAAGATACCATGTTATGTACGCCAAGCAGCTTCTTTAATCATCATTTCGATTTTCTTTAAAGCTCCTGGTTCCACTTCTTCTACTGCAGTTGCCGCATCTTCCAATGCTTTAGCGTAGCGCAATTGTCTGAATGCTTCCTCTGCTTCGAGTAAACGTGCATGAACATTTGGATGCGACGCACGATAACGATTTCCATACTGAATAATTTTTTCAGTTAACTCTACGTTTTCTAGCATTTCTTTTGCTTTTTGATGGACATCTTCCATGCAAGCCTCTGCCTTTTCCAAATAGCCATCGACCAATGTCATGTTTAAAGGAACTTCCTGTAAACTTTGCATAGCAACATAAATATGCTCTTCCGCCTCTTCCAGTCGAACATCCATTTCTTCCGGAATACCTGGTATATTGGCTTTTTGAATCATACGATCCGTATCATGCAATAGCACTTTTAAGTCGTCTAGCTTTTCCCGAGCCTTATTTTCGTCAATACGAAGATTTTTTAAACGATTCGCAAAGCGATCCTGTTCCTCGTATAAACGATCGATTTCTTCTGCTATTTCGTTCAGTTCTTCTTGTAGACTTGAGTAGGCTGATTTTTCTTCCTCTACTCGTAGGGCAAGCAGGCTAAATTTTTTGTCTAGCTCCTCTAGCTCTTTTAAACAGCTTTGTGGTATTTCAGCTTCTTTTTCGGGAAGACGATAACTTTGCTGTACATACGTTGCTTCTTCATTAATCGCCCTAGTAGCCGTAGTTACTTCTCTCAATCGAATAGCTGTTTGATCCTTATAACTATCCACATACTTTTTAGCTATTACTTCTTTTTCCAAGAGATCATAGAAGGTTTCAATTTCTTCTTTTATCTCTTCTACACGAGTCAATGGTTTACCAACTTCCAGGCTGATAATAGAAGACTTTAACTCTGTAAGCTCTGCCTCTAAATCATCTAGCTTTTTAGTCATTTCTAAATGCTGCAAGTAATAAGAGCTTGCTTCCATTTCTTTTTGACCGTTCCGGAGCTCATGGATCGTAGCTGGGATTTTATGTTGAATCTCAGTAAGCAATGTTGGAATTTCATGTATTTTGTGAAAGAACTTTTGTCCTTCATCTTGAATGTTGATCACTATTTCTCTAGCGCTCAAGTAGTTCCCAGTATCCGTTAGCTGGTCAAATTCCTCAAAGAGTGGTAAGAAGGATTCTAATTTAGCCTCAAGAGCAGGAGCTGCTTCGCCAAAAGAGTATTGATGGGCTAACAATGTTTTTCTTGCTGCACGATGCTGTTCCTTAAGCTGTTCTATTTCTATACGGTTTTTTTCCTCACTACCGATTAGCTCCTCTAGCTCTTGAATGATACCTGACATTTTCTCATCACAAGTAGAGATTAAAGTTTGAAGTTCTTTCTCGATTTTGGTGGCCTTCATAAATAGGAACTTATCTACATATTCTTCCGCATCAAACAAAAGAACGTCAATCTTAGGCATATGTACATCCATTACTTCGGTCCAATTATTACGCCATCTTTCAAACATTTCCTCTGTTTGCCCATTCATATTTAGCTGTTTCACTTTTGTCATTTCTTCTAAAATAGGCTTGTTTTGAATTTGGTGCTTTTCATGCTCTAAGCGAGCAATTTCTGTTTGGTGTTTTTTTCGTATGATAAATGCAATGATTGCAATTACTAAAAGTACAATGACTGCTGGGATGATATACCTCATCGTAAGCCCCCTGTTCCTGTTCCAAAATCAAAATGTTCGAATTGTATCTTACTCTATATATTACCATGCTTTTTATGTTATTGTTTCATAAAAGAAGAATAAACCTAAGAAATGTTAAAAATATTTTTACTTTCTTCAAAAGGAGCCCAGCTGCTATGAAAAAAGATGGACATATACATACCCCTTACTGTCCTCATGGAACAATGGATAGTTTTAATCAGTATATTGAGAAGGCTATTCTAAACGGTTTTCAAGAAATTACTTTTACGGAGCACGCGCCGTTACCCTCTGTTTTTAAAGATCCCACACCAGATAAAGATAGCGGGATGGATTTTAATCGCTTAGAGACCTATTTAACAGAACTAAATCAGTTGAAAAAACAGTATAAACGAGATATTGTTATATCTACAGGATTAGAGATTGATTATATTTCAGGTTTTGAATCAGAAACTACGGAGTTTTTAAACAACTATGGAAATTATTTAGACGATTCCATTCTATCTGTACATTTTTTACACGATCAAAATCAATATGTATGTATCGATTATTCTAAGGAAGTTTACCTGAGATTCGTCGAAAAACTTGGTAGTCCTATGTCTGTCTATAAATTGTATTACAAAACGTTGATGGATTCAATAACAAGCGACTTAGGAATATACAAGCCAAAACGGATTGGACATATTACACTTGTACATAAGTTTCAGCACGCGCTTACTGAAACGGTTGATGATCATGAAGACATCATAGGTATATTAGTAGAAATGAGGAATAGATTGTTAGAGTTAGATGCGAATAGTGCAGGCTTTGCTAAGCCTTTTTGCAAAGAAAGCTATCCTCCTCTTCCTTATATTTCTCAGGCAAAGGAATTAGGTATACCAATAGTTTTTGGTTCAGATGCGCACCAAGCAAAAGATTTACACCAGTATTATAAATGTTTTAATAATATCTTGTAGATTGGAGAATGAATATGTTTCAAACAACTAACTATTCAACTGACTTGTCCGCTAGCTATTCATTATTGTGTAAGCAACTAGATGCTCTTTTAGAGGGCGAAGCAAATGTAATTGCCAACTTAAGTAATGCGTCTGCACTTTTAAACCAATTTTTCGATAATATTAATTGGGTTGGGTTTTATTTAGTAGAGGATGGTGGACTTGTGCTTGGACCATTCCAAGGTCTACCTGCTTGTGTTCGAATTTCACTTGGTAAAGGCGTATGTGGTACTGCTGCTGAAACACAGGAAACCATTATTGTACCTGATGTGCATGCATTTCCTGGTCATATAGCTTGTGATGCTGCTTCTCAATCGGAAATTGTTGTTCCTATTGTAAGAGAGGGAAAACTTCTTGGAGTTTTAGATATTGATAGCCCTATAAAAGATCGATTTACTGCTGAGGATGGAAAAGGACTCGAACAGTTCGTCGAGGTTCTAATTAAGCATATATAACCGATAGTTAACTAGATTGATAGAGGATGAAATGACTTTTGTCATTTCATCCTTTTTGTTTTTACAATTTATCTAAAGCTTGCTCTAAGTCTTTAATAATATCTTCTGAGTTTTCAAGACCAACAGACAGCCGCAGTAATCCGTCGGTTATTCCCATAGCAATTCGCTCTTTGCTTGGAACAACAGAATGCGTCATAGTTGCCGGATGTTGGATTAGAGTTTCGGCATCACCTAAACTTACAGCAATTTTAATGAGTGAAAGGGCATTCAATAACTGCTGCGCTTTTTCCTTACCACCCTTAACAGCAAAAGAAATAAGACCTCCGCCATTTTTCATTTGTTTTTTTGCCACCTCATACTGAGGATTCTTTTCATCGAAAGGATAATAAATAGATTCAATCGAAGGATGAGATTCTAAAAATGCAAATACTTTTTCTGCATTACTAGAATGTCTATCCATTCGAACATGTAAGGTTTTTAATCCCCTTATTAATAGCCACGCATCAAATGGTGAGATGATACCGCCATAGTCCTTCTGAACAGTCGAACGAATGAGATCCATTTGTTCTTTTTCCTTACCTACTAATATTCCCGCTATTACATCCCCGTGACCATTTATATACTTTGTCGCACTATGAAGTACGAAGTTAGCACCTAAATCTAATGGATTTTGTAGATAGGGCGAGCAGAAAGTATTATCCACTACTAGAGGAATATTATGCTTTCTAGCAATCTTTGCAATTAAGGCAATATCCACAATTTCCATAGTCGGATTGATTGGTGTTTCTATATATATACACGCAGTATTCGGTTGAATAGCAGCTTCAATCTCTTCTTCGGTGGTTAGTTTTTCTAAACTATGCGTGATATTATATTTTTCCTCCATAATATTCAGTAACCCGAATGTACATCCATAAATGCCTCTTGTGCATAAGATATGGTCTCCGGCTTTTGTCAAATGTACGAGAATTGTGCTTACTGCGGCCATCCCCGACCCAAAAGCAAGCGCTCCCTCTCCATTTTCAATCGCAGCCATTCTTTGCTCTAACACTTGAACAGTCGGATTCCCCAATCGAGAATAAATCCCGCCTGCTTCCTCTCCCGCAAACCGTTTGGCACCCTGCTCTGCATTTTCAAATGCAAATGTCGAAGTTTGATAGAGCGGAACCGCTAAACTGTCATGATGATTCTCTGTAGCATACCCTTGATGAATAAGTGTTGTTTCTTTTTCCATTGATGATTTTCCCAAAATTCGTGCACCCCTTTTGTAAACGCTTTCAAATATAGTGTACACATTTTTACAAAAAAAGAAAAGGTAACTCATCTTAATGACAAGTTACCTCATAAATACATAGCTGGTTCTTCCCTTTATTTTTAGCTTCATATAATGCAATATCTGCATGATGGAATAAATTATGAAAGTCCGCATCCCCTTTTTTACTCCAGCCAGATAAACCGACGGAAACGGTGACACTGGGATTTGTATAAATAGGGATTATTTCTAAGAGCTCCTCACAAATTTTCTTACCTTCCTCTACGGATATCTCTGCAAAATATAGAGCTAGCTCCTCGCCGCCCCACCTAGCGCCTATTCCAACATTCTCGACTTTCTTCTCAATGACTGTAGCAATTTGTTTGAGAATACTGTCTCCAATCTGATGACCATGGGTGTCGTTCACTTGCTTAAAGTTGTCGATATCCATCAGTACGAATATCCCGCTAGTATCCTTAATCATAGACTCCTCTACAAATCTGTCTAGATAGCTTCTTGCATAGAGATTGGTCAGATGGTCACGATCCACCATTTCCTGTAATTTATTGCGAAGAGCAGAATTAGTAAGAGCCAAGGAGGAATGCTGGATCAAGGATTGCATGAGTTTGAAGCTATCGAAGGAAAAATAATATGGCTCGCTATGCAATACTATACTAAACCCAGTAATAGTTTCTTGTTCTCTTAAAGGAATTGCTACAAGAGAACGATATGCCACGTTCACATTATTAAGTCGATTGAAATCCGCCACAAACAATGAATTCTTCAGCTTCTTAAATTGGTTTCCAACATGCTGGATATACATTTGACCTTCTAAAGTATAAAAATAGTCAGAGCTTGCTACACTTATAGAATATTCATCATCCTCTATAAATACAAAGCATACATGCTCTGGCTGAAATGATTTTATTAGTTGATTTCTTAAAAAAACGACCATATCCTCTTGGGATAAATTCATATTCAATTTATGTGTTGTCTCATTGATCAATTGTAAATCACCAACTAAACGGTGAGACTGTATAAACAATTTAGCATTTTCCAATGCGTTACCTGCTGTTGCAGCAAGCATCTTCATAAATTCCTTTTGTCTGAATGAAAACAAGTAATCCATTGGAGTCGATACTTGTAAGATACCGTATATCCCTTGCTTTCCCTTAATAGGTATATTGAGTAATTTTATATTCGAATCTTCTACTAAATCCGAAGTCATTTCTCCAGATACGTAGGCTTCTACAGTACTTGGACGCTCCGAGGTGTAGTCGAATAATTTATAGAAAACAGTAGTTTTACGATCTTGATCGTTAGATAAAATTAGGGTATGTTCAAATTCAGGAAAGGTCTCCTGAATGGCAGATAAAGTTCCTCTTAAGATTTGATCTACCTCAAGTGTAGAGTGAAACATTTTGGTTACAGTAAAAAGATTTCTATACTGCTGTTCCTGTTCCTTTAAATAATTCGATTTTCTTACGGTCCTAACAAATTTGCTTACAATGGTTATAAATTCATTTACTTCAGATGTCTTAACAAATTCTTTCCATTTCTCTGTTAGTTCCATTACTAGCAACCCTAAAATCTCATGATCATCGTTTCTTAGTAAAATAGTTACTTCACTACACTGTTTTTCCCCTTTTTTAAAAATCGGAATTTCTGCATAGTCTTTTTCATAGAAGTATCTTTCTATTTCCATCCATCTGATGGCTTCTCTTTTCTTTATAAGTGAATGATTCCAATTTAGTTGAATGAAAGTATGTGCATCTTGTATATAATAGCTGATAAATCTTGCATCAAAAAACTCAGCCATCAACACCTTAAGCTCCTCAAACCATTTAGTGTTCGAATCTTGACTGTAGGTATAATCCGTCCATATATCAAAAACTCTACCTTTAAATTTTGTTAAGTCTATTACATTTGTCATCTATTACACCTCATAGCTTCCGAACACAATTTATGATACTTTTATCCCAACAACCTTGTAATTCAATTTGACTATATAATTACCGGTTTGTCAATCTATATGAACCCCTAGAATAATCAAAATGATTAATATCTAATGTATATGATTGACTTTCAAGATCTCACGGGATACAATAGTCTTTGTGTAAAATAAATGCAGCAGTTGTATGGATTAGATTGTTCATTTTGTTCCTCTATTTAAATAGATGGTGTATCCCGTAACCCTCGGCTGCTAGGGCGATGATACATGAAAACGAAATGACTGCTAGTCTGAATGCATCTGGTTCTTATTTTACAACAAAATAAAACCAATAAAAAGGAGGAGTCATTCATGGCTCGCTATACAGGTCCAGCATGGAAATTATCACGTCGTCTTGGTATCTCACTAAGTGGTACTGGTAAAGAATTAGAAAAACGCCCATATGCACCAGGACAACACGGTCCTAACCAACGTAAAAAATTAACTGAGTACGGTCTTCAATTACAAGAAAAACAAAAACTTCGTCACACTTATGGTGTTAACGAACGTCAATTCCGTACTTTGTTTGATAAAGCTGGTAAAATGCAAGGTAAACATGGTGAAAACTTCATGATCCTTCTTGAAACTCGCCTTGATAACATTGTATACCGTTTAGGTCTTGCTCGCACTCGTCGTGGAGCACGTCAATTAGTTAACCATGGTCATATCTTAGTTGATGGTAAACGCGTTGATATTCCTTCATACCGTTTAAAACCAGGTCAAGAAATTTCACTTCGTGAAAAATCTCAAAACCTAGATGTTGTAAACGAATCTATGGAAGTTAATAACTTCGTACCAGAATACCTTTCATTTGACGCAGACAACAAAGTTGGTACTTTCGTTCGCCTTCCAGAGCGTAGCGAATTATCAGCTGAAATCAACGAATCTCTAATCGTTGAGTTCTACTCTCGTTAATCTAATTGCTCTGCAAAGAGTAATATTAAAAGCCTTCCAGGCCTTGTTTATCAAGGTTTTGGGGGCTTTTTTATTTTTTATACGGACAATGAAAAATAAATGGTTGCGTATGTACAGGAATGTCTAAATGAATTGGGTCCTAAACAGAAAAATACAAATGATTAATATACTACTTCATTCCCCTACAAAAATCAGTTTCAGAACATTACCTCTTTCAAAGTTATCTTCAAATATATCAAAATTACACTAGCACAGTTTATTTTTTCAATCCCCAATCTATAAAACAATTAGGGAATTTTATAGAATTAGTAAATACTGCCCTATCTATGTCACCAATACTTACCACATATATCATTATCCAGTCTTTACGGTTAAAGTAATCGTTGATATATGTAGCATCTCTATTAGGAGACAATAAACCTGAAAAGCTCTTAAATTTTGGGTTGTAACAAAAAGATGATGCAGCCAATACAGAATCAGAACAAAACCGGAGAAGTTAATTTAGTGTAATTATTATAAAACTGTCTATTCATTTTTCTCTCCTTAGAAATTTCCTATAAAAATATGAACAAACAAAGGCCATTGCTCCTGGGCGACTCAGAGCTTACATCACTCTTTCCCTTATTTTTACAACGTTCATCCATTCTCTTACTCATTGATTGCTTCTTCGTTTGTTAAGCCTTATAGTCTAAGTATCGTTATTCGTATAATGCATATGAGGAGGATTTCTATGATTCGAATACTAGCGGTAGACGATGATATACATATGCTGAATTTTGTTTCAGCCGAACTTCGCCAGAATGGTTATGAAGTAATAGAAGCTGCTTCCGGAGAACAAGCACTATTGTGTGTAAACGCTAAATCGGTGGATATAGCAATAGTTGATGTAATGATGCCAGGTATCAATGGATTTGAACTAACTAAGGTATTACGTAAAGACTATGACCTTCCAGTTATACTCCTTACTGCACGACATCATATTGAAGATAAAGAACGTGGATTCTTAGCTGGTTCGGACGATTACCTAGTTAAGCCGTTTGAAGCTAAGGAATTGTTATACCGAGTCAAAGCAATTTTAAGGAGATATAATTATCCTGAAAACGACACATTGACTATTGGTTCCTTGACTATTGATATCAAGAGCTATGAATTACGATCTGAACAAGGAATTTTACTTATTCCCCTTAAAGAGTTTGAGTTACTAACATTTCTTGCCACAAGAGCAAGACAAGTATTGAGTAGAGATTTAATAATAGAGCATATTTGGGGAATTGACTTTCAAAGTAACGATCAGACGGTAAATGTTCATATTAAACGTTTACGCCAACGCTTAGAACGATTTGCTCCGGATGTTCACATTATCACTGTACGAGGAGTAGGGTATAAACTCGAGGTGAACACATGAGCCTGTATGTCAAATTTATTTGGTTTACCTTTGTCACTATGCTAATTAGTAGCATTATCTCCTTTTTTGCGATGAACACCTATTATCAGCAACATTTGAAAGCAGAGAATAACGACAAATATCTGGCAGTCGCTACTTCTATTATTGAATATGCGGATGGTCTGTCATCACAACAAGTTAAAAAGACACTTACCATGCTGGGAGATGTAGGTTATCAGCTATACGTCACAGATGGAGATGTAGTAGATCGCTATGGGTGGAAATTCCGTGACGAATCAATTGATGAGGCTAACATCCAGCAAGTTCTCAATGGAGAAGTTTTTAACGGCATAAAGGAATTTCCTCGTGAAACCTTCGTCACCGGTTTTTTTTCCAATGAGTTAGAAAATACAGTAGGTGTTCCTTTAGAAATCGATGGAGAAAACTATGCACTCTTTTTACGACCGAATATTAAGCTTCTTTTCCATGAGCTTCACTTATTATTTGGCGGGATGGCAGCCGGAATTATTTTTCTGAGTGTTGTCGGGATGCTGCTGGTAGCACGCTTATTAATAAAACCAATCACAAGATTAACTGAAGCAACCGAAAAGATGGGAACAGAAACCTTTGACGTGCCACTTTCTATTGATCGGAGAGATGAAATAGGTCGTCTGGCAGATCAATTTGTCAAAATGCGTATACGGATTGAACAATCCACTTTAAAGCGAAAAGAATTTGTACACAATGTGTCTCATGATATTCAATCCCCGCTACATACGATTCAGAGTTATTTGTCTCTCCTTCAAAAGAACGAAAACAGCGAGGAGGAAAAAAAACAGTACGCTGCCATTATTCAAGATGAAACAACTCGGCTTTCTATGTTAACAAAACAATTACTTACATTAGCTTCTTTTGATACAGACGCGACAGATTTAGCTGAAGATTTTTTCATTGACCAACAAATACGCGAAATACTGTCCCATTTAAGGTATGCATTTGACGAGAAGGAGCTTGGTATTTCAGCTAAACTGGAAGCGGTTAAAGTGAAGGGAAATGCCGTACTCCTTCAAACAGTATGGGAGAATCTTTTAACCAATGCTATTAAATATAGTGAGCCTGGTGATTACATTGAAGTCCACCTAAGAGTTACCTCCACAAATATGGTATTAGAAATTAGGGATGAGGGTATTGGGATGACTGCTGACGAAGCAAGTCGTGCATTTGATCGCTTTTATCGGGCTGACCAGGCACGATTACGATCTTTAAAAGGTTCCGGTTTAGGATTAGCCATTGTAAAAGAAATTGTAGAATTACACAAAGGAACAATAGAAATTAAAAGTGAATATAAAATAGGCACCACAGTAATAACAAAAATACCTCTTTTTTAAAGTCAGTTATCTGCTGAAATGAGCCTGTAATAAAAAGCTCCTCCAAATAAAAAGCCTCGAAAATTTTACGCTCTAGTAAAGTTTTCGGGGCTTCTATTCTAATCATTCAGTTTTCGGGCGGGAGCTCCTGCTTAGGCTGCCAGCTCATACTGTTACTTCCTGGACTAGACATCTCCTCTTACAAACAACTAAAATAGAGCGATTTTCTTTCAAAAAATAAGGCTGGATTTAAAAGGAAGAAAAAGTGAAATCGATTTCCTGATTTCACTTTTTTTGATGGATAGATTAGTTATTCACGTTGCCTCATTATTTCATCTTTTTTCCAATACACCATATAAAATACTCTTCTAATTTAAATCTCTAAATGTAACCGCCTGTTCATCTTCCATTAATCTAAGAGATATAAAATGAGAATATAAACAAAATCGGAGGCATTGATATGAATATCGCATGGAAAGAAATTAAAAAAAATAAAATAAGATTTTTGATTTTGGGCTCGATTGTGTTTCTTGTCAGTTTCTTGACATTTATTATTTCAGGTCTCGCTAACGGCTTGTCCCAAGATAACGCAGCACTGATTAAAGACTTGCCGGATGGACAATTTTATATGAACTCAGATGCAGAAGAAACCTATAATCTTTCGCTTATAGATACTAGTGTCCAAGATACTGTACTCAGTGAAAATGAGGATGCTGTTGCACTCTCTATTCAAATGGGATTTTTGAATGACGAAGAAGACAAACAACGCAGTGTAGCATTTGTCACTTCAACTGATTCGAATTTATTTGAAACTGTCAAAGAAGGAGAAATTGTACTGGATCGCTCTTTGGAAGAAGAGGGATTAAAAGTTGGTGATACTCTGACTAACAATCAATTCAGCAGCGAATTTGTTATTAAAGGATTTGTGAATCAGCAAAAGTATAGTCATGCCCCTGTTGCCTTTATCAATCCGAAAAATTACAAAGAGATGTATCGGGTAAATGAAATGCAAATGATTTTTATCCCAGGTGGAGATAGCTTCCCAACAATCGAAGGGCTGCAATCTTTTTCAAAAACAGAGTTCCTCCGCACTATTCCAAGTTATAGTGCGGAGCAAATGTCGCTTAACATGATTGTATGGTTTTTAGTAGTCATCAGTGGTCTACTGTTCGCCATCTTCTTCTATATGATGAATGTACAAAAAATTGGATTGTATGGAATCTTGAAAGCGATCGGTGTAAAAACAAGTACCTTGTTTAAAATGATGTGGACACAGATGCTCTTTATCACCGTTATTGCGCTTGGACTATCCATTATACTTAGCCAAATGTTAAACTTAACCGCACCTGAAGGAATGCCTTTTAGTTTAACTATTACCACAACTGTACAATTATCTGTCGTTTTCCTCATTATTGGTTTTGTCGGTGCTACACTTTCAGGTATCCAAATTAAAAAAGTAGAACCGCTACAAGCGATTCAGCAAGGAGAGGTTTAATATGTCAATTTTCACAATAAATGATGTAAAAAAAAATTTTACAAACGGCGAAGTGGTAGAAGAAATATTAAAAGGAATTAATCTTTCTCTAAAAAAAGGGGAAATCACAGCGCTAGTAGGTGCCTCTGGATCTGGTAAAAGTACTCTGCTAACAATTGCTGCAGGACTCCAGCCTACATCACAAGGAGAAATCATATTCAACGGAAGAAATTTGACGAACATGGACCAAGAAGAAATACGTAAGGTTCGAGCAAGTGAGTTCGGCTTTGTCTTTCAGTCTTCTCATCTCGTGCCTTTTCTTACAGTAGAAGAACAGCTGATTTTAATGCTTGAGGTATCTGACTCTAAATTAAAA
>JBEMAY010000009.1:35221-63834 GCA_040274765.1 Psychrobacillus sp.
CTCCGCAACCGTTCCCTACGATATGGAACAGCAAAAAAAGGAAATTTCCTATATTTTGAACATGATTGACATGGAACACCGAAAGTATGCCTACCCAGCGTCATTGTCTGGTGGAGAAAGACAACGTGTAGCAATTGCGCGTGCCATCATTCATAAACCCAAAATACTATTTGCAGACGAACCAACTGCCAGCTTGGATTCAAAGCGTTCAAAAGATGTCATGAAGCTTATTAGAAGTTTAACTAAAACCCTAAATATCACGACGCTAATGGTGACTCATGATGAGGAGATGCTTACTTATGCTGATCAGGTTATTACGATGAAGGATGGGTTGATCAAATAAATCGGAATCACAATTATGATCCCTTCCCTTTAAAGTATCTTTCAGAAAGTTTACTAGAGTGTTCAAGTGGATTATTTCTACTTAGAAATTAGAATATGTTGATATTAAAAGTGGCTAGGACAAATTAGTTTCAGTTTATGCAAAAATAGAAGTTGCGGTTCTTAACTTCTATTTTTGCGTCTTACTTTTCACATATCCGTTGAGACATTTTCCTCGTAAATTTGTTAGACGGGTCCAGCTTACATGAAGATTTATATTATACTCATAAACAATCTAAAGCAATATTCATTTTTAATACATTTACCAAGGAAGCGGGGAATCTTCTTTTATATAATCGTTTCTATAGTGGCAGTTTAGTATTGGCTACTAGCTCTATTAGAGTTAAGTACTCTAATAAATTTTCCAGAATGATTATTTTAGGAAATATAAAATGACTTTGGCTCATACCAAAGTCATTTATCATTGCATCTATATATGAGGCGTATTGGTATTTATGCTACTTAAAAATATTTCTTGGTTGTAAACTAACCATTTGTTCATTTCTCGCTCTACCGCTTTGTTTTGCCATTCAAACCAAAAGGTTGGACACTCGCTGCAATGGCTTTCTACACCTTTGTTATTACGCAAATCCCTACATGTAAATAAAGTTTTTTTCCGGCAATTGTAGCAATAAATTTCTTTTTCATCTAATAGCATATATACGTCCCCTCCAATTTATACTAATTATTGTCCACTAATTGGATGTTTATACCTTTAGAGGAGGGGTTATCTATTTCATTTCACTAAAAAAGTCTCGAAACCAATGGCTCCGAGACTAGCATTTTATATTCTAGCATTTATAAACTCTATACTTCTTTCAGCAATTAGCTCCTTATCAGCATCTAACGTGGCTACATGATAACTATTTTCTAGCTCCACGATTTCCTTTCCAACAGAGGAGATTGCCTCATATATTTGAAAGGAATTCTCTGGAGGAACTACGTGATCCACTGTAGATTTAAATATTAGAGCAGGTGCAGTAATTTTAGAGAGATTATCGCGTACTAACCTAGATAGCAGAAGAATATCAGACATAGACTTTACAGGGGTTTTGGGATAAGCTAATTCTTTAATCCCTGCTTGCTTAATGTCAGAACCAATCCCCTCTACAAATCGCGTCTCACTTTGAGAAAGGGTTTCATAGTTTTCGATCATATCCGGCATATAGACCGCAGCGTTAATCGGCATAATGCCTTTGATTTCAGGGTAGTTTTCGGCCAAGTACAAAGTAAGCGTACCACCCATTGATAATCCACAAACAAAGACGTCGGAGCATGTTTCCTGAAGCTTGTTCAATCCTTTTTCTACGTCTTTGATCCAATCCTCGTAGCTTGCACGCTCCATATCCTCTGGAGCTGTACCATGGCCAGTAAGTCTAGGTCCAAAAACCGTATAGCCAGCTTCCGCAAACCTTTCTCCTAAATAATACATGCTTTGAGTAGAGCCTGTAAATCCATGTATAACTAACACCCCTACATGATTGCCCTCGTAGAAAAATTCCTCTGCGCCCTCTAACACTTCATAATTCACATTCCCATCCCCCTTCTACGTATTTACTAAACGACATTTCATACCATTATTCCTTACCACGTTTCTATCGCATTTAAACTCTATCTCACTCCAGCCAACCATTTTCATTTGCTTTGTTTACAGCTTGTTGTCTACTTTCTACGTGAAGCTTTTGGATAGACGATGATAGATAATTACGAACTGTCCCCTTTGTTAAGAATAATCGCTTTGTGATTTCTGAAGTAGTTAGCCCTTCATTAACAAGACGCAGGACGTCCCTTTCTCGATCATTTAGAGGATTCTCTACTTTCATGAAAAGAGTGGCTGCTAAATCTCTGCTCACCACCCTTTCCCCAGCAGCCACCTTTCGAATAGACTCTATTAAGTAATCAATTGGCTCGTCCTTTAGTAAATATCCAGTTACGTTATTATCAATCGCTTTTTGTAAATATCCCACTCGTGAAAAAGTAGTGACAATCATAACTTTGCTTGGAATCTGTTCCTCTTGAATTTTCCGAGCGAGCTCCAATCCCGTCATATGTGGCATTTCAATATCCAAAATACATACATCAGGTGTTTTCTTTACAATCAGCTCCCAAGCACTCTGACCATCTTGTGCCTCTCCAACGACTTCAATATCTTCTTCAAAGGATAATAAAGAAATAAATGCGCCTAGAAGCATTTTTTGATCCTCAGCAATCACGACTCTTATCATACATATCCCCTCTCTTACTAATGAATCGGTAATATGATTGTGATCATAGTACCTCCCGAGGGATTCTCTTTTACAAGAACCTCACCTTGTAAAGAATTCATCCGCTCCTTCATCGAGACTAGGCCGTTCCCGAATCTCTTCCTCTCCAAACCAATTCCATCATCCTTAATATATATGTAAAATACCTTATCTATTAACTCTGTATAGATTTCACAACATTTCGCCTGACTATGTCTAAGAATATTTGTTGTCGCCTCTCTCACACAAAGAGATATCATGGTTTCCTCTACACTCGAAAGTAGTTGCTTAAAATCATGATTAAGCTTGAGAGTAATTCCCGCAGATTTTAGTACTTGTCCAGAATGTTCTAGCTCGCTTTCTAGTGATATAAACTTCATATCCGTCACTAACTCTCTCACTTGCTTCATAGCAGTTCTTGTTGTAGCTAAAATGTCATTTAGCTCCTCCTTCACCTTAGCTTGTTCAGGGTCTACTAATTTTGAAGTAAGCTCCGTCTTTAGCTTAATCATTGTTAAGGTATGACCAATCGTATCATGAAGATCTCTAGCAATACGTTGTCGCTCCTCTTGTTGGACTAGCTGTTTATTTACTTCATTTAATTTTGTTTGTAAGCTGGTCGTTTTTAAAAGAAAATACCGTAATATTGGAAGAGCTAGCTGAACAATCATTAGCGCCAATAATACTGCAAAATCTTTATCAGAAAGCTGCTCCTTCCAAAGAAAAAAGAGAAACAGAAAGGATACTCCCCCTATTCCAATCCCAATATGAAATTTAGACTTTGCCCTTCCTAACAAATCTGCAAATAAAAATCCAAATGTAATAATAACGGAGCCCTCAAAAAAGCTTAATAATACAATAAAGACATACCCTATAAGGACAGCGACTAGCAGGCGCCAATCCTTATTCCATAATGCAACATAATATGCACCAATAATTACTAGCAGAAGAACGAGTTTTTCTAATGCAGGCAACACTGAATCAGAAAGCATTACTATAGTAAAAAGAAAAATGATCGATGCTACATCTATAATTAAGTATTTCTTCGCCTGATCTTCGGGATAAAATTTTATATTTGTCACCTCTATTCACGAATTATTTGGAGACAGCTGCTACAGCTCTTCTCCTAACCCACTCCAAAGGTCCAGTCTGCAATGTCCGTATACAAACATAGGCAAATAAGAATTGAAATAAAGTAATGCAGAGCCAAATAGCAACTATAGTAAAGCTACCTAATTTCCCACCTAATCCTAGACCCCAGCCATAAAATATAATAGAAGCTAAAAGGTTTTGTGAGACGTAGCAGCTTAGTGACATTTTCCCGACTTCTTCTAATCGAGACCAAAGCCACTCTATCTTTCTATATTCTACTAATATACCAAATAATCCTATATAGCCGAGAGACATAATGGGGGCAAATAAATAACGAACAGGCAAATCAAATGCACCACCTGGTATAAATATAAGTAGATTTAATGGAACACCTATATACATACCTAATTTAAACAGTTTTTTACGCTTCTTTTTACCAATCTCTGTTTTAGAAAATGTACCCGAGCGCATAAGAAAGACGCCTAATAAAAACAAGCATATATTCATGGGTACGATTAAAATAACTTCTAATCTATAGTATATAAAATTGACTAAGCGATTCTCCACCTGACTTAACCATGTTCCGCTTTCATAGAGCGCAGCTCCCTCATAAGTGCCCAATGACATGTTTAATCCCCCTAATAGAGAAGCTACTAAAACTAATAGAATAATGACAGCATGAAAGCCACCTAACCCAAACATTATTTTTTTCATAAAGGAATTTCCTCGTTTAAGCACAAAAGCAACGATTAAACCAGTGATCGCATAGCTCATCAGGATGTCATATTCCATTACTAGGGCAAAATGAATAACCCCCTCGACAAGTAAGAATAATAATGTCCATACATACACGCCAGGCCATGCATTCCCTTTACGTTTCGCCTGCTGGTATTTTATCTCTAGACCTACTCCAAACATAATAGTTAATAGCCCTAGAAACTTACCGTTTACGAAAAAAAGAACGAGCATCCTCAGAAAATCGTCTAATGACCACCACCCGGTATAGTTAAAAGTTGTTGTATAAGCCAGGTCTCCCAAATAAGCAAAAATCCATATGTTAGTTCCTAGTGTCCCTAGCACAGCAAACCCGCGAAGAATATCAATTAAGCGATATCTTTCATGTGTCATCAAATATTCCCCTCTTTCGTCTGTAAGAACTCATTCCCTTATATAAAATAATATAGAGAAATCAAGGATGCTAACATTCACAGCAGTCAGAAGTATAAGATGACACATGTCATAACTAATCAAAAAAAGACAAGTAATGAACCATCTCGAAATGGTTCATTGCTTGTCTTTTCATCTATGCTTTCTTTCATGAATGCGTTGTAACCAATCCTCTAAATAGGCATCAAACAGTATGGATCTTTCAATTTGTAGATTATGGCCAGCTCCATCTAAAATAGCGTACGATGCCTGATGGAAGTTGTCTTTTAAATGGTAAGCATCCTCAAAGCCCACTACGTCGTCCTGCCTTCCTAGTAAAAAAACGGACGGTTTATCAAAGTTTGGTTCTTCAAACCAGCTACCAAACGAATAATTACCGGAGATTTTTTCTAGAAAGGCTTGATCTGCTCGATTCATTCCACTGACAATTTCTTTCGTCCAACGATTGTAGGTGTATTCATTTAATACGACGCAGTTCTCCTCGAAAGCAGCTTTTATATCATTTCCCAAAGTTTGTAAAAATAGATCGTCCTTTGCTGCTGTTTGCTTAACAGGTAGTGTTCTTTTATCACGAGCAGCATAAATCACGGGACAAATAAAGAAGGCACCCAGAATAGAAAAGCTTTTCTTAGCAATAACTCCGCGTGCCAAATAACCTCCATAGGATTCACCAGCTATTAAAAATGGTTCGTTTTGAATCTCCTTTTCTATAAAACCAATCACTATATCTAACATATCATCGGTATTGTTAAGATGAGCAAATTGCTTGGATTTACCCATTCCAGGTAAGTCTATGTATATTCTTTTATAGGAGGCTCCTGACTTTTGAAAGAAAGGCTCCATACATCCCTTCATCAGCTCCATATCCGGGGAAAATCCATGAAGCATTAAAATAGGGGTTCCTTCTCCGTAAACTTCAAAATAGATTTCTACGTCCTTTATGGATGTGTACATACTATTGTTCTCCTCCATTACTGACAAGCGCCAAGTGGATTACCATCCGGATCAAAAAACGTAAAGTACTTCTTATCCCCATCGCCGTCTAGTGAGTTTACCGTGATTCCTTTATACTTTAACTCATCATAAAGCTTCTCTATATCCTCGGGTATAAAGTTAATATATTTCCCTACGCCAAAATTGTTCGAAGGAAATTTCATAGGAGTATGATATTCTACCTTGACTAAACAAACGACAGTCGGTGAATCACTAGATATTTTCATGACTGCAGCCTCTTCCTCTATATAGTTTAGCTGGAAACCTAGTACCTCCTCGTACCAGCGCGCTGAAACCTTAGAGTCCCTCACAGGGATAAAAATTCCCTCTACACCCTTAAGTAATGACTTGTTCAAGTTATATCCTCCTCTCACGTCTTCTGTATAACTATTCGTTGGCTCACTCGATTTTCCTTCTTTATTTATAGATTTTGTTGAAGGTTAAGGTTGGTTTAATAAAATTTGCTGGAAAATGTATCCAAGATGACCATTTTAATCTAAAATCTTATTTAACTAAACATATAGCTAGAAGAATCAAACTGAAAATATATTATTGATACTATCTTCGACATCTAATACTAATTTTAAGGAAGGATAAATAGCAAGAGGGGAAAACCATTCATATAGAAATGACATTACCAAACTAAATAGGAGTGATTGGAACTTGGCTGATAAGAATTCAACTGTTATTATATTCATTTTAAGTGTAATTTCAAATTTAGTATTTTTTGCGGGTCTTGCGATTTTCTTTTTTCTTTTCTATGCCTCATATAGCATTTTTAATCTGTCTGCAGTTCTTTTGCCCTTCTTCTTATTTTTACTATTAGTATTATTTTTGTGGAAATACAGTTATCTAAAAGATATCCGAAGAGGTAGAACTATGTTACTTGTTATTGCTATTCTAAGTTTCATTCCGCCCTTATTTTTGGTAGATTTTTTAGGTGAAAACGAGGAAAAACTAAATTTCACAACAGAAAAGTGGTTTAACAATCCTGATGATAGAGTGTATATAGTATATGATTTTCTAGAAGAAAACCAAATAATAGGTAAATCAAAAAAAGATATTCAACAGCTTTTAGGTGCTCCAGAAGGAAATTCATTATACAGTGAAAACAATGTCATGGAATATCTCCTCGGACTAGAGCCAGGATTGATAAGGATGGACAGCTCGTATCTAATCATCTGGTTAAACGAAGATGACAAAGTGATAGACTATGACATAATAACAGGCTTAAAGTACAACTCCAACTTGTGTTTCTTATATCATTTGTAAATGTACAGAAATCAGATAGCCTCTGTGAGGATTATTCTCCTGCGAATGAATATGCTCCAAACATTTTGGAGGTTAATACCAAAAACCTGTTGATTTATTTCCATGTCAATTTTACACACAGAATCCTTCTATTTCTTATGCAACGGATTGAGACAAAAAAAACTTGAAGCTGTTAAAAATCAGCTTCAAGTTTTTTAGTTTTTTTCCATATTCTCGATTAAATCTAATAACCTTTGTCTTTTATCATCGGCTTCTTCATGAATGATTTTAAATTCATAGCCAGTTTTTTCTTCATTAATTGAAATCTCTAGAAGGTCTCCTTCTTTAGCGTCAATTGTGAACTTTTCTTTCAAGATAACAAGCTTGTCCGCTTTATCATTCTTTGCAAAAAGAATAACAAAAAAGTCATCGAAATGATCCAGTATATATTTTTTAGCTTCCATGTTTCTAACCCCCTTTTTTAAAAAGCTTATGTATTTAAAAATAATAAGAATTTATTTTATTTATTTTCAGAGTTAAGTACCTAAATCTTATTCTATACTATATACTTACTTATTTTCACCTATTTTGTCTACTATTTATATAAACTTTTTAAAACGTTCATAATTCCACCTTTTTAATGAAACACATGAAATTTTTTCTATTTACCTAAATTATTTAGTATGTTTTTGAAAAAGTTGAATAGAACTTTACTAATCAGACGATTTTCAACAAAAAAAGTTACCTCTCATTAGTATGAGAAGTAACTTAAATATTATACGAATTTAATCATTTTATAATTTTTCTTACCTCTTCTAATAATCATAAATTCATCTTCCAATCTATCCTCTTGCCCTACAACATAACCAATTTCTGTAATTCTTTCACCGTTGATAGATATAGCACCATTTGTTACATCTTCACGAGCCTGTCTTTTAGATGGAGACACTGTCGCTTCAACTATAAAATCAACTATATTTTTTTCCTCTTTAGTCATTTCAACTGTTGGAACGTCCTTAAAAGCATCCTTCATTTCAGCTGCTGTAAGTTCTTTTAAATTCCCACTAAATAGCGCCTGCGAGATTCTCACTGCCTGATCTAATGATTCTTGACCATGTACTAGGCGAGTCATTTCTTCTGCAAGTGTTATTTGAGCTTTTCGTAAATGCGGCTCATTTTGTACCGTTACTTCTAATGCCTCAATTTCAGCTCTCTCTAAGAAAGTAAAAATCTTTAAGTATTTAATCACATCTGCATCCGCAGTATTAATCCAGAACTGGTAAAACTCATACGGAGAAGTTTTTTGAGCATCCAACCATACAGCACCAGAAGCAGATTTACCAAACTTCGTACCATCTGCTTTCGTAACTAAAGGAATTGTAATACCAAATGCCTTTGTTTCTTCTTCATGTGTTTTGCGAATCATTTCTAAACCAGTCGTAATATTCCCCCATTGATCGGATCCGCCTACTTGAACTCGACAGCCATAATGATTGAATAGGTGATTGAAGTCTATTCCTTGGATTAATGTGTAAGTAAACTCTGTAAATGATAGTCCTGAATCTAAACGTGATGCGATAGAATCTTTTCCGAGCATGTAATTGATATTTATCAGTTTTCCGTAGTCTCTTAAAAATTCAATTACGGACATTGGTCCAATCCAATCCCGATTGTTTACCATCTGAGCTCCATTTTCAGATTGGAAATCAAAGATTCTTTCCATCTGCTTTTTAATCCCTTGCACATTTAAATCTATTTGATCCGTAGTTTGCAGCTGTCTTTCCTCCGAACGTCCAGAAGGATCTCCAATCATCCCAGTAGCTCCTCCAACTAAAAGAATTGGGCGATGTCCGTGCATTTGAAATCTGCGAAGTGTTAGAAGTGGAACGATATGCCCAATGTGCATGCTGTCTGCGGTTGGGTCAACTCCACAATATAAAGAGATTTTTTCAGTAGATAGTAATTTTTCCATTCCTTCTGCATCCGTTTGTTGATACAAAAGTCCTCTCCATTGTAGGTCTTCAATTAATGAGTTTGTCATTTTGTTTCCTCCTTTTATTGGATTGAGTAATACCAAACAAATTGCCTCTAAACAAAAAAGTCCCTGCATGATAAAAATCATGCAGGGACGCTTAGTCATTAGCGCGGTACCACCCAGCTTGAAGGATCAATCCTTCCGCTTTATCACATGTAACGTTGTGAAAACGTATAACTCCAAGCCTGTAATTCGCTTTTATACACTGACTAACTTTCACCGACCGTTAGCTCTCTAAACAGTATGTATAATCACTACTTCGGACTTTTCTTCGTTAAATGATATACCTATTTTACCTAATTTGTTTCGTATGTCAATAAGTATCGTCTAACATATTGGACTATGATATAATATTCATGATTTGGAGGTCGAGAAATAAATGAATAAATGGATGGAGAAATTCCACTTATATAAAGAGAAAGTAGATGCCTGGCAATCAACCAAGTGGGCAAGGAGATTACGTATATCATCAAGTGTCGTATGGAATTTATGCTTACTATTTTTAGTAGTCGGCCTCATCCTTGGAGCATTTGCCGCAGCTGTCGGCGCAGGCTATTTCACTTCTTTAGTAAAGGATGAACCTTTAAGGAAGAAAGAGGAAATGCGAGCAGCGGTATTTAATTATGAAGAGACTTCTGAAATTTACTTTGCCGGGGATGTCTACCTTGGAAAGTTAAGAACAGATTTGGAAAGAACTGAAACAGATCTTGCAAATGTCTCCCCTTATGTCATTGATGCAGTATTGGCTACTGAGGATGAATATTTTAATGTCCATAATGGTATTGTTCCTAAAGCCATTTTTAGGGGGCTATTACAGGATATGACGAACTCAGATACACAAACGGGCGGTTCCACACTAACCCAGCAGCTGATTAAAAATCAAATCCTGACAAATGAAGTCTCCTATGAACGAAAGGCTAAGGAAATCCTCTTAGCTATGAGATTAGAAGAATTTATGAGCAAGGATGAAATTTTAGAAGCTTATCTTAACATTATACCTTATGGTAGAAACGCAAACGGGCGTAATATCGCTGGTATTGAAACAGCTGCTCAAGGAATTTTTAATGTGAAGGCAAAAGATCTAACCCTTCCACAGGCCGCTTATATTGCCGGAATTCCACAAGCCCCTTTTAAGTACACCCCTTTTAGTAATGGTGGAGTATTAAAAGAAGGCGAATCGTTAAAGCATGGTATAGATCGTATGAAGATCGTATTATATCGAATGAAAGAAACTGGATATATCACTGAAGCAGAATACCAAGCATCAGTGAACTATGATATAACAAAAGATTTTAGACAAAAAGAAACGTTGCCAGAGGAAAAATATCCTTGGCTAACCTTTGAAATTGAAAAGAGAGTTAGAGATATTTTAAGTGCTCAGCTAGCTGAAAAAGACGGAGTGGATTTAGAAGCTCTAGAAAAAGATGATCCTCTTATTGAAAAGTATAATATTATGGCACAACGTGCTGCTAGTACAGGCGGTTATCGTATTCATACTACTATTAACAAAGACATGTATGAAAAAATGCTTCAGGTAAGAGATGCATTTGAGTCTTATGGACATACTTATACAAATATTAGTGTTAAGGATCCTATTACGGGAGAAACAATCAAAAAGGATTTCCCTGTACAAGTTGGAAGTATGCTAATAGAAAATGGAACTGGCCGTATTCTCTCGTTCTTAGGTGGTCGAGATTATAATGTAGAGCAATATAATCATGCTACTCAGGCTGTTCGATCCATGGGTTCTACGATTAAGCCGTTAGTAGTTTATGCACCAGCTATTGAATACGGTGTAATTGGAGCAGGAAGTCCTCTTGCAGATGTTAAATTTAATATAAATGACAATGGAAAGAAGTGGTCGCCTTCTAACTATACGACGGAACAAGAGCTTGGAATTATTTCTGCTCGACAAGCAGTTACAACGTCTCAAAACTTATCGACCATTAGACTTTACGATCAAATAAAAGATAAAAAGCCAACTGATTTCATGATGAAAATGGGCTTTAAGAGTATCGAAGAAGATGAATATGCTAACCTTGCACTTTCTATTGGAGGCATGAGAAAAGGCGCTTCTCTAGAAGAAAATACGAATGCATACGGCACTTTTGCAAATAATGGTCAATTTGTTGATGCGTATATGATTGAGAAAATTGTAGATGTGGAAGGCAATGTTGTTTACCAGCATAAAGTAGAGCCTGTCGATGTATTTAGCCCGCAAACGGCATATATTATGACTGATATTTTAAGAGATGTTATGACACAGGGTACTGCCAAGCTTGCCAACTCTCGTCTAAAATTCCAATCTGATTTTGGCGCGAAAACTGGTACAACACAGGGACATAGTGATTCATGGTTAATAGGATACAATCCAAACGTTTCATTGGGTGTTTGGCTTGGATATGATGAGCAAAAGCTTACATTATTCCATATGAACAATCGTTATGGGCACCCAAGTGTGCGTATTAATACACTGTGGTCGAACATGATGAATGCGATGTATGACATCAACCCCGAGCTAATGGATGCACCAAATGCTTTCCAAGCGCCTGAGGGAGTTGTTTCAAGATCTTTCTGTGGTATTTCTGGTTTAGCACCTTCTACTGCTTGTGAGCAGGCTGGCCTTGTAAAATCAGACTTATTTAACGCTAAGGTAATGTTGCCTACACAGGCTGACGATAGTTTAGTATCCTCTTCTTATGTGGTCATCAACGGTAGTAAATATCGTTCATTGGATTCTACTCCAAGTGAATTTGTTACTGCAGGTGGACACGGAGTAAGTGAGGACTTTATAAAACGAATGCTTGGTCGATTTGGAGGAGACGCTAGTAAGCTATTCCCGAACGATTCAACATTTGCTAGCAATGTAGTTTCGGAAAAGGTATTTGAGGCAGACGGTACTCCCCCTGCTCCAGTAACTACTTCTCTGACAGGAAATACAATGACATGGTCGAAATCCGCTTCTAATGATGTAGTCGGATATCGTGTATACCAAGTCGTTAATGGTAACAGAGTTCTGATGGCAACAAAGAAAGAGGCAGAAAATTATAGCTATCAAATCTCCTCTCCAGGACAATATGTGGTAGTAACAGTAGATATAACCGGGCTACAGTCTGGTGCTTCTAACATAGCTACTATTAATGCTCCAGAGCCTGTGATACCAGTTCTTCCTCCGGAGGAACCGGTACAAGAAGTGCCTGAACAGCCTGTCCCTGGTGATGGTAGTGGTGATAGTAATGGCGGCGGTAGCGAGGTAATCATTACACCTCCAGTCGAGCCTACCCCACCACCTGAAGAAGAATCTACACCATAACAAGAAAAGCGGAGGCGCCTATCCCTGCCCCGACAGGCAAATGAGGAAAAGCGAGGAGGCAGTTCCTCAGCCACCGCAGCTTTTATCCATTTGACCCCGAGGGGCAAGGCGCCGGAGCTAGACATCAAGAAAAGCGCAGGCGCCTATCCCTGCCCCGACAGGCAAATGAGGAAAGGCGGGGAGGCTACTCTTCAGGTTCAGAGTTTTATAAATTCCTAAATAACGAGAAAAAGCGGTGACTAATAGTCATCGCTTTTTTGTTTCGATAAAAAATATCATTAGACAATCGTATAGAAAAAACCACTTATTTATTCTTTTAATTCTAATACGATATCAGCATAAAACTTATCATCTAATATCACTTCATAACGCCATATACCACTTTTAGGAACTTTAGCAACTACAGGAAAGCGACTCAATGTAGAATAACCTGGCGATGGTTCTTCTATAGTTTTAGGGGGTAACACTGTTATTTTTTCTTCTGTTTCCTTATGGTAAGCATAAATAGCCAACTTTTTCTTTTCAAAGGTTTCAAATGGTGCAGTGAAACTAAAAAGGTATCCAAAAGATTTTCCTGCCTTGAGATTTGGATCTGGAACAACTGTCATTAAAACCTTTTCATCCTGTACATAATCATCTCTGACTCCCCAGTTTACTAGGGTATCTTTTTTATCTTCATTAGATTCCCTAGTTGATTTCTCTGAACACCCAGCAAATGAGAATAATAATGCTATGACTATGCTGAATAAAAATAGTGTACTTTTCATTTTATCCCTTCCAATATATTTTTTGTTTGACCGTCAATGAAACTAAAAAAGGAACACTAATTCATTTGTGAACTAGTGTCCTAAATTGCATAACAACTACTTTTTCTACTTAATAATCCGAAGTGCTATTATGAATAAAATGCATTTTTAATCCTCCATCGTAGATAAATCACCAGTTGGAAGCTGTAATTCCCATGCTTTTAACACACGGCGCATAATCTTACCACTTCTTGTTTTCGGCAGCTTATCCTTAAACTCGATTTCTCTAGGAGCAGCGTGGGCTGCAAGTCCTTTCTTCACAAATTGCTGAATGTCTGCAATTAGCTCATCAGAAGGCTCATATCCTTCGTTTAAAGCAACAAATGCTTTAATAATCTCTCCACGGACTGGATCTGGCTTTCCTATTACTCCTGCCTCAAGAATTGCAGGATGCTCTAACAATTTACTTTCTACTTCAAATGGACCTACACGCTCACCTGAAGTCATAATGACATCGTCTACTCTTCCTTGGAACCAGAAATAGCCATCATCATCCATATATGCGGAATCTCCTGAGAAATACCATTCATCATTAATAAAGTAGGATTCAAACTTTTCTTGGTTTTTCCAAACCTGACGCATCATAGACGGCCAGCCTTTTTTAATGGCAAGGTTACCCATTGTGAATGGTGGGACTTCTACTCCATTGTTATCAATAATTGCAGCCTTAACGCCTGGCAATGGTTTCCCCATAGAGCCGGGCTTAATAGGTAGGCAGCCATAGTTACAAATCATTTGAGCGCCTGTTTCAGTCATCCACCAAGTATCATGAATTCGCTTATTAAATACCTGCATACCCCACTTAATAACCTCTGGGTTTAGTGGTTCACCAACTGACAACACATGACGCAGTGAGGAAAGATCATATTTCTTCACGATACCATCCCCAGCCCCCATCAGCATACGAAAAGCAGTTGGAGCACTGTACCAAACAGTAACCTTATATTCTTCTATAGCTTTATACCAAGCATCTGGTGAAAAACGTCCCCCTAAGATCAGGGAAGTTGTTCCAGCAAGCCAAGGCCCAAATATTCCATAGGAAGTTCCAGTAACCCATCCAGGGTCTGCTGTACACCAATAGATATCATCTTCTCTAATATCCATTACCCATTTCATGGACTGATAGTGTTGCACCATCGCATAATGAACGTGTAATATTCCTTTAGGCTTACCGGTAGAGCCAGAAGTATAATGTAAGATGAGTCCATCTTCTTTATCTACCCACTCAATTTCAAATTGATCTGAGGCATTTTGTAAAGCTTTATTAAAATCTTTGAATTTATCATCCTCTTGAATGTTGTCGCCTACTAAGAAAACAGTTTCTAAGTCTGGTAGACGATCTAATGGTATCCTTCCTAGCAATTCAGGTGTCGTCACAATTGCCTTCGCCTCACTGTCTAATAGACGATCATACACCGCACCTTCCATAAAGGCTTCAAACAATGGGCCAACAATTACCCCCATTTTGACAGCTCCGAGTAATGCAAAATACAATTCAGGAGACCTTGGCATAAATATGAAAAGACGATCCCCTTTTGCTAAATTAGAGTGTTCCTTGTAAACGTTTGCAGCTTTGTCCGTCCAGTGTTTCATTTGAGCAAATGTGTAGGACTCTTTACGTTCTGCTTCTTGATAATAAAGGGCAACCTTGTCCTTCCTATCTGAATCCGCATGGCGATCTATTGCCTCATATGCCATATTTAACTTGCCTGAATGATACCAAGAAAAAGATTTCTCTGCTTCCTCCCATTGAAAATCTCGAGCAGTAGCATCATAATCCTTTAACTGGTACTCCTCTTGTACAACTGGTAATGTTTCGATTTTCATCCCATTCACCCTTTCTAAATATACTCTCTTTCATTTTACAATACTCTCATGAAATAATGCTAATGTTTTAACTTTTTAGAATCTTTACGTTATAGTTTTTAAGTAATCGCCTTCTTCCTAATAAATCATGTATAATAGTGGCAATTGAAACTAAATTATAGGTGGTGAATACGTGGAACATAAAAAAGTTTTTAATTCGGTGGAGAAAACGACGAAACATGGTCCAATTATCATCGAAGGTCCAGTCCCATCAGAAGATTTAGCAAAAATGACTTTTCACGAAGATTTAACAGCATTCCGCAACCCGGAACAACAGCATAAAGCAGTTATAGAAATAGCTAAGTTACCTGAAGGCAGAATTATTATTGTAAGGGACATGGATATGATAGTTGGTTACTGCACATTTCTTCACCCGGACCCACTCGAAAGATGGTCTCAAGGAAATATGGAAAATTTAATAGAATTAGGGGCTATTGAAGTTATTCCAAAATATCGAGGTACTGGTGTAGGGAAAGAATTACTTAAAGTCTCCATGATGGATGATGCGATGGAGGATTATATCACCATTACAACCGAATATTATTGGCATTGGGATTTAAAAGGTACTGGATTAAATGTATGGGAATATCGAAAAATGATGGAGAAGATGATGATGGCTGGCGGTCTCGAGTATTTCGCTACAGATGACCCTGAAATTAGCTCCCATCCGGCCAATTGCTTAATGGCTAAAATAGGGGCAAGAGTGGATAACGAATCTATTCAACAATTTGATCAACTGCGTTTTATGAATCGATTCATGTACTAAAAATGTTTTAATTTCTTATAAAGGGGTTTGGTTTTTATGCTTGTAGAAGAAATCATGAACACATCAGTACCTACTTTAACACCAACACATACGATAAATGATGCTTTGATAATTTTAAAAGAGCAACGCATTAGACATATACCGATTATTAACGAGGAACGTGAAGTACTAGGGGTGGTAACCGATCGTGACTTAAAGGAAGCAACACCCTCCTCTCTACAGGACAGTAAGGATGCGGAAATTCTAGATTTGCCATTAGAAAAAATTATGACTAAAAACCCTATTACCGGTCATCCTCTCGATTTTGTCGAAGAAACGGCTAGTATTTTCTATGATAATCGCATTGGTTGCCTACCTATAGTGAGTCAAGGGAAGCTCGTCGGCATGATTACAGAGTCTGATCTTCTCTATAAATTTATCGAGCTAACAGGTGTCCATCAGCCCGGATCTCAGTTGGAAATACGGGTACCAAACCGACCGGGCGTCTTATTTGAAATATCTAAAGTAATTTATGAGCAAAAAATGAATTTACTTAGTGTCTTAGTATATCCCGATAAAAAAGATAGTGAATACAAGATTCTCGTTCTTCGAGTCAAAACGATGAACCCGCTTAAATTGGTGCAAGCAGTAAGAGAAGCTGGCTTTGAGGTTTTATGGCCAAGCCAACCGGGATTGAATGTATGAAAAAGAATGCTGTTTTTATCTTCTCAGAAAATCAGCTTGGTTATAAATTTTCAGAAACTCATCCCTTTAACCAAAAACGCCTGACGCTTACTGTTGACCTTTTAATGGAAATGAATTCACTATCACCAACGGATATTGTGGCACCCCGTATCGCAACGGATGAAGAACTATGTTTAGTGCATGATCCTAGTTACATTGAGATTGTAAAAAAAGCTAGTCAAGAGACAGAAGATACATCCAAATATGAGAGTTATGGTATTGGAACCGAAGATACTCCAATTTTCCCTCAAATGCATGAAGCTAGTGCAAGCTTAGTCGGTGGTACGCTAACTGCTGTCGATTATGTAATGGAGGGAAAATCTAACCATGCAGTAAATTTAGGTGGAGGGCTACATCATGGATTTAGAGGCAGAGCCTCAGGATTTTGTGTCTATAATGATAGTTCCGTTGCGATTAAATATATGCAGGAAAAATATAACGCTCGTGTACTTTACATAGACACAGATGCTCATCACGGTGATGGCGTGCAATGGAGCTTCTATGACGACCCTAATGTTTGTACTATTTCTATTCACGAAACCGGAAGATACCTTTTCCCCGGAACCGGTAATATTACGGAAAGAGGAACTGGTGAAGGCTATGGTACTTCTTTTAATTTCCCTATCGACGCCTTTACAGAGGATGATTCTTTTCTGGATATTTATCGGACAAGCTTAACAGAGATTGTAGAATGGTTTAAGCCTGATGTTATCTTAAGTCAAAATGGTGCCGATGCTCATTATTTTGACCCCCTCACGCACTTGTATGGAACGATGAATATTTATAGAGAAATACCTAAACTTGCCCACGAGCTAGCACATAAGTATTGTGAAGGTCGTTGGATAGCGGTTGGTGGTGGTGGATATGATATTTGGAGAGTCGTCCCAAGGGCTTGGTCTTTACTATGGATGGAGATGAATAACATTCCAACGCCAACTGGGAATCTTCCAAAGGCCTGGCTCGATCGATGGAGTGCAGAGTCACCTATTCCCTTTATCCCAACGTGGATGGATCCAAATCCACTCTATGAGCCTATACCTAGAAAGCTAGAGATAACGGAAAAGAACAAGCAAATGCTAGATAAAGCTTTATATCAGCTGCGAAGCCAAAAATCATACAAAAAGCTAGACTCATAATATTCCTCATAAAAAAAACAGGGTGGTTTAATTAACTCCACTCTGTTTTTATTTCTCTATTTTTAAAAAGGCCATGTTAAAGGGTAGGGTTGATTTATGATCAAATAAATTTTTAAGCAGTAAGTAGAATTGATTTCCGCGCCAGCCGGACGCTTTCCGCGGGGTGAGCGATATGCCATCACCCATCGCTAGCGCGCATGGTTGTGATGTCTTATCTGTCTCACTCATCCCGATGAAGTAGCCGTCTTGTACTACAACCAATAAATGGAAATAACTTTTATTCGTCGATAGATTCCAACCATATTTCATGATCTACTTATGCATTAATAGCAATTTGAAATGTCCTTTTTAAATGTTTACAGTCCCTATAAGAAAGAAACTTTTAGTCAAAATCAACCAATCACTTAAACAAAGCTTTTTAAAATTAGCATCTTACATATTTTCTTTTAAAACCAAGTCTATCTCTATCTATTTCTTTTTGTATATTGCTATAAGCATCTAGAAGGCTACTTTTTTTCTTATGTCGATTTATTTCTATTGTCCCTATAGATTTAGCAGTTTCTAGTGCTTGATCATGGAGCGGTAAATAGGAAACCCCCACGGTGTAAATAAAATTATTCATAGAGGATTTAACTCGCTCTGGCGAATCATGTATGCTTTTACTCACAATATCCAGCATATTAGATATTTTACTCTTAGAGAACTCCTCATCTTTTCTATTTCCCAATAGCCAACAATAACAGCTCCAACCAGCTGACCTCGTTAACTCTTCATCACTATTAATCCACTCATCTGCCACGTCTTGTGCAAGTTCAGACTCGGATAATGTAACGGCTACAACATAGTCAGATAGCATATAAAAATAGGCATCCTTTATCCAGCGCTCAAAATCAGACACCGTCATTGCTTTAGGATCTGCAATAATTCCTGCGAAGTACATTGCATCATAATTTCCTGTTGCATAAAGCTCTTCTGCTAACTGCTGATTAATTGTAATCTTCTTTGCAATTGGCTTCATTGCCCCTGTAGCTACCCCAAAAAGCGGTTCCCGGGCACCATTAGAAAGGTATATTTTTTTGGTTCGTTCCTTACCTAACGCTTCAAGCTCTTGCATTACTATTTCCATATTCATGATTTGCTCCTCCCCACTTTATATTTTTGACATGCTCTTACTACTGTCATTCATTTCACCTTTAAATGATTTCAAATTTATAGGGATTAAATTATAATTAAGCTGTAAGAAAAAGTAATTTTAAACTACTCAGTTAAATATAATTTTGAAAGATTCCCATCTAATACTATTATAGATTGCCGAGAAAAGAGGTATACAATTGGGTTTTACCATTTTAATGTTTATTGCCTTGTTATTCTTTGTTTTCTGTTTTATCGTAGGTGCTTTCTATTGGTTTAGTGGTAGAGAAAATAAATTTTAAAATCCAAAAAATAGCACTCTTTTTTGCTCATGCAAATGAAAGCATCTTACCTGATTATTTTCTTGTACTTTGTCCATACTTAGATGTTTCTAGACCTCTGCGTAAATATACCGATAACTATGATGATCGTACCATTAAGCGCAAACAAAAAGCTGAAAAATACCATAAGCATTCCAGTTGCAAACCCACCAGGGTCAAAGGGGCTCATACTGGCGTATGTAACAAAAAAACTAATTAAGTTTATAAAATCAAAAAGTAATAACCAAAAATCAGATGTATAACTATCCAACTACTAAGGCGTGCTTTAGCAAAATATAGCCATCTTTTCGATGGTTGATTTTTATGTCCACAATATCGAGTTGAATCAAGATTTGCATTGTGAAATATTCCATTTAAACTAACCTACGCAGATTAGTTTAAGAAGGTAATAATAGATAAATGGCGAATAAATAAATTTGGAGGTGATTTTTTGAAGAAGATAATTTTAGGATTATGTATAGTTGTAACCACTGGACTTATCCTCTTTACCGTACAAGACGAATTTAAAAGGAACGAGAATGCAAATAGTATCGATGAAATGTTTTCTGGTCAAATTTTTGATGATACAAAAGAGAAATTTACTGTGCATGCTATAGGATTAAGTCCAGAAGAAAAAGTCTTTACAGTTAGAATTGAAAAAATACAATACAAAGAACAAGCTGAGGAATACTTTAGAGACATTTTAGATTCTCGTGATATGAAAAATTATGAACTAGAGGTATTTGCTGATAATTTAATTTTACCATAAAGAGATTTGTGACACTATACTTGTAGTAACGGGTGTTTAGCAAATTATAGCCATCATTTTGATGGCTTATTTCTATGTCCAAATTATCGAGTTGATCCCAGATATACTTAGTGAATTGTGACACGTTAAACTAACGTAAGCCGTTTAGAAGCAGCAGGTAAACCCTTAGAAATTAGAGAATACAAAGCTTTTAACTTAAATCTAGTATTATTTTACTTGCAGTGTATCACTTTTCAAAAAAACACCCAAATTTTTCCCACGAAAAAAGAGCCATGAAATTCATGACTCTTCCTCACTATATTTATTTCACTGACTTTCTTTCTTCAATGCGATAAGGAAGTACAACGTTTTGTTCCTCAATTTTTTCTTTATTCATGAATTTTGTAAGGAGTCTCATCGACACTGCTCCAATATCATACAAAGGAAGCACAACGCTAGTTAACTGCGGTCGAACCATTCGAGCAAGCTTCGAATTCTCAAAGCTAATAATTTCGATATCATTAGGAACATTTAACCCACTATCCTGCGCTCCGTGAATAAGCCCGATTGCAATTTCATCACTTCCAGCGAAAAATGCAGTTGGTGGATTTTCTAGTTGTTGAAGCTGCTCCCAAGCTGCTAAACCATCGTCATACGTGTTATCCACACCTACTATTAAATCCTCATCCACATCGATACCTGCATTTTCTAACGCCTCTTCATAACCTGCAAGCTTAAAGTCACGATTAATAGGAGAAGAAATGGAACCCGATATAAAAGCGATCCTATTGTGTCCATTTTGGATTAGTCGATTTACTGCATCAATTGCTGCCTCACGATACTCTATATTTACAGAAGGGAAAGAATTAGAATGCTCCACGGTGCCTGCCAGAACAACTGGCACATTGGAACGGTTCATCTCATGTAGCATTTCCTCTGAAATATAGTCACTCATCATAACTACACCATCTACCTGTTTACTTAAGAGGGTGGTCAATAACTGAACTTCTTTTTCTTCCTGTTGATCCGAATTGGTTAAGATAATATTATAGCGATACATCGTAGCAATATCCTCTATCCCTCGAACAAGCTCGGCATAGAAAACGTTTGATATATCAGGAATAATAACCCCTACCGTTTTTGTTTTTTTACTTGCCAATCCTCTTGCCACTGCATTTGGTCGGTAATCTAGTCGTTCAATGACAGCCAACACCTTCTGTCGAGTTGCTGGTTTTACGTTTTGATTGCCATTAACTACACGGGATACAGTGGCCATCGATACGTTGGCTTCTCTGGCTACATCATAAATAGTGATAGTCATTGTATTCCCTCCTTTTCTTATCTTGTTTATAGTATATATGTAAATAATACTTTATAACCTTAATAACTTTCAATTATATAATAAAACCGACTCTAAATTAGAGTCGGTTTTGTGTCAGTTATGCAAGAAACTCATGATTTTTCATGAATTTTTGGATAGAATCATAAAACTCATCAAATTGTTTTAAGTTCATCTGTTGAGCAGCATCCGATAATGCTACTGCTGGGTCTGGATGCACTTCAGCCATAACCCCGTCTGCACCAATGGCAATCGCTGCTTTAGCGGCTGGTAAAAGAATATCACGACGTCCAGTGGAGTGTGTAACATCTACAAAAACTGGTAAATGTGTCTCTTGTTTTAAAATTGGTACAGCAGAAATATCTAATGTATTTCTAGTTGCTCTTTCATATGTGCGGATACCACGTTCACATAGGATAATTTGATCATTACCTTGTGACATAATATATTCTGCAGCATGGATGAACTCATCTAACGTCGCTGCAATCCCTCGTTTTAATAGGATTGGCTTATTAATTTGTCCAACTGCCTTTAATAGCTCAAAGTTTTGCATATTACGTGCACCGACCTGTACAACGTCTACGTAGTCAAGTGCTTCATCTAAATGACCTGGAGTTACGATTTCAGAAACTACCGCTAATCCAAATTCATTAGAAATTTGTTTTAAGATTTTTAAGCCCTCTAATCCAAGTCCTTGGAAATCGTAAGGAGAAGTACGTGGCTTGTATGCGCCGCCGCGAATTAGCTTTAACCCTTTAGACTGGATGGCAGCAGCAACCTCTGCAACCTGTGTATATGATTCAACAGCACATGGACCAAATACAAATGAAGGTGCCCCTGTACCGATTTGTTCACCGTTAATCGTTACAATTGTGTCCTCTGATTTCTTTTTACGAGAAACAAGAAGTGCCTTTTTCTGATCATCGACCTGTAATTCTAGAGCCGTTTTAAAAATTTCTTTAAAAATATGCTCCACAGTTGATTGTGGTAAAGGACCATCATTGTGCTCTTTAAGATGATCTAGCATATGTCTTTCACGAAGAGGATCATATCTATTAACACCTTGCTTTTCTTTTACTCTACCTATTTCTTGTACTACTCCTGCTCTTTCATTGATCAAACGTAAAATTTCTACATTGACCTCATCAACTCGGCTTCTTAAAGCCTCTAAATCCATTTGGTTCATAGATATTTCTCCTTTCGTTTCAGCTACGACTCTTTCTATCGCCTGAAAATTGTGATACATTTTAAGATATAAAATATATTATAATCAATTAATCTAAGAAAGTCACGCTTTTTATTTTAGCGATTCAACTCGCTAAAGTGTTTTATCCAACAAAGGAAGTGAGAACTTGTCATCGAAGCTGTTTGCATTAGATATTGGTACCCGTTCGGTAGTAGGTATTATTTTAGAGGAACGAGATGAATCTTTCCATGTGGTAGACATCCTTGTAGAAGAACATAAGGAACGAGCGATGCTGGATGGTCAAATACATAATGTGGTCAAAGTCGCCGAAGTTATACAATCTATAAAAGAAAAGCTAGAACAAAAGCATGGTCCTCTAGAGAAAGTAAGTGTTGCAGCCGCTGGACGTGCTCTAAAAACAGAGCAAGCTAAAGTGAAAATGGATATAAAAAATCGTCCGATTTTCTCAGAGGAGGACGTTAGCAGACTGGAACTCTCAGCAGTTCAGCATGCACAAAACAGTTTGGTACAGCCTGTTCTAGATAAACAATCCAGTCATTACTATTGTGTTGGCTACAGTGTACTTTATTATCGATTAGATGGGGATGAAATCGGCAGCCTAGTTGACCAGCAAGGGGATGAGGCTTCGGTAGAAGTTATAGCAACCTTCCTACCTAGAGTAGTTGTAGAATCCCTAATATCTGCATTGAAGCGCGCAAACCTTGAGATGGAAGCTTTAACACTCGAGCCCATTGCTGCTATTAATGTTTTAATCCCCCCTTCTATGCGACGACTGAACGTAGCACTAGTTGATATCGGGGCAGGAACATCAGATATCGCTATAACTGACTTTGGAACTGTCGTTGCTTACGGCATGGTTCCGTATGCTGGAGATGAAATCACGGAAGCATTAAGTGAGCATTATTTATTAGACTTCCCACTTGCTGAAAAAGCTAAACGAGCAATTAATAATAATGAATACATACAGATTCAGGACATACTTGGCTTTGAACAGGATGTACCACAAGATGAGGTAATTGCAGCCTTAAAACCAACTATCATCGAACTTGCTAGTGAAATATCAAAAGAAATTTTACGGTTAAATAATAATCGTTCACCAAAGGCTGTCATGCTAGTAGGAGGTGGTAGCTTAACACCTACCATTACCACTTCGTTGGAACAAGCTTTGAGTTTACCAGCTAATCGAGTGGCTGTAAGAGGTATTGATGCGATACAAAATTTAACGAAGGAAGAACATATACCCATTTCTCCTGAGCTAGTTACACCTATTGGAATTGCTATTGCTGCAAAAAAGTCTCCTATTCAGTATATGTCAGTAAAAGTAAACGAGCAGGTTGTTCGTTTATTTGAACTGAAGGAAATGACAGTGGGTGATGCACTGCTAGCAGCTAATATATCTACGAGAAAGCTTTATGGAAGACCTGGAGAAGCTTTATCCGTTCAACTGAACAACCAAACCATCCATATTCCTGGTGGTCATGGCAAGGCTGCAATAGTCAAAGTGAATGGCATGGAAGCTAATACGAAAACAATTATTAAAAATTCGGATATCATAGAGTTAATGGAAGGTAAGGATGGGAATCCAGGAACTGCAACCGTTCGAGACCTACTTGATCAGGCAGTGGCTCAATCCTTTAGCTTTGAAGGAGAAATGCATATAGTAGAGCCAAAGATTTTTATCAACGGGGTACTATCTTCCGCTGACACTGAATTGAAGGAAAGAGACAAAATTACGGTAGAGACTGTTCAAACAGTCGAGCAGCTTTTATATTCTATTGGCAAAGAAATGTATATTCATAAGTTAAAACCATACACCGTAACGATCAATGAAAAAAATCATTATATCCCTACCTTAACTCCTACACTTCTAATTAATGGGGTAAAAGGAAAAATGGAAAGTCCCATAAAAGACAATGATATAATCACAATTAGCTCTAGTGAAACTCCGACTTTAAAAATGCTCGCTAATGCATTAGACAAAAAACTAGATACTCAAATAGAAGTCACCTTTCAAAATGAACACGTAAAACTATATAAAGAATGCTCTGTTGTTAAAATCGGGGAAACAGTGATCCAAGCAAATGATGTAGTACAAAATAATTCCATACTTGCATGGGAAGACATAAATACTTCACCTTGGATTTTCCAGGACGTTTTTCGATTCTCAGAGTGGACGCTTCCAGAGAAAGCAGGCTCTTTTCAAATCTTAAGGAACGGACAACCATCTGGATTTGACGAAGAAATTTTCGGTGGAGATCATTTAGAAATACGCTTTAACTAGCGGGAGAAAAGTAATGGTTGGCTAAACCCTCTAAAAAACAAAAAGTGAAATTGCTATATGCAATTTCACTTTTTGTATGGCATGAGATAAAAATCTCCGGCCAATTTTTATTTTGTTGTATTAGTTTTAGTATCGGAAGTTTCTTCTGCAATTGCTTCTTTAATAGCTTCCGCTACAGCTGTCGCATTTTCTTCTTCATCTGTTAGCTCTTCTGTCGTTTTAGAAATGGTTTCCATGAATTCCATTGGCTCTTCACCCTCAGAAGAAGCAGTACCATCGTCTAGTGGAGAAGCAGGAGCACCTTTAATATTTTTCACTTTTTCTACAAGCTGTCCAGATTGCTCCTGTAGCTGTTTAGATAGCTGAGTTGTTTTCTCTTTAGCAGTAGAAGAAAGATCCATTGTTTTATCCTTCAACTGACCTGCTTGTGTACTTAACGTACCACGAAGCTCAGTCCCAGTCTTAGGTGCCAATAATAGAGCTGTTGTAGCTCCGATAATACCACCGATTACTACACCCATGATGAAATCTTTACCGTTTACTTCCTCGTCCTTATATACATTATGACGGCTTTCATTATAAGAAGGCATTGGTGGATAGCTTGGCTGTGCTTGTCGATCATACGAAGATTGATTTGCATAGTATTCTTGGTTAAATTTAGCATCATTGTAATTTGGTTTGTTTGATTCGTAATTTGTCATTTTCCATTCCTCCAGTGAGATTATTTTACGTTGTCTTTTTCAAATGTATAAAAGCCTGCTTGCTCCATTGCTTTTCGCTCTTTCCATTTATCGCGGATACCTAAGAAAATGCTACTCCACTGAACAACCTGAGCGATCTTTTCTTCATTCTTCTCCACCTCTGTTGTAACAGAAGTAGATAAACGTTGAATCGAATTGTTGAAACCGTTAACAGATGCTCCTACATTCTTCACTGCATCTACTACAGTATTTAGCTTTTCAGATTTATCTTGAATATCTACCGCTAATTCATTTGTTTTATGCAGAAGCTCTGCTGTTTCTTTAGTCACATTTTGTAAATGCGTTTCTAAGCCATCTAATGTTTCTGCAACGTTGTTTAAGGTCTTTTTCACAGAAGACAAAGTTACCGCTAGGCTTATACATAAGATTAAAAAAGCAATGGCTGCTACAATTGCCGCTATGTATAAAAGATTTTCCATGTGGACACTCCCCATTTCTTGTTATGTAATATTTTTACCCCAAATGAATCAAACTAAACTTCTTACTCTATATACTATACTACTTTTTTTTGAAAACTCCTCTAAAAAATGCTTAATCTACATAAGAGATTAAGCATTTTTATTAATTATTTAGTTTTTTTTCAAATACTTGTTGATATTTTTGGACATCTCCTGCGCCCATAAACATATACACCGCATTATTATGATTTAATAATTGTTCTACGTTTTCTTCCTGAAGGATATGACTGCCATCAATAAGATCACCTAGCGTTTCAATGGTTAATGTACCGGCACTCTCTCTAGCAGAACCGAATATATCACACAGGTATACTTGATCAGCCAAGCTCAAGCTTTCCTTAAACTCATTTAAGAATTTTTGTGTTCTCGTGTACGTATGAGGCTGGAATATTACTACAAGCTCTCTATCCGGATATTTTTGACGAGCTCCTTGGATCGTTACAGAAATTTCAGTTGGATGATGTGCATAGTCATCAATAATCACACGATCCTCTATTACCGTCTCCGTAAATCGTCTTTTGACACCTTCAAATGACTCCAAGCCGTTCTGTATAACCTCTGCAGGTACTCCCTCATAATGACAAAGAGAAATAACAGATAAGGAGTTTAAAATAACATGATCACCATACATTGGAATCGTAAAGCGATGATAGAATTCGTTTCTTACAAATACATCGAAGGAAGTTCCTTCTGTCGTCTTTTCAATATTACGAGCTGCAAAATCGTTGTGTTCGCCAAATCCGTAATAGACTACTGGCACAGATGCTTTAATACGTTGAAGATGAGCATCATCTCCACACGCTATAATACACTTCTTAACCTGCATAGCCATTTCCTGAAACGCGTTAAAAACATCCTCAATATCGCTGAAATAATCTGGATGATCAAAGTCGATATTTGTCATAATCGCATAGTCTGGACTATACGCCAAGAAATGTCTGCGATACTCACATGCTTCAAATACAAAGTTAGAGGCGTTTTGAACCCCTTTACCAGTGCCGTCGCCTATTAGATAAGCAGTTGGATTATAGCCACTTAAAACATGAGCTAGAAGCCCTGTCGTTGAAGTTTTACCGTGAGCACCAGTGACAGCGATAGAAGTAAACTGATTCATATATTCCCCTAAGAATTTGTGATAACGGATTACTTCCAAACCTAATTCTTTCGCTTTAACAAGCTCTGGATGAGTATCAGGGAATGCATTCCCTGCGATAATCGTCATCCCTTCGGAAATGTTCTCCTCATCAAAAAGCAACACATTTATATTGCGTTCATGTAATGGTTTTTCTGTAAAAAAGTACTTTTCAATATCTGATCCTTGTACTTCATGGCCTTCGTCATGAAGGATTTGAGCTAACGGGCTCATACCCGATCCTTTAATCCCTGTAAAATGATACTTTGTCATACGTTGTAAACCTCCTGGGATTAGTCCCACTTATATACATTGTCTAAACGTTCGTCTATTAGACGTATTCCCCATTATATCACTTTTTAGTACGTAATATTAATAAATATATTTAACTAAAAATTTGGTCTAAAGTGTCGTTTTTCAGTAACACTTCTCTTGCCTTACTTCCTCTTTGCTCCGAAATGAAGCCAGCCTCATGCATTGCATCGATCAGTCTAGCAGCTCGGTTGTAGCCTAGGTGGAATTTTCTTTGAAGTAAGGACGTCGAAGCAGTTCCCTGTTCCACAACAAATCGACACGCTTCCTCAAATAAATCATCTTGCTCGGCTGCAACCTCTGATTTTTGAATTAACTCATCCTGCTCGAATACATATTCAGGAGTACCTTGGCTTCTAGCAAATTCAATAACACTTTCAATTTCCTCATCCGTTACATAGGTTCCTTGAATACGTACTGGACTTGACATTCCATTCCCTTGATATAACATATCCCCTCGTCCAAGCAATCGTTCTGCACCCTGTTGGTCTAAAATAGTACGGGAATCAATTTGAGATGATACTGAAAAAGCAATTCGAGTCGGTATATTTGCTTTTATTAGACCCGTTATAACATCCACTGAAGGTCGTTGAGTTGCTAAGACGAGATGTATACCACAAGCTCTCGCTTTTTGTGCAATACGACATATAGCATCCTCTACCTCTGTTGGTGCCATCATCATTAAATCAGCAAGCTCATCTATTACGATGACTAGATATGGCAGCTTTTGAGCAAACTGTCTTTTTTCGGTAGCTAACGTGTTATATCGACTAATGTCACGCACACCAATATGCGCAAATAATTGATAACGACGTTCCATCTCCTCTACTGCCCATTTAAGTGCTGCCGTGGCTGCCTTAACATCAGTGATCACTGGGCTCACTAAATGAGGAATATGATTAAATGGAGCAAGCTCTACCATTTTTGGATCAATTAGCAATAACTTAAGCTCATCTGGTGTTGCCTTATAAAGTAAACTTACGAGTAAGGAATTAATAAATACAGATTTCCCTGATCCTGTTGCCCCCGCAATTAAGCCATGTGGCATTTTTCTCAAATCAATCGTCACAGGCTTACCAGTCAAATCTAAACCTAGAGCTGATTCTAAAGGAGAATCCGACTCTTTAAACACTTTTGTATTAAGAACCTCTG
>JBEMAY010000010.1:0-22517 GCA_040274765.1 Psychrobacillus sp.
CACACCCCATTAATACGAAATAACATTTAATAGCAGAAAGTTCTAGGAGGATCCGAGTCTCAACTGTATCAAACATTATTTCTTGGACCTATTATTTCAATGACTGGGAGCAAGAAAATAAGTAGCATGTTACAAAGAGCAAATCAAAAAGACTTACATGATATAAAAGAGTTACTTGAGACTGGAAAAGTAAAACCAATTATTGACAAACGGTTTAAGTTAAGTGAAATAACGGAAGCATTCAAATACTTTCAAGAAGGCCACGCTCAAGGTAAGGTGGTGATCACTTTATAATGCCTGCCTTGCTTCATTCATAAATAAAAAAGCAGACGGCAACATAGAAGTGCGATAACAATACTTCTAAACCATCTGCTTTTTAATTCACTATTACACTAAATCCAACCATGAGCGCTGAGTATGGACAAAATTATAATAAAATATAGTAGAATATATGAATCATTGCCAAAAAGAGCTACGCTTATCCCCAATATAAAGGATAAGCATGGCTCTTTTAAATTTATAGAAGCAGCATTCAAAATAATTTATGCCAATTTAGCGTATTTACCATATAAGAAATGATGTAACGGCAAGCATAGCACTAAAAGAATCGCAAGTATTAAAAATAAACCATTATAGCCTACTGATGGGACAAGATACCCTTGAAGGAAAGGTCCAATTCCTAGACCGATATCTGTCAAAACAAAGAATGTTGCAGTGGCTAAGCCAAAACGTTTTGGAGATACACCTTTAATTGCTGCAGCCTGACTGCTAGACATATACGTGCCATAACCAAATCCAATAAATGCACCTGCAATTAATAATATTTCAGCAGTGTTTGCTTGACTTGGCTTGGCTTGGCTTAATATAATCATACCAATAGCGAACGAAATGATTGCAGGGTACATAATTGAGTTAGGACCCTTGTTATCAAATAGTTTACCTGTGAATGGACGAGATATAAGAACTGCTACTGCGTATACAACAAAAAAGTAACTACAATTGCTACTAAATTTACGGAGGAATTTCAATTCTATATAACGGAACATTAAAAATTCAGGTATATATAATATCGTATGAAGTCATTAAATAAGGGTGTTAATTTAAAAACAGACGGCCAATGAGGTGCATTATCGCACTTCTAAACCGTCTGCTTTTTATGTTCAAGCAATATGAAGCTAGATATACCAATGACACATCGTAAAGCCTATGTTGAAAAACACGATTCAATAAGGTTTAGTCAGCTAGTTTCAACCAAGTAACAACTTCACAATGTGCCGAGTGTATGTGGCAACACATGGATGCTGGTGGGTTTACAAATAATAGAAAGTAATAACAGCTAAAAAACTCGTTGTTACATTCTATTAATCCATACATGTAATCAGGCTGCTGATAATTTATCATAAAGCGATTTGAATTTTGGGAAATAGCTCTCTTTAATTTCTTTACCATGCTTATCAGCAAATGCTTCATCCTACGTATATGTTGTGAGGCTTCTTTTTGTTAAGACATCAATCCAAATATGTCATTCTGCAATAATTCCCATTGCCTCACTTAAAATAGGGTTAATTGTTCTTGTTCTCCTAGTCTTACCATTGCTTCAGGGTCGTTGTCTCTAAAGAAGGCTGTTCGGACTTCTTTATTTTTGGTCATTATTTGCGTTTCTCCACTTGCAGATTCTCTTAAACGGCAGCTATAGACGACAGGAAAATATTTTCGAATGAACTTTCCTTCTGCATGGGCAGTTAAAGCAATGATTTGAAATCCTAATTGTTCTGCGATAAAAAATACAGGCTCTAAAACATGATCACTTGATGCTTTCCCGAATGGGTTGTCGACAATAACCGTTCGATGTGTCTTTTGGTTGCCTTGTAGTGGTACTCTCTTTTCGGCTATATAGTTTAGAATGCCGAGGAACAGTGTCATATTTTTACTCCACTTTTCTCCACCGGACCAGGCGTTTGTTCTATCCCAACTCGTCAGAGCACCGCTTACCTTACCATCGTTACTCACTTTTCTACACTTCACACTTATTTCTTTTTCTTTCAAAACATTTTTCAATAACTGTTTCGTGTTTAGCCACTTTTCAATCTGTTTGCGAATAAGTGACTCATTTTCTTTCCCCTCATCATCTTTATATTCGTCTTTGTCTAATTGGATTACCATCCAATCAATATGATTACGAAGCGCTTCTTTTCCTTCTTGTTCATTCCAATCAGGGACAGAGAAGATAAAAATATCTTTCGTTTTGTCCTCAACCTTAACTCGGGTTTGCCTTGGAATTAACCTTAATTCATCAGCGATTGTTCGTAAATAAAGATGTAGATGGGCTATGAATTGTTGTAATTGCTTGTCATGCTCCCTCATATCTTCTTCCGCAATTTTCACGGTTCGCTGTATGCGATCACTCATTTTTTCTTGCCATTCAATCACATCATCATACGTAATTTTGTGTTCTATCCCTTTGATACATGTATTTCGTAGTTTTATATCAAAAATATTGTTATCACAAAAATTTATAAATTGTATCTTTTCTTCTTTTCTCTTTTTTCTTAAGGAAGTTACCTTTTCCTGTACTGATGTTATTATTTTAATCAATTGGAAAATATGCTCCATCCGCTTATATGCATAATTTTGTTTGATTTGCTCATCTAAAAGTTGTTCACGGACATTTTCATGTCGGAAAGCAAACAGCATATCTTGCTTTTCTAATTCAATAATTGCCTTATTTATTTCCGCTTCCAAGAACTGATATCTTTTTTGTTCGCTGACTAAAAACTTATCTCGTTCCTGTAAACTTTTCTTTTCTATATTAAGCTGGTCCTTCACTTCTTCAAATGACACATGAAAGATTACTATATCCCGATATACTTTATAAAAGTCTTCTTTTCGAAAATCGAATTCATTACTTGCCTTTTTCCACTGCTCTCGAAGTCCATCTACGGTAGGTCTTAATGAATCGATTTTTGCATCTACATTCCTAATAGTCATACTAAGTTTTAATATTTCTTCATTCCCATGAGCAGGGAACTCGATTGCTTCGACGGTTCCATATTGTTGTTCAAGCAGCTTCAGTTCATTAGTAAGATCTTTAAGCTTTGACTCTACTGTATTTAGTTTTTCCTCTAATATTTCTCTTCCTTTTTGTTTATTTTCTAGCTTACTTCCCAATGATTTCCGTTCACTTACTAAAAGCTCCAAACTTTTAGAAGAATATTTCGGTTGCTCTGCTGCTACTTCTTTATAATAAGCATTGCCTCTTAGTACATATAATGGATCTTTAGCTAAGATTAATTGCTCTTCTAATTCTTTAAGCATTTCATCGAGAGTTAGGAGAAGTCTTCTTAATTTCTCCTGTTTTCTTTTTGCTTCTTTTATTGTTTCTTGAATTTTTATTAATTCTTGCCTATGAAGTTTACATGTCTTCTTTTTAGCAAAATACTTTCTTCCATTATCTAGCTTTGACATCAAACCGTTATATAAGCTAGTTTCTTCGGTTAAACGTTTATTATAAACTTTCATTTCATTGTCTTTTGTTTCAATCTGTAAGGTTAATTCTTGCAATACTCTTTTTTGTTTTGCTTCTTCCTCTAAGGCTAGTTTAAATTGCCCTTTTAAGTGTGTGTATTGCTCGAATGGTTAATTTTGTACAAATTCACGAACTTTCGATAATACCGATCTCCAGCTTTGCAATTCTAATTCTTTATTCTTCCGTTCATTCTTTGATTCATTTGCTAGCTTTTGAACCTCTATTTTCCAATTATTAAACTTCTCGATTGAGAGATTTTCTTTCCATATGCTTGGAAAAACTTGTTGATCATTTGATTTTCCTTGTTCCCGTATTAACGTTCGAGCTTCCACCTCTGTACAAATATACACAGGATGCGACATTTCTTTTTCAACAGAAAGTAGCTTATCACGCAGCTTAGAAACTTCAGTTTCAGTCACAACGAAAGTAATTGACCAATACGGATAATTGGTATTATATTCCTCTATTGATCTTTCCAATGAACTAGCTGCTTGTCGAACGAAATCCGTTCCTAGCTCAAGATATGCAAACTGATTTCTCCATCTATTTTTCCACAGCTCAAGCTTAGGATCTGCAGTAAACGTTGTATTATTTTCATAATCATCCGCACTTCTTGTTGCTTGTCTTTCTCTAAATAGCAATTCTTCTTTTTCTCTCGATAACTTTTCCACTTTTTCCTCAAGCTGATTGATGATGGTTTCTTCTTTTTCATAAATAGAATAGTAATGCTGCCATTGAGGTATTCGAACAACTAGTTCTGTTAAAATCTCATTTTGTTGTTCCTCAATCCCTTTAATTTGATGTTTTAATGTGTTCGCTTCTTCCTGAAACTTTTCGTACTCGTTTTGTACGTTGGGTATAGCTTCCTTAAGCTCAATTTTTGATTGTTCCAGCCCTTTTATATGATTTTCATAGCTGACAATCGCTTGCTCATACTTTTGAAAATCACTCTCCCACTTAGGAAATTCATCCTCCAGCCTTTCCTTAAGTGGGTTAGATAATATATCTTTTGTGATTTCATCCATATCATGTTCCAAGTGCTTTTTCTTAGTAACTAGCTCAGTTTCTTCTAGTAATCTTTTGTTCAGGTCATCGAAAAGGAGATCAGCAACTTTTTTCTCTTGATCGATTTCTTCTTTTTTCCTAGCTTTTTGAAACTCTATTTGGTTTATATTTTCCAAAATCTTTTCTTCTTCGTAGTCGAAATATCCTTTTAAAAATGCTGTATTTTCTGATAGCTGCTCCTCTAAATCGATTGTCTCTTCATCTTTTTCTAGCAAACTTAGCTGTTCGACAAAATGGATCTGTAATTGTTCATTTTTATGTATTTCTTCATTAGCTTTTGCAACCTTTAATTGTACTAGGCGTTTATTTTTTTCTTTTTGTTCCTGTGCTATCTTATCAAATTCATCCTGTTCTATCTTATACTGATCATATGCCTCTGCTTTCTTTTGCTCCAAAAGTCCAATTTCAAAAGACTTTTGCTTACGCTCCCAATCATTCTTCTCATTTTGTAAATCTTCCAAACTAGCTTGCATTTTGGTTAAAGCCGTTTTTGCCTCTTCCTGCTCTTGCTTTGTATGGGCGTACAAGGCTTTTACGCTCACTTTTTGTTCATCTAATTGTCTTTCTACTTGATCTAATTGTTTAAAGGAAGAAACATAGCTTTCAATTTGCTTTTCTACTTGTTTATTCTCTTCAATTACACGTCGTAACCGCTTATGTGCTTTGAAATGTTCACGCTGCTTCTCAAAGGTTTGCACAAAATCGACTGATCCTTTTCCAGCGATAGCTTCTTCCACCGTTGGAATAAGTAATTGGTCGACAAGCTGTGAGGTCGTTTTACAGCCATCAAAAAAACTCTCCACTCCACCCTCTGAACTATTAATAGTGGTAATCTTTTTCCATTCGGAAGCAATAATTTTAAATCGCTCTTCTAAATTCTGGTGATAACTTTTTACAGTATCAAATGTGTTCGCCTTTAATGGATGAGAGGATTTCATCGTCGCATAATATTCATTCATCTCATCACGACTTGCGGGTCTTACTTTTCCACCGATACTGGCACGGACAAATGGCAATTCCTCAATTCGGTGCTTGTCCCCTTCTTCATACTCATATGTGTAACGGAGGGATTTTACACCTTCTTTTGCCATATATAAAGTGACAGCAGTTAGACCATAGCGTCGTCTTGGTCGTTCATTTATAATCCATTCAATCGCAATATGCGCACTTGATGACTCGAGGGAAAGCGTGTCCTTCATTTTGCGCTCCGCAAGTTCTTCATTCGGGAGAATTGCTTGAATTGCGGTCTGAATAAATACTGTTTTTCCTCCGCCATTTTCAAGCAAAATGGCACCATTATGGCTATCAAACAGAAAAACATCGTCATTATAACGCTTTGCTCCACCTTCATACACAACATTTGTAAATCTAATTTTTGATATGGAAGGCATTTATACCTCCTCCTTCTGACGGTCTATCGAATATATAAACTCTAAGATTCCACGGTTGTACTCTAACTCCATGAAATATCTTTGCACGATTACTTTCGCTTTTTCCGTTAACTGTAATTCATCATTACCGATATCCTGCACTAATTCTTGTGCGACTAAAAATTTTTTCACCGTATGAAGAAAGCTAAGTCTACTAATCGTTCTACCGGATTGTGCTTTGGCGGTCTCTTTTATATCATCCATATCCGCCCATTTTCCAATAACTGAACTCCAGTTGTATTCATATTCCTTTTCAATCTCTTTTAGCTCGTCTTCGTCAATTGCTTGTAACGTTTCAAGTCGTTCATTGACTTGTTCTAGCCAATCACTCATTGAAATAAAATCCCGTGTTGGCTCTGTTGTTTGATAGCTATCATAAAATTCTCCAATGAAAATAATAATGGTCACATACATGAAATAAATATCTGCATTGACTGTTTTTCCAGTAAAATATGTTTTTTTCAACGTATCATTCGAAATATGGAAGGTAGAATTTAGTGCAAGCGGAACAAAATAGAGCCGTTCTCCGACAGAGAATATGGTACAATCTACTTCTTTTGCAAACTGGTCGACGAGTCCTCTTACCTTATCTTCTGCTAAATACAGCCTGAGTTCGTCCCCTTCGCTATATCCCTTCCTACTAATCTTTGCGAATATTTGAAAGGCCTTTATCACTTCATCTTGACTATACTCCATCTTGTTCACCACCTTTTAATCGTAGCAGCATGTTTTGAATTGAGAACCGCTCTGTCACTGTTATAATCTCTTGTAATTCTTCAACTTCTATACTGGTATACTGATATTCCACTAATTCTAAAACTTCTTCAAATAATGATTCATTTCGCTCCTCCGTTTTTTCATAGGTAATCGGAGACCTCTGATGCATGACATACCAAAATTGGTAAAAGATTTTTCTTTTCAACCAGTCCGAATCATCTTCACTGATATGGTCTACCACTTCTTTTAATGTGATGGAGTCTCTTGCTTCCATGAGCTTTAATACGAGATTCATAATATCTCCAAATTCCTTTCGAACCTTTGCGTTTTCCAGTTCTTGTAACGCCTCCTCGGAGAGATCATCAAAATCAGTAGTGCGTTCTACTCCGTCTTGAGTTTCAATTCGCTGTTCGGAAAAGATAACAAGCGGAGACCATACTTCACTTTGTTCGATTGTCAGAAATGGCTCTATTAAAAGCTTCGATTTGACTAAAGGTAAAGGCTTGCTGACGAGTACAGCCGTAATTTCTTGTTTGAAGTTGAAGGAGTCAATTCCTACATAATATAGAGCCTCCTGTGCTGCATATAACGCAGTTGTTTTTAAATCAATGCTTTCCTTCAATAACAGAGTATGAATATGATGCACCTCACCAAGCTCTCGATCAATTTGTAAAATTAATTCATATGCTTTTCGGTCCTTCTCCGAGTTCATATCATAGGCTAAGCGGTTCTTCGTTTCTTTTACAAATGTATGTAATTCACTAAATTCTTCATTCTCTCTAGTCAATCTTGCATTGATATCCTCTACCATTTGTTTATAACGTTCATACGTTTCATCAGAAATGATATTTCGCTGAATTTCATGTTTCACAACTGTCATTCGATTTCTTAATGATTCTACATCGATATGCATTTCATCAATTTGCCTTAATGCTCCTACAAATTCTCCTTTTTCTAGTTGCTTTCTCAAGACCAACTGGTTAATGGATAACTGGAATTCAGTAAAATATTCCTTCGTAGCAAAAACTAACTCTAGTCCTTGTTCATCCAATTTATAATATTGGGTGTTGGTATTAACATCTGCACGATCAGCTTTCAGAATTGAATAGTGAACAGCTTCGTGTTCCCTTGTTTCCCAGTTATAAAATGTTTTTTCATTTCGCTTTCCACTCGGTGGACGAAATATTTCTACTACAGTTCTAGCAACCTTTTCATAGCCTTCAAGAGAAATTGAATATTCCCCTTGATTTAACTCGTATAAATACTGAGCTAAGTCCTGGATGCTCGTTTTCTTATTTCGGATTAGCATATTTTCAAAGAAAAATAAAAGGGTCAATAGGCCATATCCAAAGTAATCGATTGGTTGGTTATTCTCATCCTTCTCCCGTTTATTTTCTAATCGGAATAACGGCTCAAATAATGCTAGCCGCTGCATTCGTTCACGATAATTTTCAGTGATCCCTTTTAAATGTGTGACCATTACATGTTCCTCCAAATTGTGTGTAACTCTTCCTTTGTTAATGCTTCTTGCGGATAATAACCTTTTTCTACTAATAAGGCCGCAACAATCTCTCTGTCTTCTTTACAGAAATATTGTAAAAAATGATGAACAGCCACTTCATTTCTAATTTGATTTTCTTTCCCTTTGTAGTAGGGCTTTCTAAGCAATGCTTCGTAAAAACTCTGGGCAAGTGTCACGTTATATTTTTCATAAAGATGAAAATAAATGCTGATCCCTTCATAATCTAAATCACCAAAATAATAGATTTCATGTTGCACCTCATTAGTGAGACCAAGTTGTTTGGATAGTTGTTTTAGACTCGAAGCAATTTTCCAACCCGAACCATATATTAGCGTAGTAAAATTGGTAGATGATAACGAATCTACTAGTCCCGAATAGGTCGCTTTATTTTCTACGATTAGGTGGCTATGTACGCTTTCATTCCATAGTAGTTGCTTTGGATTTATTGCAAACATGAGAGGATCCGGGGCTTTCATTATTTTTAACTTATCAAATAGATTAATTTTTTCTAATATAGCTCTCCCACCCTTTTCATCAATCCATTTTTCATCCTTCATTAATTCATAAGAACGTTCCGAACTGTTCGTATAGGTAGCGGGGAAACCATTTTTCTGTATGTATTGATTCATCATCTCAATCCATGGCTTATCCTCCATCCATTTCTTTTTAGATGCAGAAAAATAAGGTCGTAAATCTATGGCAGGATGCACTTTAAATTGCATCTCTTGAATTTCCCCAATCAATGGCTGCAAAACTTTCCCTTTTTGAATTCGAACACTATTCGGCAAACCCTTCCAATTGGTTCCATGACTTTTCACAGTTGTAATAAAACCTTCATCCAGTAATGATTGAACTGCCGCCGCAAACTCATCATATGTATCAAGAGTATCAGCAACCTTTTCTAGTTCACTAAGTGCTATCATGGACTTTTTAGCTCGTTCAAGAATCGAGATTATTCTTTGTTTCATCGTACCATCTCAACTTTCATAAAAAAATTCCCTTTATAGATGAGTTACACTCATTCTCTAATAATTCACCCTATATAACGGTATTATATAACAAATAAAACAAAATCTATTGGAATATATTTAATCTTCTATCAAATATAAAAAAACCCGATTTCCTATTGACGGAAAAGCGGGATTATATATTAAAATTATAAAAAAGTTATCTAATCTCAACAACCCACTTCTATACACATTGGATCATTTTGATAATGCAATTTTTATATGGGCTAAATGATATTCTTCGTGCCAAGCTAATTTTGCAACTTTTGTTGCAACTGTTATTTTACCATTTGTCTGGTGAGTAAAAGCTCGATCTAATTGCTCTTTAGTTAAACTATGCCCTAAAGCCACGATACGTCATTTATACCTTCTAACATTTTAATAGAGCTTTCAACAGGAAGCTTCGTATCTAGTAAAATAGCCCACTTATATTCATCAAAAGCTGGTACCGTTGGATTCTCATCAGTTAAAGTCAGCTTCAAACGCTGATACATGTTCAACTGAGAATCTGCAATGTGATGAACAAGTTGACGAACTGTCCAACACCTTCCCTATTCTTTGTTTTTTATTTTATTTACACTTAATATACCAATCGGCTCAGTTGTTGAAAACCTTCAATGTAATAATTACACATATCGAAAAGCCTATAAACAGTCTGTAATGAAATACGAACTTGTAATTCTTTAAAAATTTCACTCAAAAAGAGTGAATCCCTTTATTTGGTATTCACTCTCATTTATTTTTACAATAACTCCAACCAAGTAACAACTTCACAATGAGTCGTCTGCGGGAACATGTCCACTGGTTGAATCTCCTGTGTCTTATATCCGCCGTCTTCTAATACGCGAAGATCACGCGCTAGAGTTGCCGGATTACAGGAAACGTATACTACACGTTTCGGGCGTTGCTCGATGATTGTAGTTAACAATGCTTCGTCGCAGCCTTTTCTTGGTGGGTCAACAACTAATACATCTGCTGTTTTCCCTTCCTTGTACCAGCGTGGAATGACTTCCTCTGCTGGGCCTGCTTCAAAGTACGTGTTCGTAAAGCCGTTTAGCTCCGCGTTTCTTTTTGCATCCTCAATTGCTTGAGGAACAATTTCAACACCAAGTACTTGCTTCGCTTTTTGAGCAAGGAACAGAGAAATCGTACCGATCCCACAATAGGCATCGATAACTGTCTCGCTACCTTCAAGCTGGGCATAGTCAAGCGCCTGCTGGTATAACACTTCTGTCTGCTCTGGATTCACCTGATAGAAGGAACGAGCGGATATTTCGAATCGTACATCTCCTATTAGATCCTCTATCGTTGGTTTCCCCCATAATAGGTTAGTTTGATCACCAAAGATCACATTTGTATTTTTGGAGTTTACGTTCTGCATAATCGAGGTCACTTTTGGCTCTACCTCTCTAATAAGCTCAATAATAGCTTCCATTTTGGACAGCTTTGGATGCTTTGTCACTAGGACGACCATTACCTCGCCGGTAGCTCGGCCTTTACGCACAACTAAGTGGCGGAGCTGACCTTTTTTTGTATCTTCATTGTAAGGTACTAAATCTAATTTTAAGGCATTTTCCTTAAATGCTCTCATCAATCGGTCTGCTTCATCGGATTGAATTAGACAAGTCGGAGTGTCTGCAATACGGTGAGATTTTGCCTGATAGAACCCTGCAATCACCTTTCCATCGACTAAGCCAAACGGAATTTGAGATTTATTGCGATATTCCCACGGATTGTTCATTCCTTTGACCGGTAGTACCGGTGCATCAATCTTACCTAGCCGCTGCATGACATTTCGAACCATCTTTTCCTTCCATTTTAGCTGACCTTCATAATTGATATGTTGTAGCTGACAGCCCCCGCACTCATAGAAAACTGGACATGGAGCTTCTACTCGAAATGGAGAAGGCTCTACAATATTAAGTAATTTAGCAAATCCATAATTTTTCAACGTTTTTACTACTCGGACCTCTGCTTTTTCTTCTGGAAGACCACCGTGGATGAATAATGGATAGCCATCTACCTTTGCCACTCCTGACCCATCATGTGTTAAATCCTCTATATAAACCGTTAATTGATCATTTTTATTTACTGGTGTGTTCACGTAAAATCTCCGTTCTTGTGTAATGGATATTATTATATCAAATAACGGCGTTTAATAGTATTAGGTAGCTTATGTATATTCATTTCTCTTCTTATTTTGGCCACAAAAAAAGTAAGGAATTCCCCTTACTTGTTTATTTTTAATATTGATGAATCTTCTATGACGGACCACTGCTTGTTCGGTAATACGCTTTTGTTTAATCGAGCTACAAACCGTTTTGCCTCTTCATAATCATAAAATACTTTTACCATTTGGCTATTTGAGTTTTTCAACACTTCTGTAACACCATTTGTGTTACGTGCAATCACAAACATGGTCAACTCCAAGTTATGTCTTAAACAATAATATTGTTATAAGAGTATTATCTCATATTTTGGAAATAATGTATACATTATTTGGAAAATATTAAAAATTTATTTTAACTAAATAGGAGTTTTTCTAATTTATTTCTCTATTAATTGACCACTCACAATTCCATTGAGCTGACTCCAATTCTCTATTTCATAAGTAGGTAGTATGGCTGTTGTGTTCTCCTTTTGGCTTGGATTAAACCAGCATGTATCTATTCCAAATTGGTTTCCGCCCTGTATATCAGAAGTAAGAGAATCACCAACCATCAATACTTTAGACTTTTTTGTTATTCCTAATTTCTTAAATGTATATTCAAATATAGCAGGCTGTGGCTTTTGATAACCAGCTTCTTCTGAAGTGATGATAGCTTCAAACACATCCTTGAGTGGTGAACCTTTAATCCTAGCATGCTGGGCAATTTGAAATCCATTTGTTAATATAGCTAAACGACAGCCAGCCAGACTAGCCAGCATTTCCTCCACCCCAGAGATTAAGTGAATTTCTCTCCCTAGATTTTCTATGTACTTATGACTTACTGCTTCCACATCTAACTTTAGATTATGTTCTAAAAATAAACGTTTGAATCTCTCTATTTTAAGTAGCTCTAATGTTGTACTACCCTTTTCTAATTCATCCCATAAGACCTTACTAATCGCCTTATAGCTACTAAGGTAATCCTGTAGACCGTTTGGCAGTCCATATTCTACAAACAATTGATGAAATGCATTTCTTTCAGTCTCTCCAAAATCAAACAAAGTATCATCCAAATCGAACAATATTACGTCATATCTCATTGATCTCTCCACTCCTCTATCTCTATTTTAGCACTTAGCTTAATAATTAGAAGGCATAAAAGAGGACCTCTCCAAAGAGGTCCCTTGCTTGTTATTCATCCTTTACTGCACCATCCTTCGTAGATGCCCAGAAGGCTATAATAATGGAGCCAATCAGTACGATGAAGGGAGCATAAAATATTAGGAATTCCATCATAACGTCCATTCCTCCTAAGCGTGATTTTTCTTTTTCCCTTTAACATAATCTTTATTGAATAGAAATAGCTTTAGTAACAAATATAAGGAGGGAATTAATAAGGCTAGCCCTAGAACAAATGCAATGATCAATGAAATTGCCATGGCCTCATTTGTAAAGCTATCGTGTATAGATAAGTATGGGTAAAGTAAATACGGTAAATGAGAATACCCATAAGCAAAAAAAGCGATAAAAAATTGTCCGGCCAATAGTCCAAATGCTAGACCATATTGTTTCTTTTTCCACAGTAACCAAACGGTACCTAAGAACATGAGGAGGGACAACCCAAACGCCCACCAAATATCAAGCATATTATTATAATGCTCTACGTTGTGTGAGCGTAATTCTACCATTATGCCACCTGCAGTAATGATTGTTGGAAAAGACCAAATCAATGCATATTTTCTCATCAGCTCAGTTGCCTTTTGATCTCCAGCCTTATTCGCATACCAAGTTAAAAAGACTGCGGAAATATACAACACAGAGGTCAAACTTAAGGCGACAATAGACCAAGTTAACGGACTAGTGAACAAGGCATCATAATTTAAGCTTGGTGAACCGTTAATCATATCCACGAAACCACCCTCAGAAATGGTCAGTACAATGGATAAAGAAGCAGGCAGTAACAATCCAGATAAACCATACATAAAGGAATAACCTTTATGTCCCCTGGATCCATACGTTTCAAATGCATAGTAGGATCCTCGAATTCCTAGCAATATTAGTGCTATACCTACTGGCACGAGCAGAGAGGTTCCATAATAGAAGGCAGTTTTAGGGAAGAACCCAATAATTCCTACGAAGAAAAATACAAGAAATACATTTGTTACCTCCCAAACAGGTGACAAATAACGCTGTATAATATTACTCAGTATATGTTGCTTCCCGGTTATCAAGGAATATGCATTAAAGAACCCTGCACCAAAATCGATGGATCCTACCATTACATAACCAAATAGAAACGTCCAAAGAACGGTGAGACCTAAAATCTCTAAACTCATGTAATATCACCGCCTTTTTCCGATTTTCTATCTGCTATCTCCTGTTCAACTGGATTTCTTCTGAACATACGAGTAAGTACTACAACACTTCCAACTCCAAGAATTAGATATAGGCCTGCAAACAAAACTAACATAAAATCTACCTGCCCACTCGTAGTTGCAGCATCCTCAACTCTCATGATTCCTCTTAAAATCCAAGGCTGTCTGCCAACCTCTGCTAGCCACCAACCTGTCTCAATAGCGATAATAGCAGCAGGTCCTCCTAAGACGAGAAGCCATAGGAAAAACTTTGAATCGACAATGGCCCATTTTAAGCGTTTACCTAACCAGTAGAGCGCAGAAAGTGCCGCAAGTCCCATGCCAATCGCTACCATGATATTAAAGAGATAATGGATATAAAGCGGGGGTCTTTCATCCACTGGAAACTGATCTAGCCCAATTACCTCCGCAGTTGGATTGGAGTACGCTAAAATGCTCAGGGCATAAGGAACCTTAATAGCATATTTCACTTCTCCATCATCTAAGATTCCAAACAAAACAAGTTCAGCATTTTCCCGTGTTTCAAAATGCCATTCAGCAGCTGCTAGTTTTTCTGGCTGATATTCCGCCAAATATTTTCCGGAGAAGTCTCCAATAATTGCTGTTGCAATAGAAAAGATTAATCCTAATTTTACAGTTAAGTATAAAGCCTTTTTATGATACACATGGTTCGATCCCCTTAACAAACGAAATGCAGCAATGGAAGCTAATACAAAGGCAGATGTCATATATGCTGTAACCACTACATGGGCTACTTTTGTAGGCATCGCAGGATTAAACATAGCAATGATCGGATTAATATTCACCAGCTCGCCATTTACCATATCAAAGCCCTGTGGCGAATTCATAAAAGCATTAACAATTGTTATGAATACTGCTGAAAAGGAAGCTCCGACTGCAACTGGAATCAGTAATAATAAATGCTTTTTTTGATTTTCAAATCGATCCCATGTATACAGATAAATACCTAGAAAAATAGCCTCAAAGAAAAATGCAAATGTTTCCATAAACAACGGCAGGGCAATAATCTGACCCGCTAATTCCATAAAATTCGGCCACAGTAAGGAGAGCTGCATACCAATTGCTGTTCCAGTTACAACCCCCACTGCGACCGTAATAACAAATCCCCTTGCCCAGCGTCTCGCTAGTAATATGTAATGTTCATCATTCTTTTTTATACCGACCCACTGAGCAATCATAATCATCAAAGGAACTCCCACGCCGATTGTCGCATAAATAATATGAAAAGATAAGGTTAACTCGGTTAATACACGACTATAAAATACTGAATCAGCATCTCCCATACTTGACTCTCCTCACCCTCCAAATATTCTTCCAGCAATAGAAAGTATCATAATACCTGCCACTACAAAGGCTAGCCACATTAAGTATCTCTCTTGCCTTTTATACACTAACCATTCCTCCTTATGTTGCCCAAGTATATTATTAAATTATTCCCATTATTAATGAATTCATAACCTATTAGAGAGCAAAGATTAAAAATTAAATTCTGCATCAGAACGATAACTTATAAAATACTTCCGGGAGTAAGAAAATATTAGGAAAATATTCTTCTAAAATGGAAGAGACATAAAAAAGGAAAAGCCAGCACCTCTAATTAATAGAAATACTGGCTTCAGGTTATAGGTTATGGTCTATCCTGCTCACGAATCTCATCGATGGGAACAAAGACATCTATATGTCTATATAAATTTTGGAATGTCGCTGGAATAGTACCTCCATACTCTCCATCCAAATTTAGTAGAACTTTATCTTCAGATGTCACTTTAATGTGTCGAGCTTTTTTATGGATGACATGGGGATCTTCTAAATGTTCACCCCGAATAGCTAACGTTGCAAGTCTTATAAACTCCGCAATATTTACTTTCTTTAAGATAAGCAACGAAAAATTCCCATCATTAATACTTGCATTAGGAGCAAGCTTCTCGAAGCCACCTACGGAGTTTGTAAGGCCCACAAGGAACATCATAGCCTCATCCTCAAACACCTCACCGTCATACTCTATGCGGACCTTTGTGGCATTAATCGATGGAAGCATTTCAATTCCTTTTAAATAATAGGCTAGCTGTCCAAGCATTGTCTTTAGTCTACTAGGTACATCATAAGTGAGTTCCGTAATTCTTCCTCCACCTGCTATGTTAATAAAATAACGATCGTTGACTTTACCAACATCCACAGGAATAGTATCACCTTGTACGATAATATCCACTGCGCGTTTAATATCCCGAGGAATATGTACTGCTCGAGCAAAATCATTTGTCGTTCCCATTGGAATGAGACCAATCTTCGGGCGATTTTCAAATTCACTTACACCAGCAACAACCTCGTTCAGTGTTCCGTCTCCCCCGGCAGCAATAATGATATCAAAATTATTTTCTACCGCTTTTTTCGCTGCGCTAATTGCATCTCCTTCACCTGTCGTTGCATGGCAGGACGTCTCATATCCAGCTATTTCTAAAGCCTCCAAAACTTCTGGAAGATGTTTCTTAAACAATTCTCTCCCTGAGGTAGGATTGTAGATAATTCTAGCACGCTTCATACGGATTTCCTTTCTACTTTACAATTTCTTCATTATAAAGACTCTATTTCCTCATAAAAAGTTCCTAACATATGAAAGAGCCGACTAAAGCCGACTCCCTGTATTATGCAGTTCGCTTATTTTTGAAGAATAGGCAGCCAGCTACTGCGAATGTCTTCGTAAACTGCCAAGTGAAACTCTTTGTTTGCTATAAATTCCTGTGTCATTTGCTCATAAAATTTCTTTTGTATGTCTTCGAATGCTGGGTCTTCCTTATCAGGAAACTTAGCTCTTCCTTCCATCACAAATTTTTGAACCATTTCAGCACGAGGACCCCATTTAGAAATGACTTCTCCATCTTTATTTAGCAATAAATAGACCGGAATGGAGCGACCTCCATTTGTTAAGTATTGGTCCATCAGCTCTAGATTTTCATCGCGATAGACAGTGTGAATGTCCAAATTTGCAGCTTCTGCAATCTTTCGTACAATCGCATTATTCATCATGGCATCTCCACACCAATCTTCTGTAATAACTAATATATGCGGCTTTTCGTCTTTTAATATCTCAATGAATTCGTCATCTGCCGGAACTTCAAACTGCTCATATATACGAAAGGATTCCTCTTTTTTGGTTGTCATATCATTCATATATTGCTCTAAAGTTTTTGCTTCTTCAAAATATTGCTGTTCAGTTTTCAATGGAATATCCTCCTTTTTTCTTAAGTATACTTTCTTTATCCACTTGTTTCAAACAAGTTGTTGACAGCTGACCTGAACAGGATTAAAGTAATTATTATTTTACATCCATTAAAAGGAAGTGTCCCATTGGAAAAGAAACCATCTTTTTCACCACCCGTTGTTATTGCAAGTAGCTTTGCCATCTTAATCTTTCTAGGAACTGCTTTGATGAAGCTTCCCATTGCTACGACAACACCTATATCCTGGGTGGATGCTTTCTTTCTAGTCACATCAGCCACAACTGTAACTGGTCTCAGTGTTTTTGATCCTGGTAGTACGCTAACGATGTTTGGGGAAATTATATTGCTAGTCTTAATTCAATGTGGTGGTATCGGATTAATGACGTTTGCAGTTGCGATACTCATTCTTCTTCGTAAAAAAATTGGTTTGCAGCAAAGGATTTATTTGCAAGAGTCCTTTAATCAGCCTTCTATTGGAGGTATCGTCAAGCTAGCTAAGCATATTCTTGTATTTGTATTAGCTTCCGAGGGGATTGCAATTGTTTTTTTAACACTACACTGGATACCAAGGTTTGGCTTTGAAGATGCACTATATTATAGTATTTTTCACGTAATTTCCGCCTTTAATAATGCTGGCTTCTCCTTGTTCCCAGATAATTTGATGGGCTTTACTGGTGATCCTGTTGTCGTGTTGATTATAACTAGTCTTATCATCATTGGCGGAATCGGATTTATCGTAGTAATCGATATCGTTCGAAAGAATAGCTTTCGCACGTGGTCATTCCATACGAAGCTCATGATTGTCGGCACATTAGTTTTAAATACAATTGCTACCCTTATTCTTTTAATCCTAGAATTTAATAATAGTGAGACTATTGGTAAAATGGGAATCTTCGAGAAGATAATGACCTCCTATTTTAATGCAGTAACGCCGAGAACGGCTGGCTTTAATATGGTTGATTATGGCCAAATGGAGGACCCCTCTCTATTATTTACGATGCTTCTCATGTTTATCGGTGCAGGCAGTGCCTCAACTGCTTCAGGCATAAAGCTGACAACCTTTATTGTAATTCTAGCTGCAACAGTAGCTTTTTTCCGTCAACAGGAAGAGCCCGTGTTGTTTAAACGTTCCATCTCAAGAGAAGTAATTGTTAGATCTCTCGTTATCAGCACCGTTAGCTTAGGAACTGTTTTTCTGTTCGCTTTTGCTTTAACGATAACAGAGCAATTACCTCTGCTTCCTTTACTATTTGAGGTGTTTTCTGCATTCGGAACAGTTGGTATCTCGATGGGGATCACTGCTGAGCTTACGGAGTTAGGCAAGGTATTCGTTTGTGTGTTAATGCTTTTAGGCAGAATAGGGCCTCTCACATTATTTTTCATTTTAACTAAACCGAAAAAGGTTAAATATAAATATCCGAATGACCAAGTGTTTACTGGTTAAGGATAGAAACACCCTGCTCTAGCTTGTTTGCAGGGGTGTTTTTTTATAATCGGACGGTTATATGCAATAATCGGTCGGTTCCGAACAATAATCGGTCGGTTTTGTCTCATAATCGGACGGTCCTGCACGATAATCGGTCGGTTTTCTCTCATAATCGGACGGTCCGAATTCATGCAGCCTTCACTAGCTAAGATCGTTTTTCTTAGTACCATTATTAAAAGTAATGATTTCATTTATTCTCGTATGTATGGTGTCATTTTTATAGAAAAGTGCACTGCCATCTGGAAGGGCATAAATGGTTCTCTCCTTCGATAGAGTCAGCAGCTCCTCATCTGATTCTTTACGATAGTGAACTTCTACACTAAAATCGACTAATCCTAATCCCTGCAAAATAATTGTTTCCGGGTAGTCTTCATCCTTTGTTAATATGCAGTCTGTGCTAAAAGCTAATGCACCTGCGCTATAACCAATCATTAAGCCTGGAAAACTGCTAATAGAAGCAGTCAGTTCCTTATCCAAAATGACCTGAAGCAGTCGCTCCGGTTGCCCTCCTATAAAATAAAGGATATCGTATGCTTCCATCATTGTAAGCATGTCTTCTTTTGATAGTTTTTCATGCAATAAACCAAGTGTCACACCAGGAATGCGTGTAAACGCCTGGTGCAAGCTTTCCATCCAACTCGCATATTTAGACTCATCTGTTGCAAAGGGTACGACCAGCACTTTCGCATTTGGACTTATTTTACACTCTAACTCCTCAAAAACATCATCTAATTCACCCTTTAAAACATGTCCACCACCAATAAAACAAAGCTCCATTAATAACCCCCCTTTTTTGAATATCTCTCATCATAGCATCTAAAGATATAAAATTAAATGTATTTACAGCTTTGTGAAGAGCTAATATACATCAAAAAAAAACGAGTAAGTGAACAGTTAATCAGTTCACTTACTCGTTTTAAGGATTTTATCGTTTCACGATTTCTTCGTTTAGGATTTTGTTAACAAGAGGTGGATTAGCTTGACCTTTTGTTGCTTTCATAATTTGTCCTACTAGGAAGCCAATGGCACGATCTTTACCATTTTTAAAGTCTTCGATTGATTGTGGATTAGCATCTAATGTAGCAGTTACGATTTCACGTAGAGCGCCTTCGTCTGAAATTTGTACTAAGCCTTTAGCTTTTACTACTTCAGCAGCATCTCCGCCGTTATCCGCAAGCTCTTTAAATACTTTCTTCGCAATTTTAGAAGAAATCGTTCCATCTGAGATTAGCTTTATCATGCCAGCCAGATTAGAAGGTGTAAGCTTGATATCCTTCAATTCTTTTTGGTCTGCATTTAGATAAGCGGATACCTCACCCATTAACCAGTTGGAAGCAAGCTTCGCATCTGCCCCTAGAGCAATCGTTTCCTCGAAGAAATCAGACATTTCTTTTGTTAAAGTAAGTACCATTGCATCATATGCAGGTAAGCCTAGCTCTTCGATATAGCGAGCTTTACGTGCATCTGGAAGCTCAGGAATTTCTGCGCGTACTCGTTCTCTCCAAGCATCGTCAATGACAATCTGCACTAAGTCCGGCTCTGGGAAGTAACGGTAATCATCCGCTCCTTCTTTAACACGCATTAAAAGTGTTTTACCAGTTGACTCATCATAGCGACGAGTTTCTTGTGGAATCACTCCACCTGATAAAAGAACCTCTGCTTGACGAATCTGTTCATGCTCGAGACCACGACGAACAAAGTTGAATGAGTTTAAGTTTTTAAGCTCTGTTTTCGTACCGAATTTCTCTTGACCATATGGACGTAAGGAAATGTTAGCATCACAGCGTAATGAGCCTTCCTCCATTTTACAGTCAGATACTCCTGTGTATTGGATAATCGATTTAACCTTCTCTAGGTAAGCGTAAGCTTCTTCCGGAGTACGGATGTCTGGCTCTGATACGATTTCAATTAATGGAGTACCTTGACGGTTAAAGTCAACAAGAGAATAACCATTGCTTGTATGTGTAAGCTTACCAGCATCCTCTTCCAAGTGAAGGCGAGTAATACCAATACGTTTCTTTTCTCCGCCCACTTCAATTTCTACCCATCCATTTTCACCAATAGGCTTGTCAAATTGAGAGATTTGGTAAGCCTTTGGATTATCCGGATAGAAGTAATTTTTTCGGTCGAATTTAGTGATTGGTGCAATGTCCATGTTAAGCGCTAGTGCGGCTCTCATACCCCACTCAACTGCTGTTTTATTAACAACAGGTAAAACTCCAGGATATCCTAGATCAATTACATGTGTATTTGTATTTGGTTCTGCTCCAAAATGAGCTGGTGCTGGTGAGAACATTTTAGAGTCTGTTTTTAACTCTACATGAATCTCTAGTCCAATAATCGTTTCAAAATTCATTATTTTGCTCCCTCCCATATTTGCGGAGTTTGTTTATGGAAGCTTGTCGCTTGCTCATAAGCATGTGCCACGCGATAGATAGTTGCTTCATCGAAGTACTTACCGATAATTTGTAGTCCTAGTGGAAGACCGTCTGAGAATCCACAAGGGATAGAGATTCCTGGTACACCTGCAAGGTTTACTGGAATGGTTAAAATATCATTTGCATACATCGTTAATGGATCTTTTACATTTTCACCAATCTTAAAGGCTGGTGTCGGCGTAGTAGGTCCGATGATTACATCATATTTATCAAACACATTGTCAAAGTCTTGCTTGATCAATGTACGTACTTGCTGTGCTTTTCTGTAGTAAGCATCATAAGAACCAGCGCTAAGTGAATAAGTTCCAAGCATGATACGACGTTTAACTTCATCACCAAAGCCTTGTGCACGTGTTTCTTTATAAAGCTCCATCAAGTTTTCTACGTTGTCTGCACGGAAGCCATAACGGATCCCATCGAAGCGAGCCAAGTTAGAAGAAGCTTCAGATGAAGATAATAAATAATAAGCTGCTAAAGCGTATTTGGAGTGTGGTAACGATACCTCTTCCCAAGTTGCTCCAAGAGATTCTAATACTTTAAGAGCGTCAAGCACCGCTTGCTTAGATGCTTCTCCCACGCCTTGACCAAGGTATTCTTTAGGAACAGCAATACGAAGTCCTTTAATATCTCCAGTTAATGATCTAGTAAAGCTTGGTACTTCCACGTCAGCTGAAGTAGAATCACTTGCATCTAAACCTGAGATAGCCTCTAGTAAAAAGGCATTGTCCTCTACATTACGAGTAACAGGTCCGATTTGATCTAGAGATGAAGCGAATGCTACTAAACCAAAACGTGAAACGCGACCATATGTAGGCTTCATCCCTACTACTCCACAGAATGAAGCTGGTTGGCGAATAGAACCACCAGTATCCGATCCTAAAGAAAATGGCACCTCTCCTGCTGCTACAGCTGCAGCCGAACCACCTGAAGAACCACCAGGTACATGATTTAAATTCCAAGGATTTCTTGTGTTTTTAAAGGCAGAGTTTTCGTTAGAAGAACCCATAGCGAACTCATCCATATTTAGCTTACCGATTGTAACTAATCCTGCATCGCGTAGCTTATGTACAACCGTTGCGTCATAGATTGGGTTAAAGCCTTCTAAAATTTTGCTGGCACATGTAGTTTCAATACCTTCTGTTACGATATTGTCTTTTACACCGATCGGCATACCGAAAAGGGGGCCTCTTTCCTCAAAAGGAACTTGATCCATTTCTTTCGCTTGAGCAGTTGCTTGCTCTTCATTTAATGCTAGAAAAGCTTGAACTTCTCCGTCTACTTTATTAATTCTTTTATAGGATTCAGCAGTTAGCTCTTCAATAGATACTTCTTTCTTTTTGATCAAGTCTTGAAGCTCTACTGCCGAATGTTTAAATAATGTCATCAGATGCCCTCCTAACTTTTTCTTATTCTATAATAGTTGGTACTTTAACTTGTCCAGCCTCTTCTTCTTTCACGTTTTTCATCATTTTCTCACGTTCCAAGCCTGGTACTGATTTGTCTTCACGAAGAACATTCACTAATGGTAATACATGAGTAGTTGGAGCAACATCCGTAGTATCC
>JBEMAY010000010.1:22527-63415 GCA_040274765.1 Psychrobacillus sp.
ATTCGTTTAGCTCATCTGCAAATTTTGTAATTGCAGCTAGTTGATCTGCAAACATCTCTGCCTCTTCTTCTGTAATTGCAAGTCTAGCTAAATGAGCTACATGCTTTACTTCTTCTTTTGAAATATTCGCCAATTTTTACACCTCCGAATTCAATAAAACCATAACAATAATCATATCATTTTTCACACTAGTTGAACAGAGTACGCATTGGTTCCTTACTGATTATATATATGAACAAATGGATCCTCTTCACCAGCTTCTTTCACTAACAACGCCTCTGAACCATCCAATGAGTTTACTTGAATCTCCACATTCATCGAAGCATCAAAACGGGCTTTCATATATCCGGCAAGCTGTTGTGTGAATCCAATAACCTCTGCAGTTCCAAAAAACTGTATCGGAATTTCAATTGTTAACTTTTGCAACTGTTCGTCTTTGAAGTACCCAGTACCGATGACACTCGTATAATTAGAGAAGTATTCTTCTACATCCTTTTTAAAATTACTAAAGAGATCATTTAAAACACGATATTTTTTTTCAGCTTCCGAGGAAGGGAACATAATATATTCTTCATTGACGGGCTTCCAATTTGATAAGTTAGCTCCCTTAGAAGCTATCCCGTATTCAAAATAAGTACCTGGGATAATAGCATTCTTGCTATTTTGTTTAAATAAACCTACGACAATGGGTACCTCTTCTAAGCCTTCTATTTTTCTCATACGACTAACAATTTCTTCAGCTATTCTTTCACCATTTTGCTTAATTTGCTCATCTGTTAAAGCTTGTTCATATTCTGCCCCATATTCTTCCTTTGTATAATAATAAATTGAATTTAAGGAAATCCCAACAGATACTCCCGCCAATCTAGCTTTATTATCAACGACCTCTAAATAATTTTGCTCAACAATATGTGTAATGTAAACAGGTGCTTTTAATGCTTTTTCTTCTCCTGTTAGGCCCTCAGCATTTGGATTTAACCCGTCCTTTGTTTGTCCCTCTCTTGCAAGCCAAGATTTTAACGTTTTTCCTTTTAAGTATTGTCCCTCTTGGAACATATACTTATCTGGAGAAAATTCGTTTTGAGAAATTCGAAATAGCCCTAATTCTACTTCTTTCATATCGTATTTCGTATTAAGATTCGAGACAACTAAACCTCTGCTTGCACTCTCTTCATAAGGCATCAAAGTACGATAATAGGTTTCATCAATCTGAATGCTAGGAATGATAACCGTTTTCGCCTCTTCCTCCGTATTCTGAACAACTTCTGTTTCATTTTGATTTGGAGTACAACCAGTTACAACTAGTACTAAAATCAAAAAAACCATTATAAAATATTTTTTGGCCATACATTAGAACTCCTTTTGTCCGTCTAGATGGTCCAGTAGCTTTTGCTCATCCCAGACTTCGATACCAAGACTAGTTGCTTTATCCAGTTTAGATCCCGCATCTTCACCTGCAATAACTAGGTCTGTTTTTTTACTTACACTGCCAGCTACGTTACCACCTAATGATTCTATTTTTTCCTTTGCCTCTGGTCGTGTTAACTGCGTGAGCTTACCTGTAAGGACAACCGTCTTACCAGCAAATGGACTGTTTTCCATCACGGAAGCATCAACCACCTTGCCAGTATATCTCATTTCTAGTCCAGCTTCCTTCAATCGACCAATTAGCAGCTGAACCTCTTCCTGTTCAAAATAAGTAACTAGGGAGTCTGCCATCTTTTCTCCTATTTCATGAATGGCAGTAATCTCCTCACGAGTAGCCGCCATAAGAGCATCAAAATCTAAAAATTTCTCTGCTAGAATTTTTGCGGCTTTTTCACCAATGTGGCGTATGCCTAATCCGAATAGCACTCTTTCCATGGAATTAGCTTTGGAAGCCGTAATGGCCTCGACCAGATTAGTCGCAGATTTCATCCCCATTCGCTCAAGCTTCACCAGGTCATCAACCGTCAGCTTATATAAATCTGAAACGTCTTTCACTAGCTCTTCTCTATAAAGCTGCTCTACCACCTTACCGCCTAGACCTTCTATATTCATCGCGTTACGAGAAGCAAAGTGATAAATTCCTTCACGAATTTGAGCTGGACATTGTGGATTGACACATCGGAGAGCAACCTCTTCCTCAATACGAATCAGCTCACTATCACATGCCGGACAGTTTTTCGGCATTTCATATGGGACTAGGTCATCTTTTCTTTCCTGTAGGATTACTCCTACTACTTCCGGAATGATGTCACCGGCTTTTCGAATGATTACTCGATCGCCTATACGTATATCTTTCTCACGAATAAGATCCTCATTATGCAAAGAAGCTCTTTGTACCGTAGTACCCGCTACCTGTGCTGGTTCCAACAATGCAGTTGGTGTCACCACACCAGTTCGTCCCACAGTTAAGTCGACTCCTATAATCGTAGTAACGACCTCTTCAGCAGGGAATTTATAAGCAATGGCAAAACGAGGACTTTTAGCTGTGAAGCCAAGCTCATCTTGTTGGGAGTAATTGTTTACCTTAATCACAATTCCATCGATTTCATAAGGAATATCATTTCTTTTGGTCGTCCATTCCTCTATAAAAGCCATAACCTCTTCAATCGAATGACATTCTCTCGTTTCGTTATTAGTAGGTAACCCGAGCTTTCTCATATACTTAAGAGCTTCCGAATGATCGTCAATATTAAACTCTTCTCCATCTCCTCCCATGCCATAGATGAACATGGATAAATTGCGGCTTGCTGCAATTTTAGGATCTAACTGACGCAAGGAACCTGCAGCAGCATTTCGAGGATTGGCGAATAATTCCAATCCATCTTCTGCTCGCTGTTCATTTAACTTAAGAAAAGATGATTTAGGCATGTACGCCTCGCCTCTAGCCTCTAGAGTAACGTTTTCCTGCAGCCGCAAAGGGACCGCGCGAATGGTTTTAATATTACTCGTAATGTCCTCGCCTGTTGTCCCATCGCCACGAGTTGCCCCTCTTACCAGTTGACCGTTCTCATACAAGAGAGAAACGGCAAGACCATCTATTTTCAGCTCACATACATAGACAGGAGTTTCATCAATAACATTTCGAATACGTTTGTCAAAGTCTCGAATATCCTCTTCATTAAAGGCATTGGATAAACTTAGCATGGGATTGGCATGAGTCACCTTTTTAAACCCTTCACTTATCGTTAATCCTACACGCTGAGTAGGGGAATCCGGGAAGATAAAATCTGGATTTTCTTCTTCTAATGCTATCAGTTCATGCAAATATTGATCATAGACAGCATCAGGTACTGTCGGTTTGTCTAATACATAGTAGGAGTAACTATAATCATGCAATATTTTATGAAGCTCTTTAACTCTTTCTAATTTATCCATCGATTGTCCTCCGCTAAAAATTATACTTTTTCGATTGGTGCAAACTTTGCAAGTAAACGCTTGATCCCTGTCGGACTTGGAAAAGCAATATCAAGCTCTGTATTCTCACCATCGCCACGAACACTCACAACCATACCCTCGCCCCATTTTTTGTGGGAGGCCTTATCACCAACCTGCCAGCCTAAACGCTCTCCACCAGTTGATTGGTAAGCTGGTCTTGAAACAGCAGCACGTGGTACTGGTGCAACCACTTTTGCATCTCTGCTTTTGTTTTTGCGGATATCTCTTGACCATCCAACAACCTCAAGAATCTCATCTGAAATTTCCGCGATGAAACGTGAGGGACTGTTAAAGCTGCTGCGTCCAAATATCGTACGTGCTTGTGCACATGTGATAAATAATCTTTCCTCTGCACGCGTAATGCCTACATATGCTAAGCGACGCTCTTCCTCCATCTCCTCGTCATTACCAATCGAGCGAGCATGAGGGAAAATATTCTCTTCCATTCCAATGATAAATACTACTGGAAACTCTAGACCCTTAGCAGCATGCATTGTCATCAGGATAATGTTGCCCTGTGACTTGTCCTCATCTTCATCGAGCTTATCGATATCGGATATGAGCGCCAAGTCTGTTAAAAATGCAACAAGGGATTTGTCGTCACTTTTTTCTTCGAAGGCTTTTGTTACTGATAAAAACTCTTCAATATTTTCTAGGCGACTTTCGGCTTCAATAGTTTTTTCGTTTTTTAGCATCGTTTTATAACCAGTTTTCTCTAGTACCTGTTCCACGATTTCTGTTACTGATAAAAACTCCTGCATTTGCGTCAGGTTTTGAATTAGTCCGTGGAAATTTACAACAGAATTTACCGCTCTAGCAGGCAATCCCATAAAGTCTACCTCGTTTAAAGCATCTAAAATGGACCGGTCCTGCTCTATTGCATATCTCGCTATACGATCAAATGAGGTTGCTCCTATGTTTCGCTTAGGTTCATTAATAATTCGAGCAAGTGATAGGTCATCATCATTATTTGCAATCAATCGTAGATAGGCAAGTAAGTCTTTAATCTCTTTTCGATCATAGAACTTGGTGCCTCCAACAATTGTATAGGCCATATTCGATTTAACGAGTACTTCCTCCATTACACGCGACTGGGCGTTCGTTCGATATAATATAGCAAAGTCATTTAGTGTTCTGTTCTCTGTATCGATTAGCTCTTGAATTTTTTGAACAACATATTGAGCTTCCTGCTGCTCTTCATTTGCACGGAACAGTTCAATCTTTTCGCCCTCCAGATTTTCAGTTCTCAATACTTTAGGATAACGACTTTGGTTATTACAAATGACGTCATTTGCTGCTTTTAAGATTCTTTGAGATGAGCGATAGTTTTGCTCGAGCATAATGACTTTTGCGTTCGGATAGTCTTTTTCGAAGGAAAGAATGTTTTGTATGTCTGCCCCGCGCCAGCGATAGATAGATTGATCGGAATCGCCTACCACACAAATGTTTTTAAACTTGTTTGCAAGCATTTGAACTAACTCATATTGAGCTTTGTTTGTATCTTGATATTCATCCACATGGATATATTGAAACTTATTTTGATAAAATTCCAATACATCTGGAACTCGCTTGAATAACGTTAGAGTCGTCATGATTAAATCATCAAAATCTAGTGACTGGTTTTTTCTCAGACGCTTTTGATAACCTTCGTAAACCTTTGCTACTGTTTTCTCAAAGGGATTGGAATCATTCATTTGCGCCTTATATGTGTCAGCATCGATACATATATTTTTAGCACTACTAATAGCATTCAGCATAGAGCGAGGATCATATTGTTTTGTATCAATATTCAAATCCTTTAAAATTCCTTTAATAACTGTCAGCTGATCGGACGTATCTAAAATAGAGAAACTTTTAGAATAACCAATTCGGTCAATGTCTCTTCTTAAAATTCGTACACACATCGAGTGAAACGTGGAAACCCACATTCTTTCCCCTGTTCCCTCACCTAAAATATTATTGATACGCTCTCGCATTTCGCGGGCTGCCTTGTTGGTAAAGGTAATGGCCAATATTTTAGAAGGATAAACTTCTTTTTCAACAATTAGATAGGCAATCCGATGAGTTAGCACTCTGGTTTTACCTGATCCAGCCCCTGCCATAATTAGTAATGGACCGTCAGTTGTCTTTACTGCTTCTTCTTGCTCTTTATTCATTCCATTTAAAAGGTTTTTAGCTATAAGTTCCATTCTTTACTACACTTCCTCTACAAGAACATTTGTTCTTTCTATTATACCTTTGGCTAGCTATTTCCTCAATTCATTTCACTGCATTTACAGTTTTCAAGGCTTCGCTTAAATTATCGTAAATCTGGTTTCCGACAATAATAGTATGGGCATGAACAGCCATTTCACGAGCTTGCGCTTCTGTTTTAATGCCCCCACCATAAAAAAGCTGGGTTTGTTTTAAGCCTGCTCTTACTTTTGCAACGGTTTCTACATCTCCATACTTCCCGCTGTATTCCATATAAAAAATAGGGAATTTAAACATATGCTCCACCATTTGTGCATAAGCAATTATATCATCGATAGCTTCGACTGGCTTTGCTTGTGTCAGCTTAGCTGCCTTACAGTCCGGGTTTAAAATACAATAACCTTCTGGGATTATTTCCTCCCAATTCATGACCTCGCCAAATTCCTTAGTTGCCTTATGATGAAGATCCTTTACCCATCTCGTATCGGTGCTGTTCAACACACTAGGAATAAAATAAAAATCAAAGCCTGGGGTTATACTTTCTATCGTAGAAACTTCCAATGCTACCGGCACTGCGTATCTACGAATTCTCATTAATAGTTCTATTACATTGTCTAAGGTAACTCCATCAGAACCGCCGATAATAATAGCATCTGTTCCAGATTCACAAACCCTCTCCAATGCATCGTCAGAAATCTCTTTCGCAGGGTCTAGCTTAAATATATGTTTCCACTCTTTATAATCCATATTTTCACCTACATAATAGTTGTTTGATAACATTACTCCATTATACCAAAAATACTGGCTGACTTCGCTCATAAGCCATGAGGAATCCAAATTTGTAATAAAAATTAGTTTCGTTAAAGTTATTGGTTGATTTTGAATAAAATTTCTTTTTTATAGGGACTGTATACAGTATATAAGGAAATTTAAAAAGGGAGACAGATATGACATCACATCCACGCACGTCAGCGATGGGTAGTGGCTTATCGCTCCCCCCTCGGAAAGCGTCCTGCTGGTGCGGAAATCAATTCTACTTTCGAATTTAAAAATTTCTTTGCCCCCCTGGTACTTCCCCTTAACAAACAAAAAACTCCCACCGATTTAGTTTCGGAGAGAGCCCTTTTTATTACTCTTTTCTACTTACAACTGGTTTTTCATCTGGGTATAATCTATCTAACATTTCATCATAAGCATCATTGCCGTAATCAAATGCACGTCTAACACGGGAAATGGTAGCAGTACTTGCACCAGTTTCTTTTTTAATAGATTCATAGGTTTTCTTTAAGCGAAGCAGATGTGCCACTTCAAATCGTTGAGCAAGTGATTGGATTTCGCTAATCGTGCATAAATCGTCAAAAAATCGATAGCACTCATCTATATCCTTTAACTGCAGAATAGCATTGAATAGTTGATCTGTTTGTTTACCTTTAATTTTATCAATCTGCAATGTATTCATTCCTTTCTTTAGGAGTTTTATGGTATATACTTCACCATATTTTCAATCCCTGGATTTGTCGGAACAATGCTAATCCAGGTTTTTCCTTGAACTAGCTTTGCTGGTACCCCATTATCCATCGGGACTAATATGCCATCTATATTTTTCCACTCTATTTCCTTCATAATACCGGCTTGGAAAAGATATGCTTTTCCTCCATTAGCTAATGTTAACTGCTGACGCCCAGAATTATCAATGGTTTTATGTGGTATTTCCATAAAAATAAGGTTTGAAAGTTTTACTGGAGTCTCGTTCTCCTTATCGGTTGTAAGTACCCCTGCTGACTTTCTTTCATAAACCCCTTCTTCAGAAACATAATTGTATTCATTTTCAAAGCTAGTCCCATTTCCATACCGAATTGTTATATTCGATGCTGGATTTCCAATCTTTGCTCCATCTAATGATTCTAAGAAAGAGAAGGTTGGTATTTTATTTATTTCCATGGAAGCTCCTACTCGTTCTGCTCCAGCTAAAACATTTTCACCTGAAATATAAGAATTGTGCGGCGCTTTTCTTTCTTTAGATCGCTTAAAGTAAATGCCATCATACTGCATACCGTTTATATTATCTACTACTCTCGCGTTTAACATGCTTTGCGCATCCGGACTATAGCCATGTGCCACATAAAAGGCATCCAGCCCCTTGGATAGTTCTACAAAGTAATCTCTAGCACTTCGAACTGGTCCAATATTATCTGGAATCTCACTTTGAAAAACAGCTAAAAATCGAGTAACATTTCCCTCCGCAATGACTTCATAAACTAGGTCCGCCTGTGAGATTCCTGATTGCGGTCGAGCTTGAGGATGATTATTGATAGTGACCATAACAGGTCTTTGCTTTAACTCTTCTTCTGATCCCACCCCAGTAAAAGGAGCATGGAATGGCAATACCTTTGGCTCTTTTACCGATATCTCATCCAAATCTTCCTCTACCTCTTCTACTATATCCTCAGCCACTACTTCCTCTATTACAGCTTCCTTTGAACACGCTGAAAGTAAAACACAAACAACAGCAATCATTCCCCATTTTTTTAACACGCTAAAGCCTCCTACCTCATTACTGCTGGAAATAAAACCTTCTTCTTCATCACATCGAATATCCCTTTTTGAGTTACACGGACATACGGCAAATGAGTAGATTGTAAAAACAGCAGTGTGTATATAGCATCCCCATGCTTAAATCCTCTATTAGCTAGTTCTCTCTTTAACACTATCTCTTCCTCTATAAGCTCTTCCATTGGCTTATCAGAAAGCCCTCCACCTATCGGAAGATGGATGGAACAGACAACCTGGTCATCTTCTACAATGACAATCCCGCCGTTCATTTTCTTCATTTCATCAAAGGCCTGCATCATACTTTTTTTACTCTTCCCAATCAATAATATATCCCCCGTATTGGAATAGGAAGAAGCAAATCCCATTAAAGATGTTGCAAAACCTTTTATTAGCGTAGATACTTTCCATCTTCCATTTCTATCTATCAGAAGCAGGAAGCTTTGGTCGTGACTTTGAGAAAGTTCATTGTCGGTTGTATCGACACTAATGGAATAAGGCTTAGTAATTACGTCATTGACCATTTCAATTCCAAATGGCATTGAGAATTGAAAATCGCTATCGGATAAATCAAAGTCTAGCTCAAGTGGCGGCATATTAGACCAATCTACCTCTTCTAATCCACGCACTATTTCTCCATCTTTTCTTAACCATACTCCTTTGGATAAGACAGCTATTGGGACAGGGTTTCGTTCGTCCTCTAGGAAATTTAATGTTGCTAGTCTGCCTGTAGCAATAACGCCATGCAAGTTAGAAAGATTATAGTACTTTGCTACATTAAAGGATGCCATCAAGTATGCATCTACAGGATCTACACCTGCATCTAATGCTACCTGGATACATTTATCCATTACTCCGTCGGTATGAAAGGATGGTGTAGAGCCGTCTGTAGTCATCATTAAATGATCAAAGATACGTAAATCCTTTTCCAAAATATCCTTTAGGAGATTTGGCAAATCGGGACGAATGGAAGAATGACGTAAGGTAACTGCATAGCCATGCAATATTCGTCTTTCCACTTCCTCAATGGTCATAGACTCATGGTCGCCATCTGCTCCTAATAATCTCATTCTAGCGAGTGTTTTCTCAGATGCACCAGGAAAATGTCCTTCGATCTTCATCCCTTTAGTTTTAGCCTGCTGAAGCCAATACAGCATTTGGTCATCTCCGGATAGTAATCTAGGCCAACCCGTTAGTTCGCCCCCCATAATGACATCCGATCGATTGATCCATTCCCCTACTGTTTTAGAATTGAAAAGCTGCTCTTCATTTTCTAATTCGGTTTGAGAATCAAAGCGAGCCCACCAGTAAAAAGAAAAGGGTAACTTTTTTAACTCATCCATTATTGAAAACGCTTTCTTATTTTCAAGCATCAGAAAAAGGATTAAATTATCAGATATAAATGTTGTCGTTCCAAGCTGTGAAGCATAATCAGCAAATGTTTGTGGATTATATAGCTGGAATGGATGTACATGAGCTTCAATATACCCAGGTACAATCTTTTGCCCGGCAGCATCATAGACTTCAGTCTCATCAGTAATTAAAGGTGTTTCTGAGCCTGAATATACGATACGATCATTGACGATCCATATGTTTCCGCTTATCCATTTTTTTAAATGGCTATGTAAGTAAGTAGCATTCTTAATTAGAATGTCGGGAGCTTTTGTACCGTTAACCACTTCTATTTGATGCCTTATGTGTTCAATTTTCCATATTGGATAATGCATGTATCCCTTCTCCTTCCCGTCTATTCTATTCATAAAAATAATACTAGCACAGTACTTTAGTAAATCAAAGTGTTGAATTGTATTTATTGTAAATTCTGATAAACAAATAGGTAAATTTATCTGCTATTATATTTATCGACCGGGTAATCTTCTTTTTAAAGTTAGGACTAGTTTATAATTTTATGGTCAGTAATCTATTTCATAGTTTATTGTCTTTATTTATATAATAGTCTCTTAAAGAGAAATTATGATAAATTTTATAAAAGATCCTGATTTAAACTAACAAGAGATGGCAGATTTCTACTCTTAGTGGACGCTTTTTCATGGTGTGATATAAACTTTACTGTTAAATTAGCAATTAAAATAAAGTTAATTAGAACAACGAAGTGACACAGATTTCCGCTTTCGGCGGACGCTTTCCGTGGGGTGAGCGATAAGCCACCACCCATCGCTAACGCGCGTGGTTGTGATGTCTGATCTGTCTCACTCATCCCTACTTGTGTCGCCGCCTCTCGCTTCAATCAAAAGTATGTAGGAAATAAAGAGCAGACTAAGTATCACTTTCACTTCATTATCTTCTTTAAACTAAAAAAGTGGTCAAATGTTACATTATGAAGTATTTTCTATTGTCATTCATCAAAAATAAACTGCTCTTTCAGAAGGACAGACAGCTCTCGCGCATTTCAAAAAAAGAATGTCCAAGCTTACACCGGACATTCCTTTCCAAATTGTTTAAACGTGCGCCAGCCAATATCGGTTCGATAGAATAAACCATTCCACTCTGTTTTAGAAAGTTCCTCATAGACACTTTGCTGTGCACCCTTTAAAGTTGCTTCTTTTCTCGCTACTAATAAGACGCGACCTCCGTTGGCTACTAGCTCACCTTCCTTTAGCTTCGTACCAGCATGGAATATATGCAGGCCCGCTTCCGTCAAGTAGTCTAAATTGGGAATCACAGCACCCTTTACCGGATTCGTTGGGTATCCATCGGCAGCAACTACCACACCTAACATTGCCTCGTCTGACCATTCTACATCATAAGACTTTCCTTCCATCAATGCTTCCATAAATTCACCAAAATCACTCGTCATTCTAGGAAGAACTACTTGCGTTTCAGGATCTCCAAAACGAGCATTAAATTCGATAACTTTTGGTCCTTCCTTCGTCAGGATAAGACCAGCATATAAAATACCTGTGAAAGAATAACCTTCCGCTGTCATTGCTTGAACAGTTGGTTCCACAATCGTTTGGTAAGCAGTCTCTATTACGTCCTTTGGGATTTGTGGCACAGGGGAATATGCACCCATGCCTCCGGTGTTCGGGCCTTTATCCCCATCGAAAGCACGTTTATGGTCCTGAGCTATTACCATTGGATATATAGCCCCGTTGTGGACAAAGGACATATATGAAAATTCTTCTCCGTCTAAAAACTCCTCTATAACAACACGAGAGGAAGATTCTCCGAACAATTGGTTACCAATCATGTCTTCTACTGCGGCATTCGCCTCTTCAATCGTCATCGCAACAACTACGCCTTTACCAGCAGCAAGACCATCCGCCTTCACAACAATTGGAGCTCCAATACGCTCAATATATTCTTTTGCTTTTTCTACCTCTGTAAAGGTTTCATAAACAGCTGTCGGAATGTGATATTTGTCCATTAGTTCTTTGGCAAAGGTTTTACTTCCTTCAATTTGTGCAGCAGCCTTCGTTGGACCAAATATACGTAAGCCTTGATCTTGGAAGAAATCCACAATCCCTTCTGCAAGAGGTTGTTCTGGTCCGACAAATGTTAAATCGATTTTGTTTTCCTTTGCAAACTCAGCTAGCTCGTCAAAAGCTAAGACATCGATTGGAACAAGTTGAAGGTCCTTTTCCATTCCATCGTTGCCAGGTGCTACAAACACTTTCTGTACAGACGGGGACAACTGGAATTGCTTAGCAATTGCATGCTCTCTCCCTCCACTACCGATAACAAGAATATTCATGAATGTGGGAAGCCTCCTTAGTGTTTAAAATGACGCACGCCAGTAAATACCATCGCAATTCCATACTCGTTTGCTTTATCAATTGAATCTTGGTCTTTTACAGATCCACCAGTTTGAATAATTGCTGTAACACCCGCTTTGGCAGCTGCCTCTACCGTATCATTCATAGGGAAAAAAGCATCTGATGCAAGGCTAGCTCCTTTTGCAAGATCTCCCGCTTGTTCAAGTGCGATTTTAGCAGAGCCTACACGGTTCATCTGTCCTGCTCCCACACCAACTGTCATTTCCTCATTTGCTACCACAATGGCGTTAGATTTTACATGCTTTACAACATTCCATCCTAATGTCATCGATTTCCATTCTTCTTCTGTAGGCTGACGTTCTGTAACTACTCGAACATCTGCATCTTTTAACCCGTAAGTATCTGGAGATTGTATTAATAATCCACCCTCTACTGATACCGTGTTCCATTTGTCTTTTTTCGTTTGCTCATAGGAAATAGTTAAAAGACGAATGTTCTTCTTAGCAGTTAGCATGGCAATGGCTTCCTCCGAGAAAGATGGAGCTATAATAATCTCCAAGAAAATACCGGCTAATGTTTTGGCAGTAGCAGCATCCACTTCTCGATTTAACGCTACGATTCCTCCGAAAATAGACGTGGAATCTGCCTCATAGGCTTTTTGGAATGCTTCTGAGATTGTGTTTCCTGTTCCTACTCCACAAGGGTTCATGTGTTTCACTGCAACAGCAGCTGGTAATTCAAACTCCTTAACAATTTGGATGGCAGCATTTGCATCTTGAATATTATTATAGGATAGCTCCTTACCGTGTAACTGGTGAGCCGATGCTATTGAGAAATCGGAACCAAGCGGGCGTTTATAGAAGGCTGCTTGTTGATGAGGGTTTTCACCATAACGTAAAGCTTGCTTGCGTTCATATGTAAGAGTTAATAATTCTGGGAAATCTTCTCCGGTAAGATTTGTCATATAATCAGCAATCAATGCATCATATGCGGCTGTATGACGAAATACCTTAGCAGCAAGTCTGCGACGTGTTTCAATAGAAGTTTCTCCATTTTCTTTTAGCTGACTTAAAACTTCGTCATAATCTGTGGCATCTGTAACTACTGTCACATACTGATGATTTTTTGCTGCTGAGCGTAGCATAGACGGTCCACCTATATCGATGTTTTCGATTGCATCCTCAAACGCTACATCTGGTTTAGAGATTGTTTCACGGAAAGGATATAGATTTACGCATACCATTTGGATTGGAGTAATGTCATGTTCTTCTAATTGAGCTTGGTGAGAGGGATCATCATGCTTTGCTAGTAATCCACCGTGAATCATTGGATTTAATGTTTTTACTCGACCATCCAAAATTTCTGGAAAATTAGTTACTTGGTCAACAGAGGTAATATTAACTCCATTTTTCTCTAAAAATGATTTAGTACCGCCAGTTGATAAAATTTCGTACCCAAGCCGTTCCAGCTCTTTTGCAAACTCAAGAATTCCTGATTTATCAGATACACTGATTAACGCACGTTTAGACACAATAACTCCTCCTAATTTTTCTAAAACTCGTATTAATTTATTTATAACAAAAGTGCGACCTATACTAGTCCCAATATAATTTCTAATCTAGTCAAACGCTTTTTCGAGAAGTAAGTTAGAAATTTAGACAATCTAATTCCACTACCAGCTCAAGCACAATGCTATACACAATTTTCACTTTAATTCCACAGATTTTGTAAGGTCTTTACATATATTTCATGCTCCACTGCATGGATTCTTTCCTCCGTCTTCTCGCGGTCATTACATACGACGTCTACAGCACATTGAGCTAATATGGGTCCTGTATCCATGCCTGCGTCTACTAAGTGAACGGTGACCCCAGTCACCTTCACACCATGCCCCATTGCTTGTCCAATAGCGTCTTTTCCAGGAAAGGCAGGTAGTAAGGATGGATGAATATTAACGATACGGTTCGGGTATGCATCCAATAATACGCTTCCAATCAACCTCATGTAGCCAGCAAGCACGATCCATTCAACATGAAGTTCCTTTAACTTTGTCAAAATTACTTGTTCATACGCTTCCTTAGTAGAATAGCTAGAAGGAGTTAAGGCCAGGGTTTCCACCCCGGCAGCCTTTGCTCGTTCCACAACATAAGCAGCTGGTCTATTAGAAACAACTAAGACGGGTTCCCCTATCAACTTGCCGCTACTGATTGCATCATAGATTGCTTGAAAATTGGTGCCGCTTCCTGAAGCAAAGACGGCAAATTTTGGTCCTGTACTCATTACACTAAACTCCCGTCATGTGTCCCATTGAATAGAACACCTTCCCCTTTTACTACACGTCCTATTGTATATGCTTTTTCTCCATGCTTCTCGGCTATTGCAATCGCCTTTTCTGCATCTTCCTCAGTCAAAGCAAGTACAAAGCCAACTCCCATATTAAATACATTGTAAAGATCCTTATCTGTCAGTTGTCCCTTTTCCTTAAGGAATTGAAATATCGGTAGCACTTCCCAAGTGCCTAGATCTATTTCTGCTGCCAACCCATCAGGCATCATACGTGGAAGGTTTTCATAGAACCCACCACCGGTCACATGTGCCATTCCATGGATGTGTAATTGCTGATGTAACTCCATTACTGGTTTTGCATAAATTTTAGTAGGGGTCAAAAGAGCCTTGCCGATTTCTCCAAGGTCCTCAAAACCATCCACTACTGTATCTGGGGTGTAGACTTGTTCTTCAAATACTATTTTACGCACCAGGGAATATCCATTCGAATGCACACCACTAGAGGCTATACCAACCAATACATCCCCTTCGCTAATCTGCTCGCCTGTTACTATTTTTGCCTTTTCACAAGCACCTACAGCGAAACCTGCTAGATCATACTCTTCCTCTTCATAAAGGCCAGGCATTTCTGCAGTTTCTCCCCCAATTAAGGCTGCACCTGACTGAACACACCCATCTGCAACGCCCTGTACAATTTGTTCAATTCGAGTCGGTACTGCCTTACCCACCGCTACATAATCTAAGAAAAATAAAGGCTCTGCTCCTTGAGCTACGATGTCATTGACACACATAGCAACACAATCAATACCAATTGTGTCGTGACTGTCCATCATAAACGCAAGCTTAAGCTTTGTTCCTACGCCATCAGTTCCAGAGATTAAGACGGGTTCCTTATAATTTAAAGACGATAAGTCAAACATTCCGCCAAAGCCACCAAAAGTACCCATGATTCCTTTTCTAGCTGTACGTTCGACATGTGATTTCATACGTTGAACTGCTTCATAGCCAGCTTCAATATTTACACCAGCTTTTTCATATGCTTTTGACATCTATAATCCTCCTATCGAACAAGCTCTTTTTCATGTGGTAATTTTGTGTCTGGAAATATATCTGTTGGGTATTCACCAGTAAAGCAAGCTAAGCAATGACCACAGTTTTTTTCGTTGTCTGATCTTCCAATCGCTTGTACCATTCCCTCTACCGATAAAAACGAAAGGGAATCTGCACCAATCAATTCACGCATTTCTTCAATAGAGTTATTAGCTGCAATTAGTTCAGAATCAGAGCTAATATCTATCCCATAAAAACACGGATTTTTTAAAGGAGGAGAACTAATGACTACGTGAACCTCTGTTGCTCCAGCCTCTTTTAACATATTAACAATTCTTCTAGACGTAGTTCCACGAACAATAGAGTCATCTACCATAACCACCCGCTTACCGTTAACGACTTGACGTACTGGTGATAGCTTCATCTTAACCCCACGTTCACGTAGGTCCTGTGAAGGTTGGATAAACGTACGGCCAACATAGCGATTTTTAATAAGACCTAGCTCATAAGGGATACCTGTCGATTCAGAGAATCCAATAGCAGCAGAGATACTGGAGTCGGGCACCCCTGTTACCACATCTGCATCAATAAATACTTCGTTTGCCAACTGCTTCCCTAGGCGCTTTCTTGCCATATGAATATTAATACCATCAATATCGGAATCTGGACGAGAAAAGTAGACATATTCCATCGTACAAATTGCACGGTCCTTTTCTTCTACATAACGCTCTGAACGGCAGCCCTCGTCATTAATGATCAATAGCTCTCCAGGATGGATAGATCGAACCAATTCTGCTCCAATCAAATCGAATGCACTAGTTTCAGAAGCTACGACCCAAGCATTGTCTAACTTTCCTAATGAAAGAGGACGCATGCCTTGCGGATCCTGTGCTACTAGCATGCCATCCTCGGTCAGAATGATGAAGGCAAAGGCTCCTTCTAGTAATCGAAGCGATTGCTTTGCACGCTCTTCAAAGGAAGGCAGTTTACTCTTTTTCAACAAATGGGCAAGAACTTCTGTATCTGAAGTCGTTTGAAAAATACTTCCTTGCTGTTCTAGGTTACGCTTCAAACGAGTAGCATTGACGATGTTACCATTGTGCGCAATAGCTAGACTGCCAGTTGTAGAATTAAATAACAATGGCTGTACATTCTCTAATCCTGATCCCCCTGCTGTTGCATATCGAACATGAGCAATAGCCGAGTGACCTTCCAGCTGCTCCAACTTTCCATTATTGAATACGTCATTCACAAGGCCTTCGCCTTTAACCGCGCGTAGGGATTTACCATCTGTTACAACAATCCCAGCACCCTCCTGTCCACGGTGCTGTAAAGCATGCAATCCATAATAACTCATGGCAGCTGGCTGGGTATGACCCCAAATGCCAAACACACCACATTCTTCGTTTAAGCCTCTGAGTTCAGCAAGCATGGTATGGCTCCTTTCCAAGCGGAACGGAATTCGTCAACAGAACCGCTGATCCAAGTAGTTCCGTCTTCTTGAGAGATTACTAGATTATTTGTATCAGTTACCTCTCCAATTTTCACAGCATCTTGTACGATTGCCTCGAACTGACTAACGTTTTCTGGCTTAATCGTCACGATGAAACGAGATTGCGATTCACTGAATAAAGTCGTTACTGCAGAACCTTGGACTGTCACTTCCACTCCAAGACCTTTTGCACCAAATGCTTTTTCGGCTAATGCCACTGCGAAGCCACCCTCTGCGATATCGTGGGCAGACTGTACTAAACCAGCCTTAATAGCTGAAAGTAAGGCTTGTTGACGAGCTGCCTCTACTTCCAAATCTATCGAAGGAGCTTTACCGAAGATACGTCCTTCTACTAATTTTTGCAGCTCCGAGCCACCAAATTCAGTTTTCGTGTCGCCAATCAAATAAACGAGATCTCCCGCTTGTTTAACAGATTGAGTTGTCACATGAGCCAAATCCTCTACTAATCCAACAAGCCCAATGGTCGGAGTTGGATAAACAGCTGTTCCACTTCTTTCATTATAAAGGGACACGTTTCCACCAATTACCGGTGAGTCTAAAGCGATACAAGCAGCAGCTATACCTTCTGCTGACTGATCTAGCTGCCAAAAGATTTCTGGGTTTTCTGGGTTTCCAAAATTCAGACAGTCCGTAATAGCAAGTGGCTTAGCACCAGAGCAAACTACATTTCGAGCTGCCTCTGCCACTGCAATCTTTCCTCCAGCAACTGGATCTAAATAAATATAGCGAGAGTTGCAATCTGTCGTCATAGCAAGGCCTTTGTTTGTTCCACGTACACGTACAACTGCAGCATCAGAACCAGGGGTCACTACCGTACTAGTTCTAACCTGATAGTCATATTGATCGTAGACCCATTCCTTTGAAGCGATTGTCGGCTGTTGAAGAAGCTTTAAAAGCGTATCTTTATAGTCAGTCACTGCAGGTTCTTTGTCTTCCATTGCCTGGAACTCTGTGAAATAAGCAGGGACCTTTGAAGGCTTATGATATACAGGTGCTTCCTCGGCAAGTGCGTCTGCTGGAACCTCTGCTACAATCTCGCCCTTATGAAGAAGGCGCAACATTTTATCATTCGTAACCTTACCTACAGCAACACAATCTAGACCGTACTTTTCGAATACCTCAACGATTTCCACTTCACGACCTTTTTTAACAACAATTAGCATGCGCTCCTGTGATTCAGATAGCATCATTTCATAGGCAGTCATGCCAGTTTCGCGCTGTGGAACAAAGTCTAAGTTCATCTCTACTCCGTGCCCAGCCTTTGAAGCCATTTCTGCCGAAGAGGAAGTTAAACCAGCTGCTCCCATGTCTTGAATTCCGATAATTGCATCCGATTTAATAACCTCTAGACAAGCTTCAAGTAAAAGCTTCTCCATAAATGGATCCCCTACTTGAACTGCAGGACGCTTTTCTTCAGAAGCTTCCGTCAATTCTTCCGAGGCGAATGTCGCACCGTGAATTCCATCACGTCCTGTTTTCGCTCCAGCATACATGACTGTATTGCCTTCACCTTCTGCAATTCCTTTTTGAATATCCTCATGATTGATTAATCCTACGCACATAGCATTTACTAGCGGGTTACCCTCATAGCAATCATCAAATTGAATCTCTCCACCAACTGTTGGAATACCTATACAGTTACCATAGCCAGCAATACCTGCCACTACTTCTTCAAACAAATATTTAACGCGTGGTGTTTTTAGTTCACCAAATCGCAAAGAATTTAACATAGCAATTGGACGTGCTCCCATTGAAAAGACATCTCGAATAATTCCGCCCACTCCAGTTGCGGCTCCTTGATAAGGCTCGATTGCAGAGGGATGGTTATGCGATTCCATTTTAAAAACTACAGCCTGCCCATCACCAATGTCTACAATACCTGCACCCTCTCCTGGCCCCTGTAATACTTGAGGTCCTTTTGTAGGGAATTTACGTAGAACTGGCTTAGAATTTTTATAAGAGCAGTGCTCCGACCACATAACAGAGAATAAACCGGTCTCTGTATAATTAGGCAGTCTTCCTAGGATTTTTTCCACCATCGCAAATTCTTCATCGGACATTCCCATTTGAGCATATAGCTTTTGTTCTTTAATCTGCTCCGCATTTGGTTCAAGCATGACTGACATGAGATTCCCTCCACTGTTTCAAAATAGATTTGAATAATGCTAATCCATCACTTCCACCCATCATTTCGCTTACAGCGCGCTCTGGGTGAGGCATCATCCCAAGTACATTTCCTCGTTCGTTCACAATGCCTGCGATATCTTCTATGCTTCCATTTGGATTGTCAGAAGCATAGGTAAAGACGATTTGGTTGTTTTCCTTTAGTGACATCAATGTTAGTTCATCACAATAATAATTGCCTTCTCCGTGGGCAATCGGGATCTGAATCACATCATTCTTCTTATAAGCAGAGGTAAATTGGGTTTCGTTGTTTACTACTTTTAAATCAACGGTACGGCACATAAATTTCAAGTCTTTATTGCGTAGTAAAGCTCCAGGTAAAAGACCAGCTTCTGTCAACACTTGGAAACCATTACACACGCCTAGCACAGGCTTTCCAGCTTCAGCAGCCTTCACAACCTCCGACATAATATTAGAGAATCGAGAAATAGCTCCACAGCGCAGGTAGTCCCCATAAGAGAATCCACCTGGCAATAAAATCGCGTCAAATCCACTTAAATCCTTCTCATCATGCCAAACGTATTCTACTTCTTCGCCAAGCTCATCTTTGATCGCATGATACATATCTAAATCACAGTTGGATCCTGGAAATACGATGACTGCAAACTTCATTTGCTTACAGCCTCCTCAACCTCGTACCGATAGTCTTCGATTACCGTATTCGTTAAAAGCTTTTCACACATTTCTCTTATCATGGCATCTAAATCACGTGTTCCTTCTTCAATTTGGAGCTCTAGGTATTTACCGATTCGCACGTCAGTGACTTCTTTGTATTCCATAGAATGTAGTGCACCCATTACTGCACTCCCTTGTGGATCTAAAACACTTTCACGAAGTGTCACATATACTTTAACTTTTTTCATTTTGATAGTCCTCCTAGGCGGGAAAGTATAATCTCATAAACCTCTGTTAAGCTTCCTAAATTGCGTCTGAACACGTCTTTGTCTAATTTTTTATTTGTTTCCTTGTCCCATAGTCGACAAGTATCCGGAGAGATCTCATCTGCAAGCAAAATCGATCCATCAGCTGTTTTACCAAACTCTAATTTGAAATCTACTAAAGTAACACCAATATCAGAGAATATTGGGAGAAGCACTTGGTTAACCTTAAGCGCCATCGTTTGAAGCGTATCTATTTCTTCAGAAGAAGCAATTTCCAATAAATCTAAATGTGCATTTGTTAAAAGTGGGTCACCAAGTTCGTCATCCTTTAGATAAAACTCAACAATAGGATGTTTTAGAAGGGTCCCTTCTTCCAAACCAAGTCTCTTAGAAAGACTTCCGGCAGCTATATTTCTTACGACTACCTCAAGCGGGATAATCTCTACTTTCTTTACCAGCTGGTCATTTTCAGAAAGCTGCTCAATAAAATGAGATTCAATCCCATACTTCTTTAGCTGTTCGAAAAGAATAGTAGTAATTTTGTTATTTAATATGCCCTTACCATCGATTTCTGCCTTCTTCTCTCCGTTAAATGCTGTTGCACTATCCTTATATGTAACGTAGAGAACCTCTTCGTTCTCCGTTGCATATAATCTTTTTGCTTTACCTTCGTATAATAGATCGCCTTTTATCACGATAGTTTCCCCCATATAATCAGATATGTCTTGATGTTTTTGTTAACTCTATTTGTTTAAGCCTAAGCGGTCAAAAATCATATCGACGTGCTGAATGTGGTAATTGTAGTCAAAGCAATCATCCAATTCTTCTTTAGTTAATAATGAAGTAATTTTTTCATCTGCATCCACAAAGCTACGGAATGCCTTTTGAGATTCCCATGCCTTCATAGCAAGTGGCTGTACCGTATCGTATGCTGTTTCGCGCGCCAGCCCTTTGTCGATCAATGCAAGTAAAACTCTCTGTGAATATATTAAACCTAACGTGGAATCCATATTGCGTTTCATGTTCTCAGGGAACACGGTAAGGTTCTTCACAATGTTACTAAAACGATTCAACATATAGTTCAATGCAATGGTTGCATCCGGTAAGATTACACGCTCTGCAGATGAATGAGAGATATCTCTTTCATGCCATAGCGCTACGTTTTCATAGGCAGTCATCATATAACCACGAATAAGTCTTGCCATCCCAACCATATTCTCAGATCCAATTGGATTACGTTTATGTGGCATTGCTGAAGAACCCTTTTGTCCTTTTGAGAAAAACTCTTCTACTTCACGAGTTTCTGACTTTTGCAGTCCACGAATCTCTGTAGCAAATTTTTCAATAGAAGTAGCTACTAGCGCTATTACACTTAAATACTGAGCATGACGATCACGCTGTAAGGTTTGAGTAGAGATTGGAGAAGCAGCTAATCCTAGCTTTTCACATACGTACTGCTCTACAAATGGATCGATGTTTGCATACGTACCAACCGCTCCTGACATCTTACCTGTCTCAATTACTTTAGCTGCGGCTTCAAAGCGATCCAGGTTACGCTTCATTTCTTCTGTCCATAGTGCTAGCTTTAAACCGAATGTAGTCGGCTCTGCATGAACACCATGGGTACGTCCCATCATTACCGTATATTTATGTTCTTTTGCTTTATTTTCTAAAATCTCTATAAAGTTTTGAATGTCTTTACGTAGTATACTGTTCGCTTGTTTAATCACATAAGAAAGAGCAGTGTCGACTACGTCTGTAGAAGTTAATCCATAATGTACCCATTTACGCTCTTCTCCTAATGTTTCAGATACTGCACGAGTGAATGCTACAACATCATGTCTTGTTTCTTGTTCAATCTCTAAAATACGGTCTACAGAAAAGGAAGCATTTTTACGAAGAAGTGCGACATCCTCCTTTGGAATATCGCCTATTTCTGCCCATGCCTCACAGGCTAAAATTTCTACCTCTAACCAGGCATTGTATTTATTTTCTTCTGTCCAAATTGCTCCCATTTCAGGGCGTGTATAACGTTCTATCATTTTTATTCCTCCAAATTAAGACCAAATTTTTGATTGTTCGATTTCTACTAGTGTTTTCTCAATATCGTCCGAAAGAATCGTAACGTGTCCCATCTTCCTGTTTTCCATAGCCTCACTTTTGCCATACAAGTGTAGCGACCAATTCGGATACTTGCTGAGCGAGTTTGTTACAGGAATTACGTGCTGTCCTAGTATGTTCACCATAACTGAGTTAGTCCATAGCTTCGGTTGTCTTAAAGGCCAGCCACACACCGCTCTTATATGCTGATGAAATTGAGATACATTACAAGCTTCTATAGAATAATGACCTGAATTATGAGGTCTAGGAGCTAACTCATTTATTAATATTTTGTCGCCTTCAAGCACAAACATTTCTACAGCAAGCGTTCCTACAAGATTCAAATGGTTCGCAATTACTTCGGCAGCCTCTACTGCTTTTTGAGATAGAGATTTACTAATTCTCGCTGGCACTATAGTTTCATGTAAAATATGATTCACATGAATATTTTCTCCGATTGGTAAGCAATACGTTTCTCCATTTCCATTTCTTTGTACAATTACAGAAATCTCTTTAGTAAATGGTACAAATGCTTCCGCTATACATGGTGAGTGTTGAAAAAGAGGCTTAGCTAGTTTTAACTCTTCCTTACTTTTAACAATCTGCTGTCCTTTTCCATCATACCCTCCACGTGTAGTTTTCACCACGCATGGATAGCCGATATTATCTATGTTGGATGATAGCTCCTCAAAGCTTTGTACCTCTATAAATTTTGCCACTGGCACTCCAGCTGCTCGAATCGATCTCTTCTCCAAAATACGATCTTGTGTAATTTTTACAAGCTCCGCTCCTTGAGGAACATAAGCAATTTCTGTAAGTCTCTTTAAACCTTCATAATCTATATTTTCAAATTCATAGGTTATAACTTCACTAACTTCGGCAAGCTCTTCTAAAGCTGCCTCATCGTTATATGGAGCAACAATTTGAATATCTGCAATCTGGCCACAAGGAGAGTCCATCTTTGGTTCAAGGACAGCCACTTTAAATCCAGCTTCTTTAGCTGCAAGGGCCATCATTCTGCCGAGCTGTCCCCCGCCAATAATCCCTATTGTTTGTCCCGGATAGATTGTCTTCATCGTAGCTCACCATTACTTTCTAAGACATTTTTTTTAATTGCTTCTCTTCTATTTTCTAACCGAATAGCAATTTCGTCATTTTGAATGGAAAGAATTTGTGCAGCTAGTAAACCTGCATTTGTAGCACCGGCCTTGCCTATTGCCACCGTTGCTACTGGAACTCCTCCAGGCATTTGAACAATTGATAACAAAGAATCCAATCCATTCAATGCCTTGGATTGAACTGGTACACCTATAACCGGAAGTGTCGTCTTTGCCGCCACCATTCCTGGTAGATGTGCTGCTCCGCCTGCTCCAGCAATAATTACCTGAATACCTCTTCCTCGCGCTTGTTCCGCATATTCAAACATAAGATCAGGAGTGCGATGTGCAGATACCACCTGTTTCTCATATGGAATATGTAACTCATCTAATATTTCACAGCTATGCTTCATCGTTTCCCAATCACTAGAACTACCCATAATTACACCAATTTTTGCGTCCATTATTTTCGTCCCTTCCTTTTAAACAAAAAATTCCTCAAATAAACTACTTTCTTTAAGAAGAAAAGCAGTTTACTTGAGGAACATAGTAAGGGTGTTTGATACTTGCATATGCATAGAAAAACACACCCTTTTAGCAGTTTCCAAAAGTCGCTTTCCCTCATAGTCCTGTCATTTACGGTGACTTGGTAGAAACGCTAAAGCCAATTCTTTAGCATATATGGGGATTAAATCGTTCTATTACTATTAATATTCTAACAAGTCTAGATAGCAACGTCAACGCCTAAAAGCGAACAATAAATTTTCAGAAAAATATAATGTTCGGTTTTTGATGTATTTTCTATTATTTCTTTTCTTTAATACCTTTTAATTGAATAATTTGCCTGATAGGAACAGGTTTTCCATCCACCTCTGCAAATAAAGGCTCTTCTCGCCTACCAACCACTTGAAAGCCCTGCTCTGCCATCTTTTCCATACAGGCTGCAATGCTTTCGTTTTCTTGCACTTCAAACCATTGTGTTTCTTGCTTCATCTAAAGAGCTTCCCTTTCCTAATCGTTTTAACCCAGAACCCGCCATGAATAGTTTTAGGCTCATGTGCAATAATAAATATTTTTGGATCAATTTCCTTTAATCGAGCATATAACTTATTCTCGTATTTCCTAGGCGTTAATATTTGAAGGGCTTGTCTTTGCCCAGCTAGACCATTTACCGTCCAATCTGTAACCCCATATCCTTCTTCTCGAAGGATATTAGATAAGTGGTTTACATCACTTTCCACAGAAATAGCATTAACCATAATATATCCTAAAGACATCTTTTCCTCAAGCTTAGAACCAACAATGATTCCTGTTCCAAAACCAAGTGCATAGGCAACAAGATTTTGAATAGCATCCAAGTTATCTAACACTAGGCCAAGTCCTACTACATATACAGTAACCTCTACAATACTCATAAATGCAGCAATATATCGATATCCCTTTAACGTAAGAATCATCCTAGTAGTGGATAACGTAACGTATACAATGTTAATGACAAAAATCGTCAACACCATAATCCATGCATTTTCTAACATTCTTCCAACTCCTTTAAATAATAGTTCCTCATAGGTAGAAGATATTCTAATATATACCCTTTATGAACATATATAATCTGGGAACCTGCATGGAGTATGGAAACATGTAAAATGAATTTCATTCTATATATCGGTATTCAATTAATGTATAAACCAATTAGAAAATTGAAAAAGAAGGGAACTACAGAGCATTTATTGATTGGTTAAGAAGGAAGGACATTTTGAATTTGAATGAGAGTAAATTTCACCTCTGAGGGTAACGATGGGATTGTTACGTGTGGAGAATTTTCAATACAACATTCGTTATATGAATGGTATTTTATATAGATTATACGGAAAGAAATAAACTCCCTAGTATTAAATTTAATACCCGGGAGCCCCCATTAACTATAACTCATAAGCCTTAAGACGATTAATAGATTTTGTTTACAACAGCCTTTGCGGTTTTCTGCTTCATCTCTAGTGATTTATCTTTTGATTGTAACGCTAATCCTGTGCATAAAAGATCGACGATAAAAAGCTGAGAAATTTTAGCCGTTAATGATCCACCTTCCAATGGAGACTCTTTTGCTCCGCCTAGTAAGACAATATCTGCAAATTGAGTAATAGGAGAACGTGAATAATACGTAATGGCAATGATTTTTGCTCCAGCCATTTTAGCTATCTCTAGCGCCTCCAATGTATCCCTAGTACTTCCAGATATACTAAGGCCAACTACTACATCCTCTGCAGTAAGCGTGGCCGCAGACATAGCTTGTAAATGTGAATCCGTAATTGCTTCTGAAGGTCTACCGATTCTTAACAATCTACTTTTTGCGTCTAATGCAGTTATTCCAGAGGTACCAACTCCAAAGAAACTAATGGTTCGAGCCTTATTCAATAGTTCGATAGCTGCCTCTAAATCATTCTCAATAATCATAGAAGCTGTATTTTCTATTGCCTTAATGGTATTCCCTCTAATGGATTGGATAAAATTAGATGCTTCCGAGTTATCTTTGTCTCTTTCACCCTCAGACAAGTTTTGAGCAATCGTTAGTTTAAATTCTTGATACCCTTTTAATCCTATCTTCCTACAAAATCTAAGTACAGTAGTTTCTCCAACGCCTGCTTCATCGGCTAAATCTGTTACCGAATAATAAATAACCTTACCCAAATTTTCTTGGACAAATGTTGCTACTTTTTGCTCTGAGTTAGTCAATGATGGATAGTAACTATTTATTATTTCTATTATAGGCATTTTCATGTATTCTACCGTCCTTATCTTAGGAAATGTTAATATAAAATATATACTTCTATTTTAAACTATTACTTCTTTGAATACAGTTTTTAGCTAAAAACATACCTCTTCGGGAACTTTACATCCGAAAGACTGTGCGTCCGCATTAATTATTGTCTATGCCGGTACTTAGCTTCACTTTTTCAAAGACTACGTGCATTTATGCATTTTTAATGTTCAGTGCTTGAACGAACTTTTCCGTAATATGCTGTGGTCTTGTAATGGCTGATCCAACAACTACTGTGTGTGCCCCTTTTTCTAAAAGGATACTTACTTCTTCAGGGTTATTCACCCTACCCTCTGCTATTACTGGTTTACTCGTTAACCTAGAAAGCTCCTCTACCAATTCTATATCGGGACCTCTGTTACTACTCCTAGTATATGATGTGTACCCTGACAGGGTAGTTGAGACACAATCTGCACCATATTCTAAAGCCTTCAAGCCCTCCTCGACGGTAGAGATATCTGCTAGCACTAATCTGCCATGTTGTTTAATATACGTAATCAGGTCAGGAAGGTTTTCTTCGTTGGGACGCCTTCTAGATGTTGCATCTAGTGCAATCATAACCACACCTGTATCTAGTAGCTCGTCTACTTCCTTTCTAGTAGGTGTGATATAAACCTCACTATCCTCATAGTCTCGCTTTACAAGACCAATTATCGGCAAGCTTGTCACTTGCTCTATTGCCTTAATATCTTCACTTCCATTTGCCCTTATTCCAGAGGCACCACCTTGTTCTGCTGCTACTGCCATCTTAGCCATTATGTTTGAGCCATGTAAGGGTTCATCCTCTAGAGCCTGACACGAAACAATCAATTTACCTTTAACCTTACTAAAGAAGTCCGACTTTCTCATCTAATCACCACTGTTTGTACTAATCTATAAGATTATTATTTTTGTTCAATACCGTCACACCGTTCACCACACAGATTTATTCCGTAATTCCATGTAACTTTTCATATTTTGTTTCAATCTTAGCCTTTACAATTTTGTTCATGCAGGTTATCCATAAAAAGATTACTCCACCTGACAAAAATAGTAACGAAATTGGATAGATAATAGTTATAAAAGTTACCGTCAATACACCTAAAAGGTTAATGAAAGTCCAGTGTGGATAAGAAAACCCTGTAAAGAATGCTGTCTTAAGCGTATCTTTCATACTTAATTCGGATTCTAGTATCATTGGGAAGACATAAAAACTGATCACTAATAAAAAGACTAAGAAAATAGAAAAGGTAACTATTAAAGAACTCCAAATTATATTACTTTCAAAAGAAAGAAATAATCTAAGATCTATAATAAGGATAAAAAAGATTAACCCTAGCAAATAGCCCATTGATTGTGACTTCCAATAATTTTTTTTAAAGGATGTTTTAAACGTCCCCCAAACAGATATATCTGTATTTCCTTTTGTCCATTCATTTGTTACTACAAAAGCTGCTCTTGTAGCCGGAAACATACTAAATATAAAAACTCCAGCTATGCATGAGAATAGCCATAACAGATTGAGCTTAACAATTCGTATAAACCAATCAAATCCAACGTAGATACCAGAAGTTATTGCATCCAAATAGATTACCTCCTACTTTATTTCTTATCCCTTTACCGAGCTAGAATAAGCCGCTTCGATAAAATAGCGTTGAAATGCTATAAACACGATAATAATCGGAACTAAAGCAATCATAGCCCCAGCTGCAACAAGTCTTGTGTTCGCAGAAAATGCACCTTGTAGTTGATACAGTCCCAAGGTTATCGGATAAGTACTTGGATCGTTTAGGATAAGTAATGGCCATAGGAAACTGTTCCACGCCCCCATAAAGCTTAGGATGGTAAGAACTCCTAGCATCGGTTTAACCATAGGGAACATAATCTTCCAGAATACTTGCCACACGTTTGCCCCATCAATGATTGCAGACTCTTCCACTTCCTTAGGAATACCCATAAATCCTTGTCGCATCAAGAAAATACCCATTACACTTATTGCCCCAGGTAAAATAACACCAGCATAAGAGCCCATTAATCCCAACTTATCGATGATTAGGTAGGTTGGAATCATTGTAACTTCTCCTGGAATCATCATTGTCGCAATCACTAGCAAAAACACAAAATTACGACCTTTGAAGGTCATTCTTGCTAGCGGAAAAGCTGCAAAGGAACATAATATTAAGGGAAGTACTACGCCAAAAAAAGTTAGGATTACACTATTCATTAAGTATCTAGCAATAGGCAATGTATTCCATACAGTAATGAAGTTATCGAAAGTAATATTCTTTGGTATTAATTGAGGTGGTATAGAAAATAAGACATCATTCGTTCCTTTTAAAGAAGTGGATAGCGCAAATAGGAAAGGGACAATGGTAATACATGTTATTACTAAGAGAAGTAGATAAGATAACAATTTAATTAACATTTTTTGTTTATTTATTCTTTTACTCGGATTACCAGACTTAGATTTTTTGCCGGTTTGATTTGTTGTTTCTTTTATATTTTCTTCTATTATCGATTGTGCCAATGTATTCACCTCCATTATTTCTCAGGGTTATTATCCAACAACTTTTGATTTATAAGTGTGATTATTAGGATAAAAACAAATAAAATAAACGAAATTGCACTCGCATATCCCATTTCAAGGTTTGTAAATGCTTCTTTAAATACTAGAAATACAGCTGTTGTAGTTGAGCTCAAGGGTCCACCATTTGTCATGGTTAACATTAAGGTAAACTCTTTAAATGCTCCCATTGTTGATATAACGGCCACAAAAAAGATCATTGGTTTAATCATAGGTATCGTAATATGTAAGTGTTTTTTCCAAGAACTAGCCCCATCTAATTCCGCTGCTTCATACAAGTCGTTTGGTACCCCTTGGAGAGCTGCTAAATAAAAAAGCATGTAATATCCGAATCCTTGCCAGATTGTTACAATTGCCAATGCAGGCATAGCAGTAAACGTATTCGTTAACCAACCAATTGGATCTATTCCTACAATACTAAACAAGTAATTGATAATTCCCTGTTCGGCAAACATCCAAGTAAAGAGGATGGCAGTTACAACTACAGAAACTAATGTAGGAAAATAAAAAATAAGCCTAAAAATTTTCACACCTCTAAGCTTCTGATTTACTAAGATAGCTACGAAAATTGGTAATATTACTAATGCAGGCGTAACAAGTAACCAGTAATAAACCGTGTTAAACATTGCCTTTCTAAATGTTGCATCCATAAATGCATCGATATAGTTTGTTAATCCTACAAATTCCAATGGACGAAACACATTATAGTTTGTAAAACTCAAAACAAATGCTGCAATAGTTGGAATAAATGTGAAGAGAAGCAGTAGGAGAAGTGGCAGAGATAAAAATCCCCAAGCATGTCTTGCTTTATACATAAGTTAACCTCCTTAGAAGAGTAGTGGACCCCCTCTAATCGGAGGTCCAATAAATTTATTGAAGAATATTGTTTACTTCTGCTTCAGCTTCTTTTAGCGCTTCTGCCGGATCCTTATCTTCTAAAATTACTCGTTGGAAAGCAGTATGAATAGCCTCATTAACTTTAGACACATGCTCAGTTGCAGGAGTCATATTTACTGCATCTGCAAGTGATTGTGCTGCATAATACTTTCCTCTCTCAGTTGCATCCTTTGAATCTGCTCCTTGTGCAAAAAATTCATCATTAACTGCCTCTTCAACTGGAGGTAATACAGATGCAAGTTTACCAAATTCCAATTGGTTCTCTGCATTTGTTACAAACTTAGCAAATGCAACAGCTGCTTCTTTCGATTTACTAGATGCCGACACGGCAATATTCATTGGGTTAGCATGTTGCTTTCCAGCATCACCTTTTAATGCAGGAGCTGCCATGGATTTTTCATACACTTCTGGAGAAAGATCGTTTACTTGACGGAAAAGCTGAGGACCTGTCGACCACCAAGCAACTTTTTCCTGTGCATATAGTTCAGGCATTGACACTTGCTTTAACATAATATCTAAAGGAAATAATCCTTCGTCATGATACTTTTTATAAGATGTCCATAGTTCTACAGCTTCCGGTGTATTAAAGGCCGCTGCTGTATAATCTTCATTCAAAATATTAATACCATTCTTTGGAAACAATAAATGCATATCCGGCGCAATTACTTCTCCATAAGCTCCTGTTTTTTCCTTAATAACTTTAGACATTTCCCATGCCTCTTCAAATGTTGAAGGTGGTTCGTCAAAGCCTGCTTCTTTTAGAATATCTGGATTGTAAATCATTCCACTAGTAGTGGTATACCAAGGTAATGCATAAACAGAACCGTTTACACCACCCGTTTCCCATAGTCCTTCAAAGAAAGTATCCTTGACGTCTGCTGCAGCCTCATCCATATTCACTAATGCTCCATTTGCTGCTATTTTCTTCACAAATTCGGTATTAAGATTCATTACATCTGGCATATTCCCACTTGCTGCAGATGTCAAAATGATTTGTTCCACTTGTTCATAAGGTACATCTCTAATAGATACCTTTACTTTTGGGTTTTCTGTTTCGAACGTTTCTTTTAAATTATTCAAGTACTCGTCAAAAGTAGGACTTAATGAGATAGTCATAAATTCAACTTCCCCAGATAGCTCACCGGATTCCTTTACGTCATCTGGTGAATCCCCTTTCGCTTCTCCAGCATCATCATCCGAACACGCTGCCATAAAAAACAACATCGCTCCCAAAACAAGCATCAATAAAAGACTCTTTTTCATCTTGAAACTAGTCAATATAATTCCCCCTCAATATTTTTTAATGAATAAAATCGGAGTAAATCTCCTTTTATGTAAATAAAAGCGAATATTTCCTCCTATTCCAACTATATCCTTCCATAATATTCATGTCAATTTAATTTTTTGAATTTTAAGACTTATTTTCTTAGTAGGATTTATATAGTCGTGATTTCTGGCCAGTGAAGGCTGATGCCTCTATCCACTAGCAGACTTTGATATTCCTTAATTCGATCTGGGCTATTATATATTTCATGTAAACTTATATCCGAGTTAATAGAAAATGCGGCTAGTGTTCCAGCTGCTTCTCCTATATTCCATTCCACAGGGTGAACTCTAAAACAACCATTGGTAATTTGAGTTGTTCCAATATTTTTACAAGCAGGGATTAAATTCTTTATTCTCACGGGTATTAGGCTGCCCAATGGGATTTCAAATGGATAGCTTTTTGCATAAAATAATCGATTACTTTTCGTTGTTGGGTGTAAATCTATTCGATAGGCGCCTATTCCAACTGAATTTTCTAACGTTTTAATCCCTGCTCCCCCTCGTAGATCTGCATTTATATCTTCTTCTACGACTGTTTGTAAAGCTTTAATCCTACGAGACTCACGGATGTATGGATGCATTGCAAAACCATCATCCGTTCCTGTAATATCAGGTCTTAGCTTCAGCTCTGGATAACCCATGCCTCCATCAGCTCTTGGCGCTTCCGTTTGTAGCCAATATAACAATGAAAGGCTTAACTGTTTCGCTCCTTTTAAATGAGTAGCCTTTTCTTCGGGACTTACATCAATAATTGATCCTAACCAATAATCATTTTGTGGCCAATTAATCAGAGAAATATCACCTTTAAAGAATTCATTTGTGAATTGATTAGCGTCAATGATTCTACGATATTCCCATAATGGTAGCTTGCCGCTATCGTCATTGAATAATGGTAGTTTCTTAGATTCACCTGTATCAGCCTCTGGTATATACTCACTTATTTGTTTATGCTTTAAAAATGGGGCTTGATAGTTTCTCCAAAATTCATATTGCTCCGGTTTTTCGATTGTATGGTTCTCCCCTTCAGCAAACTCTAAGGCAAATACATGTGTTATCGATTGCATATCTTGCGGGTCACCTACATCTAAAGCGTGGTACTCAGCTGTTTCACTCTTCGCCTCAGCCCCTATAGAATATTCTGCACCAGCTAACGGTAATACATCACCAAGTTCCGTAGCATCGAGGAAAAATTGTGCTTCAATTTCTATTTCCTCTTCCGTTAAAAGGTTTTGTACGTATACTTGTTTAATTTCATCATTATTAACTTCTACTCTAGTAATTTTATGCTCCAGCAATAGCTCGATTTGTCCATTCGATAGATAAGGCTGTAGAAAGTCATATAAAATATTTAAAGCAACCCTTGGTTCATGTGCAATTCTACTAACCCAGCCGTTTCCAGGATTCAAACGATTATTATTTTTTGCATTCTCGTTTAAGGGATAATTCTTTTTATAATAGTCTCTTACTTCGTTTCTAAACTTCCTATATGTCTCTGTGCAGCCAAACTCTTCTATCCATGGATGCTCATCGGGTGGTACTGCTTGACTTGTTAGCTGGCCACCAATCCACTTCGTTTCCTCTGTCATGACCACTTTCTTTCCTAGCTTGACTGCTGACAGTGCTGCCATACAGCCTCCAATACCTCCGCCTATGATTGCTATATCTTTTTTCAAGAGAAACCCTCCTGTTCATACGACTTTACCTCTATACCAATCTCAAATGATCGATCCCAAGGAAGATAAATAGAATCTACCTCGTATTTCATATTGGTTTGTTCGATAAATGTAGTCGATGATTCTTTAAATAATTCCCTTACCTTTTCCAATAGCACGTCGTTTTGAACTTGTTCTTCATCTACTGTTTTTCTAACTTCCTGTCTGACAATTGTTTGATATATGTAATCATCGAGTAATCGGATTAAAATTTGCTTATCTTTTACTTGGCTGGTCACTCTTCCTTGTTTAGCAGCTAAATAAACTAACGCAGCTTGCGCTATAGTGGTACCAATCGTGTTGCCTGCTGTATTCCATGCGGCAAATCCAGAAAGTTCTTCAATTGAAAAGACTGATAACAACTGAGGAATCATCGTCCGATCTGCCCCATTTGCATAAGCAACGTCCGCAATTGCAACTAATTTATCACGCATAAAATAATAGCGGAGTTTTCTTATCCACTCGCCTATATTTCTGTCATTTGTATCTACTTCATTTAAATTTACTTGTAAGGCCAAATCACCTTGTTTCCTACCCGGCACATTTACTCCAATTACAATATCTGCTTCCTCAGGGTGTTCAACTGTATGGCTACCAAAAGCATAAATTTGTCCTTTTACAGACTCAAAAAGAGGTCGGTCTTCATACATTGCTATAGATAACGCACCCTTCATACCACTGTATATCGGATAGAATGTTGGGAATGCTTCTTTCTCTAATTCATAGATCATTCTAGAGGTAAGTACACTTGCAACTTCATCTGCTCCTGGGTAAATAAATATTTTTTCATACAGACCCTTTTGAAAAATCTTTTCCTTTAATTGCTCCTGTTCCATAATATTCAAACCGTATTCACTCGTGTCATCCTGAGGAAATATCAACAAATCGATAATCCCTTTTTCCACATAATCTATTAAGGTTAGATTTATCTTAAAGTTTCGTTCCCTACTCGTTATATAGTCTGCAAGAATATGTTCTGGAATTTTACTTGTTAAATCATTCATAATGTCCCGGTCCGCATTCAATTGATACTTTTGAAATAGGTGGTAATGATATGAATAAGCCCATAGTTCTTTTCCATACACATTCCAGTAATCCTTTTCCTCTTGATTGACGTAATTATTGGAGATTCGCATCGTCGAGCTAAATGCCATTAACTGGACAGTTGGATATAGCTGTTTTATCTTTACTAACCAATCCAATCTTTGCCGGATGATCGATTCACTTTCGTTATTAATTCTAGAAGGAACCAAGCCACCGTAAAGAAGCATATCAATGGAAATTACGAAACCGTCTACACTTTCCGAAATATCTTCAATCCACTGAAACAAAGCGGAAAAGTTAGCTGCTTCCTTTAAAAAACCAAGCTCTGATTTTGGGGGTGTAATTACTTCCCAATCTGCTAGTTGAGCAAGATCCTTCGGTAAGTCGTAGGTTACTGGTCTTGCATCTACTGGTATTAAAGCTAGCTTTCTCATATGCATCCCTCTTTAGCTTTCCTTAGATATATTCAGTTCCTCAGCAAGGATATCCCACCAGTTATATTCCTCTAAATACACCGTATCAAAGATCATGACGCCAGCTGATTTTTCCTTACACATTCTAATCGCTTTTCTAAATTGATCTGGATTGTTTGTATAGTCTTTCAGAAATAGACTTCCTACAACAGGGATACTACCGTTAATGACTTCCAGACTTTTATCAATTGCACCTTCAACACTGTACCACTCGGCAGGACGTCCATTTTGTTCGGCTTCTTCAACATATACTTCTGGGTAATAACAGCCCGTCATAATGAAGTCCAATTGTTCTGCAAGCCCAGAGACATTATGGGTTTTGGATGTCCATTCAAGGTCTGGATGATATGTTTCACTCCCCCAATTGACTCCTTCGCTATAATATAGTGGGTACCAGGAGCCAACGTAATCAGAAAATATAAGATTCGGATTTGCTGACTTTACCAGTTCCCTTGCCTTGCTTACGAAATTTTTGATGTTTAATGCTCTCCACTCTGTCCATTTAGGGAATAGTGCTCCGCGATTAATTTCTTTTGTTTTATCAATCGTGAAAATATCCTCTGGCCAATTGATAACTTTTTTACCTATATAGGATTCAAAGCCAATTCTGCTTAGATCACTAAAGTCTCCATAAATGTTAGGATAACGACAGCGATCTACGACTATCCCATCTAAATTATAGGTACATATCTCTTTTATAATATTAAGTTCGTATTCCACTACTTCGGGATGAATTGGATTCACAAAAATGGTTGCAGCATCCGAGTATTCAGCTGCATTTGATTCGTTGGAAACAGCGTCGTTATAAAACGTAACTTGCCACTCTGGCTTATCGTATGCCATTCCATCGCGGGAAGAAGTTATACCTTCCGAAAAGACGTCCACATTCGCTAAAACTTTAATGTGCTTGATGTCTTTCATCTTACTTAAAAACTCTTTTAAAAAGTCGCGATTTTTCCAGCTACTAAATGAGCCATCTGACCAGCTGCTAATATGATGAGCATAGTTGCTTGGATAAGTAGTTTGACCAAAAGGCACCTTGGCATCAATAATCATATGTGTAATTCCAGACTCTACTGCTTGTTTGATCAATTTTACTTGTTCCTCTTCGTTAGCTAGACGTTCCCCATTTGCTAAAAAATCGACCCACAAAATATTCGCTTTTTCATTAAAAACATCATTCATATAAATTCCTCCTTTTAGTTTTTATCCATCCATACTTGATAAGCTGCTCCAATAAGCCCTGCATCTTGACCCAGTTTGGAGATCTTTAACTCTACATCCTTTACTAATGAAGACATCCCTATTGTCTCCAAACTCTTTTTTACTTCTGAAATCAGCCAACTGTTCGCCTCAGCTAGCCCACCTCCAAAAACAATCATAGATGGATTGAAAGTATGTATAATGTTCACTACTCCAAAGGTTAATGCTTTTATGGATTGTTCAATTATCTCCATTGCTTCTGTTAAGCCCTCCTTTCTCCAAGCAAATACCTCTTTGCTTGTAAGTAAATGAGGGTTCTCTTTATAATAAGTAAATTCTCCACTATTAGAGAGACATAACTTTTCCTTCATTCTATTGGCGATGCCCGTGCCCGAGGCATATGTCTCTATACATCCTTTAGAACCACAATTACAATCTGGTCCATTAAAGTTCACAGACATATGACCCAATTCCGCTGCACCTCCCCATTTACCACGAATGACATTCCCACCAGATATAATTCCGCCACCGATCCCGGTTCCTAGGGTTAGGCATACTACGTCATCCACACCTCTACCGCTTCCAAGCTGATGTTCCGCTATAGCAAATGTATTTGCATCATTATCAAGATATATTGGAAGGTTAGTTATAAGAGATAGAGATTTTCTAATATCAATATTGTTCCAGTCCTTGATATTTACCGTACCTGAGAGTATTTTACCCCTTTTATAATCTATTTGACCGGCAGAACCTATTCCCACACTTACTAGTTCCATACCTTTTTCAGTTGCAATCCTTAAATAATCATCCACTGTTTCTGTTAAAAGTTCTACTATTTCCTTATTTGTAGAACTAGGGGTTGGGTAAATTCTTTTAGACAGTACATTGCCTTCACGTCCTACGATTCCTGTGGCAATCTTAGTACCCCCGATATCTATTCCGATACTATATTCCATTCCAATCTCTCCCAACACTTTTATGTAATGAAAGATAATGCGTCTTAACTCTAATAAAATAATGATAGAAATTATCCATTATTCAAAAAGTATTGAAGAGCCGTCGGTAAGTCTCTTCGCCAGAAATCCCATAAATGGTTTTCCTCTTGCACTTTGTATTCAATATCTGTATTTTTTTCCTTAAAGATTTGGTACATTTTCTGATTACGGGAATAGATATATAGCTTTTCATTAGAAATAGGGGAGATAAACTCATCCTCATAAATGCCGACCGTTTGATAAACATGCCAGGGTAATGTACTGAAACCTTCTAAATCACTTAATTCCCTAGGAGATATCGCTGACGACTGTAACAATAGATGCGACCAATTCTCTGGCTTTTGCATAGCAATATTTAAGCTAATATTCGCACCCAAAGAATCTCCTAGAAGTCCTCTTTTGCCTACCTGCAGATTTAATTTTTCTTCTACGAACGGTACAAGTTCCTCATTGAAAAAGGAGATATAATTATTAAAATTGGCTCCTCTTCTATCATAGGAATGCCATCTTTCAATCGAATCCCCAGGTGATACCAGTACACAAATTAGATTTTCACCTTGTTCTTTATACATTCTTATCAAGCTATTGTAGACCTTCTCAATTTCACCTAACTCCAAATAATCTCCGCCATCTTGTACATAGAGAAGGTTTACTTTTCCATTCGCTTCATTTACAGAACCTAATAGATGGTATTCGTAGTCTCTATTACAATAATTGCTCCTCAATACTTCTTTATCCATGTGCATATGTATACCTCCAACATAAGTCTGGGGTGTCGCTAAAGTTTCCCTAACACCCCAAACAATGAAAAACATTTGTTATTTAGGTAAAATTAATCCAATCATGCGTATAAGCCCTGTAGCATCTTCTTCACTGATATGCTTGCCTGCATGCTGCTCAATCATTTTCATCGTTGCCTCAAGCTTTTTATCTCCATTTTCTTGATGCTTAGCTGCTAGTTCTTCTTCTCCTTTATCCTTATATTCAGCCGCTTTTTTATAGTCTCTCATAGCATTATCGATTTGTGTAAGAATCGCATTTTTAATCCCATTTGGATTTATATCCGTTCTTTCTACCGCTTCCTTCAATTCTTCAATCGTTAGTTTTCCTGCATTAACTTCCACTACTTTAAAGTGAGTTTTATATCCATCTACATGAACAACTACTTCAATTTTGTTTGTTCCTGGCTGTAGCTCGACATTAGTGGTGAAACTACCATCTTCTTTTAAAATAGCCTCTGCCCCGTTTATCTCTACTTTTGCTTCACCTGGACCAACTACTTGAACACTTCCTTTGAGTTCAAGATTATGGTTATTAAACGTTTTTCCTTCATAATCTAAAAATCCACTTAATAATGCTGCTCTTACTTCGTCACCAATATCATATGCGAATGCTACTGTTTGTCTTTTTTCACGAGAACCAGATGGATCTTGTGCAGAAACAACAAAGCCGCCTTCTGGAATTAGGCTATTATTATCCTCTTGTGAGCCCCAACTCCATTCCATCGCCTGTCGTTTATTAACCATTTTGACAACCTGTCCTGATCCGTCGACTACCGCTTCAACCCCCCATTTATTTGTTGCAGTTGATGGTCCAAAAGCTTCTGAGTAAACATTGATATTTCCATCATTTCGGTTAATGTTGAGGAAATCGCCTTCTATAAAATTAGAGTTTTCTTTTGGATTACTTATTCCCAACTGGTAATCTTTAATATATTCCTCGTTATTAATGGAGGCTTTAATAACAGGAAAGTTTGCTTGCGAATAGTCGAAAAGCATAAGACCATCCGTATTTGCCAATCCAGCTTGAAATACTTCTCTTTGAACAGATGGTTCTTGAACATTCTCCAATGCCATTCCTGCATATAGTGGCAGCTTCCCATCAGTCAAAATATTTCCTTGCGTAATATACTTTTTCACTTCATTTGCCGTCGTTTGATATGTGCCGATCATTAGGAAGTCTAAGTCTTCCGTATAACCTGTTTTTGCATATTCCTCTGTATAAAGGCTTTCCTGTGGATAGTTCAGTCTTTCATCATATTGGAATGTCGGGCTTGCCCAGTTCACTCCGTTTAAATAATAAGATTCGTACCAGGAACCAACATAAGCAGATAGCAATACATCTCTATTTTCTGCTACATTATATGAATCTACTAAGTCCCTTACTTCACTTGTAAAGCTTTTAATCACACTAGATCTATACGTAAACCATTCATCAATTAGTGGCCCATCCATACGATTGCTACCGTTATAAGTGAATATATCCGCCGGCCAATTCGTTAGTTTTTTCCCCTTTTTACTCAAATATGCTTCAAATTGTACCCTGGATTCCTCACTAAAATCCGCAAAGTAGTTATCATATCTACCGCGATCTAAAAGCACTCCATCCACATCATAGTTCTTAATAATCTCTTCAAATGTATCTAATTGATATTTACGAGCTTCTAAGTTTGCTGGATTGACAAATGCAACTAGTGCACCGCCTTTCCCATATTTACTATCTCGTAATCGTAAAATTTCTCCGCCATCCTCATAGCGATAGACTTCCTCTTCCCAATCCAAATGATTGTTAAGCACCGCGTACTCACCATGAGCAATAGACCCTTCTGCAAATACGTTTATCGCTGCATGTACTTCCAAACCAAGCGTACGGGCATGAGTAATAAATTCCTTCAATAAATCAAGATTAGGATTTGATCCAGCTCTTGCAGGCGAGGTCATTTCACTAATATATGGCCTCCCAGTTAAGTCACTTTCCTTATAAGCTGCAAATCCCTCTACTCCTTTAACGTCCAACGCAATTGCCGTGACACCAGCATCCTTTGCTTTTACGAGCATATTATAAACATCCTCTGATGATTGAAAATGACGTGCGTTTGGACCTTGTTCAACCCATAAGAAAACCTGCTTGTTTGCTGACTTCGTATCTTTAAAATAAACAATCAGCGATTGAGTTTCATGCAAGCGATCATTTTTATAAATTTCTAAGTCTATATAATTGGTGCCATTACTAACTGATTGTGTGAAATTAAACGTACCGTCTGCTGCTAAGTTTATTTCTTGTCCATTCGCTAATAGCCGGTACCTTTCACCACTTTCAAAGTTCTTAATGGTTCCCGATATTTGCGTGTGAGGTTCTGTGACCGTATACATTAACTCATTATTTAATTGAATCCCAGCAAGTAACCCTTCTCCTGTCATGAATTCTGAAATTGGAACAACTTCACCATTCTTTCTTAATTTAATTACGTCAGCAGTTTTAAAGTTTGTAGCCAAAAATTTTCTGAAATCCTTGTTTCCCCAAGAGTCATCATGTGCTAATAGAATATATCCGCCCTTGGGAACTGAAAGTAATTGTTCATCTTCCCAGATAGGTACTGCTCCATTATTGGATTGACTTACAACCCTTACCACTCGGTTGTTTTGGTCTACCTGGACTGCAACCCAAAACTTTTTCACAAGTATTTCTCGAGCATACTCTTCAGTAAAAATAGCAATAAAGTCAGATTTACCTTCTATACTCTCATCAACAAAATCAATCTCATGCCTTGGACCTTCTACACTAATTGTTGGATCTACTGGTGCAGCTTCTACCTCAATAAAATCATTTTCTAAAACTTCTGCTGCTACCGAAATAGGTAGTAAACCAATAATAAGTAACAAAGAAACTAGAAAACTTACTTGTCGCCGGTAATACTTCATACAAATTTTCATCTCCTTTAAATTTATTAATATAGCTAGTTAATCTTATAGTTTTTTGCCTGGATGTAATTTATATAGGTGTTTATGGAGAATAATATTTCCTAAATAATTATAAATACTGGAATAATCCTTCATAATTAAAATACACCACCATTGTTTTGTAGTCAACATAATAATTAGAAATTTCTAATTATTATATATAATTATTCTTTTTTTAACTTCTTTTACCATAATGGAACATTACATAATAATATTTATTAAGACATAAATTTTTAATCAAAAGAAAATGTTGCTCTTTTCCGTTAAAATATAATAAGTAAGTTTATTTTTTATATTTGCTTTGTCACATCTCGTTTCTATTTCCCGGGAAATGTAAATTAAAGACGAACATCTAACATATCATTCGACATTAAAGATGAATACTAAACAAAATAGCCTCCATCTATTCCCAGGCGAAAATTTTCTATGTTGCCCAATTCCTTCTTGCTCTTGCAGGTGGGCAATCACCCAACTACCATCTGCGGTCACAAAACCAGATCTGCTGCAGATTTCTTTGTAAGCTGTCGTCGTTCGGTTGCTCGAACTCTTTACCCTCCGACTTCTCGCACACTTCCTTAGGGAGAGAGTGCCTTCGGCTTTTTTCTGTAAAAGATAAAACAAAAAGCCGCCACCAATTACTCGGTGACGACTTCCTTTGGTGCCCAGCGACGTCCTACTCTTGCGGCCGGCCTCATCAATTGCCCAGGAACGGGTTGCTAAATCAGACAGACGGCGCAAGAATTCTTCATTAATAGAGAGTTTATTTATCATTAGGTGAGTGAATTTCTCCTATTGGTGGTTGACCGACCGATTATTGGGTATAACCGTCCGATTTTTTCGTGGAACCGACCGATTATTATGCCGAACCGACCGATTATTGGATATAACCGACCGATTCTCGCTTATTATGACAAATGTCTTGTTCCAAGGTCACTTGCATATAGAGAATAGTGTTCTTGGTCTTATTTCTTTATAAGGACATACAAAAAAGCCGCCACCGATTACTCGGTGACGACTTCTTATAGTTGCCCAGCGACGTCCTACTCTTGCAGGGGGAGACCCCCAACTACCATCGGCGCTGAAGAGCTTAACTTCCGTGTTCG
>JBEMAY010000011.1:0-38711 GCA_040274765.1 Psychrobacillus sp.
GCGTCAATCAAGCCGAAGCTTGTTGATGCTGTATGTCTTAACGTTTTGCATGTTCAGTTTTCAATGTTCATTGTGTCGATTTGTTTCGACAGCTTTATTATCTTATCAAATCTGATTATCATTGTCAACAACTTTTTAAAATTTGTTTTTTTGTAATCAGAAGTAAAAGTAACAACTTGATTACTATACCACCCTTTTAAACTATTCGTCAACACTATTTTTAATAAAATACGCTTAAATATAATAACAATTTATTCAGATAAATCTCCCTAAAGTATATAGGCTTTATAGAACCTAAATCATTTACTTCTATTTAGCCGCTAAGGGCATAATATCTTCCCACCCGTATACTAGCTCATTAAGCTTTACTCCACCGATTTCTACTATTATACTATCTATCTTCTTTGCACCAAGCTTCTCATAAAAATGTCGCGAAGGGTTATCTTCTAGAACAAGTACTAACATAGTAAAGACCCCCTGGTTCGTTAGCTCTTTTACTATAGAATCGATTAATAACTTACCAATACCTATCCCCTGATATTCTTTTAAAATATAGATGGCATATATTTCCCCATTATAATTCGAGTAATCCCCACTTCGTTCCTTTCCCCCAGAAGCAAAACCAACGATTTGATTATTTTCATCTTCAGCTACATAAACTCCTCCGTCTGGAATAACAGAAAACCAGTAATCAGCTCTCCTTTCAAAAGAAAGGTTATTTAAAAATTCCTCCGGTACAATATTTACATAAGTAGACTTTCAGCTTTCCACGTGAACTTTGGCAATTCCTTTTGCATCATATGGTACTGCTTTTCTTATATGTATCACTATGTCATTCCTCCAAACTTAAAGTGAGTTTCTTCTATATACTATAGGTTCTATTTACACACTCTATATCCTTCTTAATTAAAATAAAAAAAGAGAGGCATAAGCCCCTCTTTATAAAATGCTATTTTATAAGAATATGAAGTAGCCAACAAATACTAGCCACATGCCATACATGATTGGGTGAATTTCTTTTATGCGACCTGCAACGATCATTGTAATTGGATAGAAGATAAATCCAATAGCGATACCAGTTGCAATAGAGTACGTTAAAGGCATTGCTATAATTACAAAGAAGGCTGGTACTGCAATTTCAAAACGTTTCCAGTCGATTTGACCAATAGAAGAAACCATTAGTACCCCAACAATAATTAATGCCGGTGCTGTTACATAAGAAGTAATGACATCTAACAGTGGGAAAAAGAATAAAGAAAGTAAGAACAGAACCCCGGTTACTACTGCAGCAAAACCAGTTCTTGCTCCAGCCGCTACCCCAGCTGTTGACTCTACATAAGAAGTAGTAGTAGAAGTTCCGGAAACAGCTCCCGCTACTGTAGCAATAGAATCTGCTAACAATGCTTTACCTGCACGAGGTAACTTTTCACCCTTCATTAAACCTGCTTGGTTTGCTACGGAGATTAAAGTACCTGCCGTATCAAAGAAATCTACAAACAAGAACGTTAACACAACAATTAAAAATTGAGCAGTAAGTAATGCGGTTGGGTCTTCAAAAAACACGTCAAATGCTGCTCCGAAAGTAGGAGCCATTGATGGAACACTTCCTACAACTGCATCTGGAACTGGAACTAAGCTTAGAATCATACCGACAATCGCAGTCACTAACATACCGTAGAAAATTCCACCCTTAACTCCTTTTACCATCATAATCACAGTAATGACAAGTCCAAAGATTGTTAATAGAATGTTAGGGTCTGTTAAATCACCTAAGCCTGCTACTGTATTTGGATTGGAAACAATAATTTTAGAGTTTTGTAGGCCGACAAATGTGATAAATAAACCAATACCTGCTCCTACTGCATATTTCAACTCAGATGGTATAGCGTTAATAATTGTTTCTCTTATTCCTGAAAGGGATAAGCATATAAAAATGAGACCAGAGAATAGAACGCCCGTTAAAGCGATTGGCCATGGGATTTCGAACTCAAGTACAACTGTATAAGCAAAGAATGCATTTAATCCCATACCTGGTGCAAGTGCGATTGGGTATCTAGCCAGCACACCCATTAATATAGATCCGATTGCTGCAGCAATAGCTGTTGCAGTAAACACAGATCCTTTATCCATGTACATAAACTCTGGTAACCCTTCGATTGTTTCAAGAGATAAAGTCATCGGGTTAACCACTAAGATATAAGCCATTGCCAAGAATGTTGTCAAACCACCTATAATCTCACGGCGATAGTTTGTTCCTAATTCCTCAAAACGAAAATACTTTTTCATAAGTTCCTCCATTTTTATCGCGACAACGAAAAAAAGTATACTACCATTTCTGGTCGTATACCTCTACTAACCCCAATAAGTGAATATAAATAAGCATCACTCATCGTAGTCGGATCATTTACGGTGATCCGGTAGAGACTTTTGGGCCTTATTCCCAACGTTATACGACGACATAATTAAATTATGTAGTAAATATAACATCGAATTATGACGAAATCAATAGAAAAACCGAACATTTTTTTCATTAACCAAATAATAGTTCGTTTTCTGCTTATAGATAAAGCAATTTCTGAAGGAAAATAGACCTATTCTATTATAAATAAAAAACTTGAAAACCAACAAATTAGTTTCCAAGCTCTTCACTAGTTATTATTTAACGTCATTTTTGGGTAGTTCTACAGTATGGTGAATCCTTAAAATTCAGTATCGGCTACCCATACATTACCGAGCCTATTCATCACTTTTAAAAATTTAAAACAAGTTAAACATCTTCCTATGTTCACATTCATATTATTTATCTGTTTGTTTTTGCTTGTTCTTCAAATACTCTGTACGTATTTTTTCAAGTTGCTGCTTTTTATCAAATTTAGCTGGCTTTTGTTTTTCATGATACTTTGCCACAGCCGCCTTACCTTTTGTATCCAATTGATATTTTCCCATTTGTTCACCTACTTTTCTTAACTCTTATAGAGAATCTATTCAACAAATATAATATACCTTATCTTACTGAAGTTAACCTTATACTTTATATTCCCCGCTAACGTTCCATATATCAGTAAAAACATTAAAAACTTAGTATAACAGTTCATCGCCAAAAGGTATTCATATACTTACCTTTACAATCTCAAATAAGATTATTCAATTAAACATCATCTTTCAACTATTTTAACCAAATAAAAACCCCTTTTAGTTATCTGTTATCAATAACTAAAAGAGGATTTAATATTTGAGATATGTTAATCACAAGGTATAACTTTGTTTATAATTAAAATACAGTCCTATTCCCACTCAATCGTAGCTGGTGGCTTACTCGTAATGTCATACAGCACGCGGTTGATGTGTGGTACTTCGTTTACTAAACGAACTGATACCTTTTCTAGTACGTCCCATGGGATACGTGCCCAGTCAGAGGTCATGCCGTCGATAGAGGTAACTGCACGGATACCGATTGCGTAGTCGTAGGTTCTTGCGTCACCCATTACACCAACGCTGCGGATATCAGGAAGCACCGTGAAGTATTGCCAGATATCGCGCTCTAAGCCAGCTTTAGCGATTTCTTCGCGTAGGATGGCATCAGACTCACGTACGATTTCTAGTTTTTCTTCTGTTACTTCTCCAAGAACTCGGATAGCTAGTCCAGGACCCGGGAAAGGTTGGCGCCATACGATTTCATCAGCTAAACCTAGCTCTGAGCCTAATGCTCGAACCTCATCTTTGAATAAAGTCTTCAAAGGCTCGATCAGTTTGAACTGCATGTCCTCAGGAAGTCCACCAACGTTATGGTGAGATTTAATCGTTTGTGCAGTAGCTGTTCCACTTTCAATAATATCTGTGTAAAGCGTACCTTGCGCAAGGAAATCCATACCTTCTAATTTAGACGCTTCATCATCGAACACGTAAATAAATTCATTACCAATAATTTTACGTTTTTTCTCTGGATCAGAAACTCCAGCTAATTTATTCATAAATCGCTCACGCGCATCAATTTTAATAACGTTCATATGGAAGCCTTCAGAGAAGGTTTTCATAACACCCTCTGCTTCATCCTTGCGAAGGAGATTATGGTCTACGAACATACAAGTAAGCTGATCACCAATTGCTTTGTGGATTAGGACTGCAACTACCGAGGAATCTACTCCTCCACTTAGCGCACAAAGGACTTTCTTGTCCCCAACTGTTTCACGAATTTTTTCGATTTCCATTTCAATGAAACTTTCCATTGACCAATCGCCTTTTGCCTTACAAACATCAAATACGAATTGGCGAAGTAGCTCTAGCCCGTATACAGAGTGACGTACTTCTGGGTGGAATTGCACAGCATATAAGCCTTTTTCAACATTTGCCATAGCAGCAACATCACATGATGGGCTAGTCGCAATTACTTCAAAGCCTTCTGGTGCAGCAGTTACGTGATCTCCGTGACTCATCCATACTACATGCTTGGAAGGAAGATCTCCAAATAGTGCCGTCGGATTTTTAATGTCAATCTCGGCTCTACCGTACTCTCTTGAGAAAGCTTTTTCTACTTTTCCACCAAATTGATAAGCCATTAATTGCATACCATAGCAAATTCCTAGAATAGGTATATTCAAATCATAGATTGCTTCATCAATATGAAAAGCTTTCGTATCATATACAGAGTTTGGTCCACCGGAAAAGATGATACCAGTGGCATTCATCTTTTTGATATCCTCAGCAGTTACAGTATGGGGATGTAATTCACTATACACTCCAAATTCACGGATACGACGAGTGATTAACTGATTGTACTGACTGCCGAAATCTAGAACGACAATTTTTTCTTGTTCTTTCAACAATGGAGTTGAAGACATATGCATTCCACCTTTTCTATATATATATTTAGGCCAATTCGCTAAACCCATTAAGTATATTAAAAAAACGCGTGCGAAAGTATCCTCTTTCTACGCGTTTTTGCTTCTACATGAAAAGGTGAATGCAGCTGTCCTTAAAAAAGACATGACTGCATTCACCTTCATAGTCAAGTTATTAACGGTAACTTGGTAGAAACATCCGAACCATATTATCGGACATATACGAGGGCAACTTGGTCAAATTTAATTTGACTTCAGTTTACAGGTTGTTGAGGGTAAAATCAACCGCTTATACGATTGATTAAATATTCCCAACTTTCTCTAATCGATACAAAGTTAAGTTCTTTTTTATTGTTACCATAAAAGCCCTGTTGATACATTTTAGTTAGATTGGTCATATGCGTGTTTCCAACATCTTTATCAACTTTTTGGGCAAAGTCCAATAAGGTTTGACCTTGCTCTCTACGAATCCCATGAAGACTTAACTGTTGTAGAAGTTGATGATACATTTTCTCAAAAGAATTCCAATCATTTTTTCGTAGTCTTGCTGCTGGGATTAATACCTTAGGCAGCCATTTTCCACGGCGACTATAAGCAAACAGACTTAAGATACCAAGAATTATTAGACCCCAAATGATAGCTACCTTTCTTTCCGCTAACCAATCCAACGTGTTTTGTAGGAAGGCCGTAAAGCTAAAGGATACGTGTTCATCATCCTTACCTTTAGTAATTGCTTGGTCTTCAGGTGTCTCCTCCTGTTGTTCTGGAGTCTGAGGTTCGTCAGTCTGTGACTCTATATCGTATATAACATTGGCACTTGAGGAGAAACCAATGGTCGGCTCAAATGTTATCCATCCCACGTTTGGAAAATAAGCCTCTACCCACGAGTGGGCATTATTATTCGTTATCTCATAAACCCTTCCAAGTCCCTCGACGTTTGCTCTTTCTCCAGGAGCAAACCCTTTCACCCATCGTGCAGGGATATTAAGGGAGCGAAGAAGAACAACCATTGAAGTTGAGAAGTTATCACAGTAACCTACCTTCGTTTCAAATAAAAACTGATCTACATAATCGGTGTCGCCTGTAGGAACCGCAGCCATCGTTTGATTGTAGCTAAAGTTATTTCCTCTGAAATAGCGTTCAATATTAAGCGCTTTATCATAGAGACTGATCCGATCCTCCGTAATAGTAACAGCTAGCTCTTTCACTCTCTCCGGTAGTGTGTCAGGCAGCTGTAAATATCGCTGGAACTCAGCCGGTATAGAGTTTAGGTCTTCTACAGACGTTTCTCTCAATGCTTGAAGACTGTAAGTGGGCTCACTAAATGTCACATTGTAATCCCATAGACTAGAGTTACCGCTATTAAGGACTGTGATTTTTTGACTTAACGGATTCATTGTAAACCAAGCTTCTTCATAGGTTTGTATGCTTTTAATACCGTACGGCTGAAGAATGGGTGGAAAGTCTTGCGCCATTACTATATTGGCTTCCTCCGTATATTCCGCTTCTCCTGGTGGGAAATCCGTTTCAAACAGCTCCGCGCTCCCAAAGCTGTGTAACCCGGTCTCCTGATCGGATTGTACCCAACCTTTTGAGGTATACGTATCTTTCGTTTCTACCTTCCAATATTGCTGGGAGTCAATATTCGCCCAAAAGACAGGTGTATCATCACTTTGGAAGGCTCCACCTAGCTGCTCATCGTTTTCTCCATAACCAACCCTCTTTACACCATTGACACTAGTGCCATTCCCCTCACGCTCATCCACTTCAAGTGTTGAGGTAGTGAAGAAAGGAACGGGGTCGGGCCATATAGGTCCTGCTTTTGGCATCGCATATGCCGTTATGCCACTAACCATCAGTAACGTAACTAAGCTAATAATAGATGCTGTAACAAAAGAGCCTTTTATGGAGACTTGATTTTCTTTTAATAACTTTTGCATATATAGTAATCCCATAATTATAAATCCTGATATTAAAGTGATGACTATTGAACTTTTGCCATTGTAGGGGCTAAATGTATCCAAAATAGTTATAAATAAAACGGTCAAGATGAAAAACAACAAAAGAGAATTTCGTACTTTTATCCAATAATTTAGTAAATAGGTAGTCATCCAAAGCAGAATAAAGAACAAAAAGGTCCGAAACGGATCAGTTATTGCTGCCCACTCCTGACTTAAAATAGAGAAGAAATTGTGCTGAAACTCTAGTCCAAGATAATTCAAAGAGTCTTTGGACATAATAGAATAATCTGTATAAATATAGACTATAGTGCAACCGATAAATATTAACTTAATCGGTATGGTAAGCTTCCAGCTAAGCATTACTAAATAAAATAAAAAGGATGCTGCCAGATAAATAACAAACAACGATAAGTGGTCGGTATTTGTCAGTTCCATAACTGGCTTCAGCCATTCCACCAATAATAGACAGGTAAATATATAAATTAAGAAGGAAATAATTCCTTGCAAGTAATTATCCTTCATGAACGATTCACCTCCATAAACGCTTGGGCAAAACGGTCCTTCGTAATATTATGTGCATCTACCCCTCTACTTTTTGCATATTGGTAGAGTGTAGTTTCATTTTTACTTGGTTTCTCGTTTTTGTTTTTTACAACAAAGCATCTGCATAAACGTAAGTTTCCTGCGTTACGATTTATGCCATCAATCCACTCATGCGTTAACTCGCTTGTTATATATAATAACGAAGTGGCTTGAGCCAATGCTGGCTCCTGAGATATGACTTGTTCCATAGGCTTGTTTAAGTCAGGTTGCACTTTTGTTAAATGATATAGAACCTGGTGCAGCTGTGCCTCGTTCTCTACATTTGGCAGGAAGAAACGATCTTCTCCGAGAGATAAGAAAGCACTGCTGGCTTGATGGCGAACAATTGCCTGCATAATTGAGGCAGCTAAATCTACGACATCCTCAAACATAGGAGTTAACGTACGATCGATTAGTATGAACAGATCCTGAGATTGACGATCTTCAAATTCCTTCGTTTTGAGGGTTTGGGTACGGGCAAAAGACTTCCAATGTATCCAAGAAACTCGGTCTCCAGGCTGATAGGAACGTACTCCAGTCGCCATGGTGGTATCCTTCATCACTTGAATCCTGGAAGCAGCTGCCCCTTGATCATACCTAGTTTCCATTGGTATATAAATCATATCCGTCAGATTCGGAAAGACTAGTAAGGTTTTTGGATTTGATATAAATACGCTTTTTTTCATCCAACCAAATAAATCACTTATTTCAATCTTTGTTCCTTCTAAAACATGCTCACCTCGTGGCATATGCTCTATTTCATACGTCCAGGTAAACTCTTTTTTTATTCCCCAAAAAACAAGCTGTCTCCTCGATCCAGTATGCAAAAGCGAAGGTCCAACCTTTTCTTCAAACCAAACAAACAGCAAGGGAAAGCGATTATTTCTTGTCACCTTGATTGATGCAGAGAATCTTCCTCCGCTATATACTTTCCGTGTTTCAATTATCCGCTCCGCTTCTAATTTAGAGAGTGGGTAAAAAAACAGGAGAAGGGAGTAAAGAGATAGAGGGACAATGAGGTAAAAAAGAAACCAGCTGACAAAGCCTCCCTGAAACATTGCATATACAAAAGTCCCCAACAATAAAACGAGGATTCCGATAAAACCTTTATATTTCTTTAATCCTTTTATCCGATCAATCATCCGTGTACCTTCCTCTTAATAGGTACAGGAGTTCGTTTAACAATCCGGGAAAGAACTTCTTCTGAAGAGATTCCATCGTATCTAGCTTCTGGTCGCAGAATGACACGGTGTCCGAAGACAAATGGCAATAAATATTGAATATCATCCGGAATCACATAATCTCTTCCCTGTAGTAAGGCATATGCTTGGGAGGCACGCATCAATGCAATGGATGCTCGAGGACTTACTCCAAGGTAGACATACGTATCTACTCTTGTTTTATTAGCCAAATCTACAATATATCCTTTCATGGTAAAATCAACACTTACGTTTTTAACCTGATCCTGCAGATGGATCAGTTCCTCTAGCGATACTACTGGCTCCAAACTATCGATAGGAGAAGCATGCTCTAATCTGTTTAACACTTCAATTTCCTCTTGAGGGTTAGGATATCCCATTTTTAGTCTTAGCAAAAAACGATCTAGCTGAGCTTCTGGTAAAGGGTAAGTCCCCTCGTGCTCAATTGGATTTTGGGTAGCCATAACGAAAAACGGTTTTGGTAGTGGCATCGTTATACCGTCAATCGTTACGGAGGCTTCTTCCATTCCTTCTAGTAATGCTGATTGTGTTTTCGGAGATGTACGGTTGATCTCATCTGCTAACACAATGTTTCCTAGAATAGGTCCTGGTCGAAACTCAAATTCCATTTCTTTTGGATTGTATATGGAGACTCCTAATACGTCGGATGGTAATAAGTCAGGAGTAAACTGAATTCTTTTAAAATCGGCGCCAATAGATTTAGCGAGCGCGCGAACCATCATGGTTTTTCCCACTCCAGGAACATCCTCGAGCAATACATGTCCATCTGCCAAAAGTGACACAACTGCTAATTCAGCGATGTCTTTCTTCCCTATCATCACTTTTTCTATATTAGAGATAATAGCTTCTATCTGTAATTTTTCATTCATCGGTTTTCCCCCAAAATTATCATTAAATGATTAGTTAGAAAATTTTTATAATACAGTATAAGCATAACCAAAAAAGGAAGATAAAACAATTTAAATTACTTTAAAAAAAGCTTTGTTAAAGTTATGGGTTGATTTTGACTAACAATTCTTATTTGGGGTTAGTGACAGTTTTTAGCTTTGTTTATGCGAGTAAATTTTTTAATGCTTTATCGATGCTAAAGCTGCTCCATTTGTTGATTGGAGCAACAGACGGCGACTCCTACGGGATGAGTGAGACAGATAAGACCTCACAACCACGCGCGTAAGCGATGGGTGAGGGCTTATCGCTCACCCCGAGGAAAGCGTCCGGCTGGTGCGGAAATCAATTCTACTCTCTGATTTAAATTTTCTTTGTATCATAAATCAACCCTCCCCTTTAACCTAGCCTTAAAAAAAGCATGGAATCTCTATAATAGAGATTCCACGCTCATATTTATTTCCAAAAATTATCAAAAACAGTTATTGGCAGCTGTCGTTTGTGTTCAGAACGATCATAGAATCCTACAATTTTCTCTTCTATTTCTGAAGATACATTCTTACCTTCTAGGTAATCATCAATATCATCATAGCTCACACCAAGTGCTACCTCATCTGGTAGAGCAGGACGATCTTCCTCTAGGTCAGCTGTCGGCACTTTTGTGTAAAGATGCTCAGGAGCTCCTAAATATTTTAATAATTGCTTACCCTGTCTTTTATTGAGACGGAAAATTGGGGTTAAGTCTACTCCACCATCACCGTATTTAGTATAAAAACCAGTGACAGCTTCAGCAGCATGATCAGTACCTAGCACAACACCATTATATGTCGCTGCTATTGAATACTGAGCCTTCATACGCTCTCTCGCCTTCTCGTTCCCTTTAGCAAAATCACTGAGGGTGATACCAGCTTCCTTCAATGCACGGTCACTTGCGTCTACTGCTTCCTTAATATTAATGGTTACACGTTTACTTGGCTGAATAAAGTTCAGTGCATCCTGACGATCAGATTCATCAAATTGTACCCCGTATGGCAAACTAACGGCGATAAATGAATACGTGCCTGCTCCCATTTCGTCATTCAACTCGTCCACTGCCATTTGGGCAAGCTTACCAACTAAAGTGGAGTCTTGCCCTCCTGAAATCCCTAAAACCATACTTTTTAAAAATGGATGTTTCTTTAAATAGTCTTTCATAAAATCGATACTTATACGAGCTTCCTCTTTTGGGTCAATCTCCGGCTTTACCTTTAAGGCTTCGATAATTTCTCTTTGTTTGTCAGACATCTTAAATCCCTCCATTATTTGAAATAAGACTTTGCTCCATTTCCTTTACTTCCTGAATGTTACGCATTTTATTGTCCCAACACTTCTGGCTTAGATCGACTGGGTATTCCTCTGGATTAAGAGAACGCTTATATTCCTCCCACAGCAAATCTAAATTGTCATGAGCATAATTACGAATCTCCGTTAAATCTGGATTTTCATAAATCACTGTCCCATTTTCAATGACCTTTAAATGTAAATCTTTAGCTTCAAAGTTCGTAACAAATTTAGAAACGAACGTATGAACAGGGTGGAACATTTTCAGACGTTCCTCATGAGCTGGATCCTCATCATGCATCGCAATATAATCACCCTCTGCTTTGCCGTTTTCCTTATCTATAATTCGGAAAAGCTTTTTCTGCCCAGGAGTAGTAACTTTTTCAGTTGTAGAGGAGATTTTGATCGTATCCTCCATCACCCCTGCTTCACTTTCGATAGAAACTATTTTATATACAGCGCCAAGAGCAGGCTGGTCATATCCAGTAATCAGCTTGGTACCAATACCCCAACTGTCTACTCTTGCTCCCTGTGCCTTTAAGTTCAAAATAGTATATTCATCTAAATCATTAGAAACGATGATTTTAGCATTCGGAAACCCTGCTGCATCTAGCATTTTTCTAGCTTCCTTTGATAAGAACGAAATATCTCCTGAATCTAAGCGAATACCAATGAAGTTTATTTTATCACCTAGCTCTTTTGCTACTTTAATAGCAGTTGGCACTCCTGTTTTTAACGTATTATATGTGTCTACTAGGAAAACACAGTCCTTGTGTCTTTTTGCATACGAATGAAAGGCGTCATATTCACTCTTATATGCCTGCACCATGGAATGTGCATGTGTTCCTGATACTGGAATACCAAACATTTTGCCAGCTCGTACATTACTTGTAGCCTCGATTCCTCCTATAAAGGCTGCACGAGTTCCCCAAATTGCAGCATCCATCTCTTGAGCACGTCTAGAGCCAAATTCCATTGCTACCTCGTCCTTGACCACCTGTTTAATGCGCGATCCCTTAGTAGCAATTAACGTTTGATAATTTACGATATTAAGCAAAGCAGTCTCTATTAATTGGGCCTCTGCTAGGGTAGACTCCACCCGAATAATTGGCTCATTAGGAAATACTAATTCCCCTTCTTTCATTGCATAAACATCACCAGTAAAACGAACTGTTTTTAAGTAATCTATAAAATCATCACGATACCCTAGTCCATTTTGTAAGTATTCTAAATCACTTTCCGAAAAATGAAAATCTCTTAAGTATTCTAGACATCTTTCTAGACCTGCAAAGATGCCATAACCATTCCCAAAAGGAAGCTTTCGGAAAAATAACTCAAACACTGCTTTTCTCTCATGCATATTATCAGCCCAGTAGGCCTCAACCATATTTATCTGATATAAATCAGTATGTAATGCTAAACTGTCATCTGCATAATTTTTTTTCATGATGATCTCCTTCTAATAACTATTGAACTTAGTATACACTATTTACCCTTTAGCAAGGAAAATTAAGCACAAGAAAGCCAGCCCCATATCAGGCTTGCTAAACTGCCTATCTTATTATTTACCTAAAGGAGAGATGACCGTCAAGACATAATCAGCGACTGCATCTATTTCCTCTTGGGTGAGTGTCTCATTAAACGAAGGCCTTGTATTTCCTCCGTTAGTTATCCGATCTATTACGTTTTCTCTGCTTTCAGCAAATTTGCCAGAAAAAAACTACCTAAGATTTTCTTAGGTAGTTTGTAAAATATTTTTTCATTTAGCTAGGTCTTGGCAGCCCTTATAAATAAGGTCAAAGAGTTCTTCAATATCCTCTTCTTCCACACAGGAGAAGGCTACCCGAATATCCGTTGCATTGCTGGCAATCACACCAACACCATATTGATCTAATAAGTGTAAACGCAACGTTTCCGCATCTATGTCATGAAGTTTTAAGCACATAAAGTAGCCCGAGTTAAATGGATAGTAAGTCCAATATGCATTAAATTTTTCATTTGCCAACACTTCTTTTGTTTTATTGGCTCTGCCTTGCATAATGTCAAACTTCTCTTGCTTTTCCTTTTCAAACTCATCTGATTGAAGCGATTCCAGAATCATCGTCTGAGAAATATGTGAACCACTAGAAATTGTTCCTCGGATAATTCCCTTTGTTTTTTGCTCTAAAGCATCCAGTACGTTTGGTTCTGCAGCATACGTGATAAACCCGACCCGAAGACCCCAAACATAATTTTCTTTTGTTGCGCCGTCTACCTTAATTGGCAATATGTTAGAATGAGCTCCTGCAAGTAATCCAAATAGGGACTCCTTCATAGAATCCTCATAAAAAAGTCCAAAATAGGCATCATCTAACACCACTACTAAATCTAAGCCTCCATCGGCCGCTTCCTTTAGGACCTGAACGATTGCTTCTCCTTCTTGGAGAGATGGAGTAAAGCCAGTAGGATTATTAGGAAAGTTTAATAATACAATTGCTTTTCCGGTTTGCTGTAAAAGTGTCGTACGGAATCCTCCTACATCAAAACCACCATTTTCATTGAATAGAGGGAATGTTTCTACCTTACCGCCTCTTCTTACTTGAAATACAGTATTGTAATTACCCCAATAGTGATCAGGTGTGATCACCACATCTCCCGGATTCATAAATAGATCCGCAACAATACTAAGTCCATGTGTCAATGCATTAGTAACAATCGGCAGTCCGAAGGTTTTCCCCTCAAGAGAGGGATTATCTTTAATAAGTTTTTCCTTCCATGCAGATCGTAGAGCTTCCTTACCTTGTGGTGGGGCATACGGATAGATATCGTTTGGGTTATAATCTACTTTTTCTTGGATATGACGGAAATGCATTGGTTCACCATTTTCCGTTGCAATTCCAATTGTTGCATTAAAGCGATGTGCTTTTTTACTTGCCTCTGCACTTTGACTTAATATACCTTTTGGATAAAATAAACTCTTTCCTAACTCAGATAACATGTTAAAAATTGCTGGATTTTCTTTTTGCATTTTCTCATTTAATTGGACAGCTAAAGCATTCATCTATTGGTACCTCCAGAATTTTTCTATTTTAAACACATTGTACTCTATTTCATTGAAGGATTGTATCTTTTCCCATAATATATCGAATACTCCACAAGGTTGTCACGACTTTTCATCCTCAATTTCTAACAAAATAGGACAGTGATCACTACCCAATATATAGGAGTCAATGGATGCACTTTTTAGCCTTGAAACTAGCTTTTGAGAAGCGATAAAATAATCGATTCGCCACCCAATATTGCGTTCCCTCACCTTACTCATGTACGACCACCACGTGTACGCTCCCTCTTGGTCAGGATGGAAGTATCGGTAGGTATCGACAAATCCCTCCTCTAGCAGAGTCGTCATTTTCCCTCTTTCCTCTATCGTAAATCCGGAATTCCCTCTATTAGATTTGGCATTTTTTAAATCTATTTCCGCATGAGCTACATTCAGGTCTCCACACATAATGACAGGCTTTATAGTATCTAACTGCTTTAGATATGTACGCATGCTATCTTCCCACTCTAATCGATAAGCAAGTCTTGTTAAATCACGTTTGGCGTTTGGAGTATATACATTTACTAAGTAGAAATTCTCGAACTCCATTGTAATAATACGTCCTTCATCCTCTGTTTCTAAATCTCCTACTCCATATTTAACAGAAAGAGGTTTAACTTTAGTAAAGATAGCAGTTCCCGAATATCCTTTTTTTAATGCATAATTCCAATATTGTTCATAGCCTTCTAGCTCTAAAAGGATTTGCCCTTCTTGAAGCTTCGTTTCTTGTAAGCACACAATATCAGCATTCACCTCATGGAAATATTCTAAAAATCCTTTATTAACACAGGCTCTTAATCCATTTACGTTCCATGATACTAACTTCATTTTAGTGCCCCCCCAATATGAAAAGCGCAACTGTGCGCTCTTCCACAATAGTTTCTCTTTATATAGTTTCTTGTATGTTTTATTTTCTACTTAAGACCCGTTGATTTATAAACTATCGGTTCATAATAACACTAGATTCACCAATAGGAAGACTAATACTTTGCCTTAAAATTGCCTAATTTTTAATGACTTGTTTAACTTACTCATTATAAAGGGAAACTAAAAGGTCTGTAAAATAGCTGAAATAAATGTATATAACATCTACTTGTGTGGCAACATATTTTGAGCAAATTTATTGATTTACAAAAACAAAGGTTTATATTTATCTTGTATTCGAGATATTTGCATTAAAGATAAATGAATGGAGAAATTACCATGAATAAACGCTTTAACGATAAAGTAATAATTATAACTGGAGCTGGATCAGGTCTAGGTCAGGTTACCGCAATAACAGTAGCTAAAGAAGGTGCTAAACTAGCTTTAATCGACTTAAACAGTAAAGGGTTAGAGGAAACAAAAAAACTAATCCTTGAAGCGGCTCCTGAGGCAGAATTGCTTCTTGTTACTGCAAATGTTGCAGATGAAGCAGCTGTGAATAACTATGTGGATGAAACAGTAAAGAAATTTGGTCGTATTGATGGGTTCTTTAATAACGCCGGCATAGAAGGTAAACAAAACCTTACGGAGGATTTCGGTATCGATGAGTTCCAAAAAGTAGTCAACGTTAACTTAAACGGAGTATTCTACGGTTTAAAATATGTGCTGGCTGAGATGAAAAAAAATGGAGGCGGCTCTATCGTAAATACTGCTTCTGTCGGAGGTATTCGAGGAGTCGGCAACCAATCTGGTTATTCAGCTAGTAAGCACGGTGTAGTTGGACTTACTAGAAACTCAGCAATCGAGTATGGTCAATTCGGTATTAATATCAATGCTATTGCGCCAGGTGCCATCATGACACCTATGGTTGAGGCTTCTTTAAAACAAATTGGGGGAGAAGAAGGCTGGGAAGAAGCAGGTAAAGCATTTGTTTCCGTTAACCCTATGAAACGCTTCGGTAAGCCACAAGAAGTAGCTAATGTTGTATCATTCTTGCTATCTGAGGAATCTAAGTTTGTAAATGCATGTGTCATCACAATCGATGGTGGACAATCTTATAAATATTAAAGGAAAGACCGATCGCTTCACAGTGATCGGTCTTTTTACTTTTAGCTAAAATTCTATTACTTCTTAGATGCTTTCATCAACAGATAGATGATTCCTGTTAAAATAGCTATTCCGAAAATAACTACTAATAGACTGATCAATAAAGCTACTATGCTCATTGTCACAACTCCTTTTATCCAAATAGCTTGTCTCTTAAATAATAAGTCTTTCTAGCTCTCCTATACTCTTTGCAATATAAGTGGCCCTCGCTTGCACTAACTCTTCAAATGAACCAAATCCATATGTAACCCCGATGGAATCAATGCCCGTTAAATTAGCTCCAATGATATCATGCTTTCTATCTCCAATCATAACAAAGCTATCCTTAGCCTTATGTTGAAACTGGTTTAAGATATACTGTATGATTTCTGCCTTCGCTGACCTAGTTCCGTCTAGCTCACTACCAACCACTACATCAAAATATTGCTCAATTTGAAAATACTTTAGAATTTCAGCTGCAAAAACTGTAGGTTTAGAGGTTGCAACAGCAAGCTTTTTTCCTGCTCCCTTTAACTTTTCCAGCAACAAGCTAATACCTTCGTAGAGTTCATTCTCATACATACCTGCTTTTATAAATCTCTCTCTGTAAAACGCAATGGCTTCCTTACATTGTAATTCGTCAAAACCATAATAATCAGTAAAAGAAACCTGTAATGGAGGGCCTATAAAGCATTCTAATTTCTGAAGGTTCTCCTCTACAATTCCCATTTTTTCTAATCCATATTGAACAGAGGTTGTAATTCCTATTTTCGGATCAGATAAAGTTCCATCTAAATCAAATAAGATAACTTCATATCTCTTCATATTTCCCCCTCTTTTCTCTTTTACTAGCTTACTACCATTATATCGAAATAGTCTTTCTTTTTTATAAAATAAAATTATAATGGAAAGAACTAACAAAAAGGAGAAAAAAGATATTGCACCATGGGGGATTGAATACAAGGAAACAGGTAAGTTGATCGGAACTATTGACTTTGTCAATTGGCATATAAAACATAACAGCGCTGAAATCGGATATGTTCTTTCCCGTGAATATTGGGGCAAAGGATTAACTACTGAGGCAGCAAGGGAGCTAATCCATTTTGGCTTTAACCACATGGACTTAATACGCATACAAGCTAGATGCTTTGTGGAGAATGTCGGCTCCTCGCGTGTGATGAAGAAAATAGGGATGTTCTATGAGGGCACTCTGAGAAAAGGGATGAAAGTAAAAGGGAATCATGAAGATTTGAAGATTTACTCCATTTTAAAAGAGGATTTTTCTTAAGATCACGCTTAACTATTAAAGGAGAGGCATGAAATTAAGATGCCTCTCCTTTATTTATTCGTTGTAGCTATGTTAAAGTGATATGTTTGATTTTGATAAAAGTTGCTCACAAATTAACCAAAGCCTTAGTTAAACGCTTTTAAGCTCTCTAGAGTAGCCCCTAGAAACTTAGCAAGCTCTAGCATTCCATACTTTCCAGCCTTTTCTTCGGCTTCTGCATTATAATTCGTGTTAGTGTTTACATCATATGTGTAGACTTCACCGTTACTATCTCGAATGAATTCAATACCAGCAACATCTATTTGGTTTTGTTGAAGGAAGGCCTCATATTTTGCAATCCATCCTTCTTCTAAATCCTCCCGAATCTCAAACTTAGGACTCACCGTTGGCTCTTCTCCCACTGGACAGAAGGCATCGCCAATTTGACAGGAGTCAGCCGGACAAAGTTCAAAGCCCTCTGAAGTGTCTACTCTAACAGCATATAAGTACTTCCCTCCGACAAACTCTGCTCTTGTAATATATGATTCTGGAGATTGGATATATTCTTGAATTAATGTAATACCATCTACCGGTTCTTCAAACATTGGACCATATAGGTATTCCTTTAATGCATCGACGGTTTGGAATAATTGAACCCCTAGTCCTTTTCCTGCTCTATTATGTTTAGTTATAAAAGGTACGACTCCTAATTTCTCTGCCGCAGAAACAATGTGTTCCTTACCAACTGCAGCAATTGTTTTAGGTGTTCGAATTCCACTTGCCTCTAACGATGCATATTGATTAATTTTACTCAACTCTAAGCTGAGTGCCTTTGTTCCATTAAAAACTGTTCTTCCATGATGCTCTAGCCATGTAAGCATTCCACCTGCTAATTCAGGCGCATATCTATGACCTCTAGTATGAGAAGATGCACTCATGCGGTTGTAAAACACACCATTTGGTGGTTCAACCGTTAAATCCACAATTCCTTGGTCTAAATGCCAACTTTCATAAGGTAGGTTAAGTTCCTCTAATCTTTTTGTTAAATGAATAGTCCACTCATCGTTTTCATGAATAATATAAATTTTCGACATATGCTTGCATCTCCTCATTATTAATCTATTTAATGTCTAATCAAGGTTCAGAAAACAAGATTATTATATTATTCATTAGTATATAGCAACTCTATTTCCTAGTAAAACAATTGGTTTTATAAATAAGAAAAATAAAAAAATTCCTTGAATCTTTAAGTTCTGGATTCTTCTCTCTCAGTGTTCTCCCCTCTACCTCCGTAGCTTTTTGAGACAAAATAAAACGTAAAATCAGGAGCGATTTCACGTTTTATTAGGAGGGAATTAATTTTTTTAGTATGGATCTGATTCATGACTATTCTCTACTGCTTGCTGTGGAGCTTTCTCCCCATCTACATCACCAAGCGGGTGCTGACTTGAGCCACCTTTTGGTGCATTTTTCAAGCCTTCTTTGAGAAGTCTTCCATACTCTTCATCTGCTTCCTCTGCCAAGGCAATCATCTTGGCTTGGATTCTTGGATCACACTTGGATAAATCATTCACTAAATTGGACAATAGCTCCGTTTTTTCCCATTGTTCAAAATTGCGATAAGTCTCACCAGCTTGCTTAGTATTACTTTGACGATCAATAGATTCTCTAACTAAGTTCCCCTTAATCATCGGGGTATATTCCTTACCGGTTTGCTCTGCCTCATGTAATCCATCTAAAATAGAAGGCTCATAGTTAATATGAGGGTTTTGGAAAGGTCCTCTATCTAAACGATATGCCATTTGACCACCCGTTTGATTGGTTGCTACACGCTTTTTCGGTGCATTGATAGGGAGCTGCAGATAGTTAGCTCCTACACGGTGGCGCTGAGTATCGGAATAAGAAAATGTACGACCTTGAAGCATCTTATCGTCTGAGAAATCTAACCCATCTACTAATACCCCTGTACCAAATGCTGCTTGCTCTACTTCCATGAAATAATCTTGGGGATTACGATTTAACACCATTTTTCCAACTGGCATCCAAGGAAATTGATCATTCGGCCATAATTTTGTATCGTCTAGCGGGTCGAAATCTAACTCAGGGTGATCACCATCACTCATAATTTGAACGTTTAACTCCCACTCAGGGAAATCTCCCTTTTCAATAGCATCATACAAGTCTTGAGTAGCATGATTGAAATTTTTTGCTTGAATTTCTTCTGCTTCTGATTGTGTTAAATTACGAATTCCTTGCTTAGGCTCCCAGTGATACTTTACGAGAACTGCCTCACCGTCTTTATTTACCCATTTATATGTGTTTACTCCTGAACCTTGCATCATTCGATAATTTGCTGGAATGCCCCAAGGCGAATAAATGAAAGTAACCATATGGAAGGACTCCGGAGAGCTTGCACAAAAGTCAAAAAATCTTTCTGCATCCTGAATATTTGTAACAGGGTCTGGTTTAAAAGCATGAATCATATCCGGAAACTTCATAGCATCGCGAATAAAGAAAATCTTTAAATTGTTTCCTACTAAATCCCAGTTGCCATCCTCTGTATAAAACTTAACGGCGAAGCCCCGTGGGTCACGTAATGTTTCCGGTGAATGTCCTCCATGAATAACGGAAGAAAAGCGCACAAATACAGGGGTTCTTTTTCCTTTTTCCTGGAATAGCTTTGCTCGAGTATACTTTGCGATATTCTCATCTCCAGCCGTTCCGTATGCTTCAAAATAGCCATGTGCTCCAGCCCCACGTGCATGCACGACCCGTTCAGGAATTCTCTCTCTGTCAAAATGACTTATTTTTTCGATAAAATCATAGTTCTCAAGTGTTGCTGGACCTCTATTTCCAACCGTTCTGATATTTTGATTGTTTGTAATTGGATGTCCCTGTCTATTGGTCAGGGTATCCTCAGTCTCCCGATTGGTCTTGTTGTTAGAATGATCTTTTTCCATCTTTTATCCTCCTAGCTCAAACTTTACTTCCACTCCATTCTTTCCAAAAGTAAAAGTAAATATTCCAGCAAAGGAAAAAGGAAGTAGTTATAATATGCATTCTTTTCCTATTAAAGTAACCATTTCTTCCTCTATAAAGAATTGTAGCCTGCCTTCATAAATTGGTTGCATGCTAGGATATTCAGCAAAGTGATGTGGTTGTATTTGAGAAGGTGTTTCTATATCTATAGATGATTCGTTTAAGATTGTTGCAACAAATTGGGAACAGAAATAGGCGTTTTCTCTCTGAACATTGAACCGAAGAGCAATTGCTATCAGACCAAGCAAATTATATTTATACCTGTCTTGGCTAGCTTTAAAGGTAAGCACCTTATCACGCATCCGTTTATATTCGCTCAAAGATACTTTATATTCAAATATAGAACAATTTGCATTTGAAAGTAATCCTACCCGCGCGTCTTCTTGAACAAACCCTCCATTGATTGGATTATACCGTCGCTTTCTTCCAAAGCTATACATCTCCTTCAATTTTTCATCAAAGGCAATCGATGCGTGATTTTTGTTTTTGCCTGTATATAATCCTATCACCTTAGAAAACCACGTACCCGAATCGGTCAATACAATATACACCGCTCTCTCCATCTTCCCACCCCACGAACCATGCTTCTTTTCCATATCATCTCTTAACAAGAAAATAATCAGAAGAGACTGGGGATTGAAAAGAACTAAGACCTGAGACGTATTCTTATAAATGTTTTTAAAAAAGGATAACTTAATCCTCTGCACAAACCCATAAATTCCATTAATTAGACAAAAATTAACCCAAATACTATTTATTATTGTAATAAATTAAATAATTTGCTCTCTTAAATAGACATTTTCATTGGTTCTGTTGTGTAGGTAGTCGATTCTCATATTATTAATGATTGAAGAGAAAAATATTTACTGATAAAATTCTTTCGTTACATAGTTCTATATGAAATAGTATCGATATAAAATTTTTATCTTATAAAGGAGGATAATAATGACTAATTATAATAGAGAAGAACTAGTTCTTTTAAATCAAATATTACTTGCATTATTTTTAGTAGCAGATTTTGCCCTGTTTCTTCATTTCTCTAACAGTACTTTCCCTTGGTTTGCATTACTTGGTGCAGGCATTGGTTTAGCTATTATTGTTCTTTGCTGGGCAGAAAAAGTAAAAATCTATTTCATTGCCAGTTTGCTAGTTTTTACAGGTTTCTTTTTACTAATCTACAATTGGCATTCTATATTCCATTAAGCAAATCATAATAGGGGGTTTACAAAAATGTCAGAACAAGAAAACAAACAAACTTTTTTAGATAAGCGTTCTTCTAGACGGAAGTTCATCAAAAACTCTGGACTTACAGTTGGAGGTTTAGTACTAGGTGGTGCACTCGGTAGTTTAGTCGGCGGCAAGACGGAAGCTACACCTCCTGCTGCTTCTACAGCGCATAAAACTGTAGATTATAGTGAGACTCGTCAGTTTTTTGTTCGTCAAAAGGACTTTGATGCATTGGCAGCTGCTACTGAGCTTATTTATCCAGAGGATGAGCATGGACCTGGAGCAATTGCTTTAGGAGTACCATATTTTATTGACAAGGCATTAGCTAGTCCATGGGGAACTAATGCGGATGATTACCGCAAGGGACCATTTAAGGCTGGTGAGATTCCTTTGGACAACAGTGAAATTTTACTTCAAGGTGTCCGTAAGCTAAACGAGGTTTCTGAGAAACAGCACGATGGAACTTTATTTAAAGATTTATCAGAGGAACAACAAATTGCGATTTTAACTGCATTCCAAATGGGTGAGGTAGAAATGCAATTCATGAACTCTGCAGTATTCTTCACTAATTTAAGAACTCTAACACTTCAAGGGTGTTTTGCTGACCCACTATATGGTGGAAACAAAGACATGGCTGGTTGGAAGATGAAAGAATTCCCTGGAGCTCAAATGTCTTACACTGCCTATTTAGATGAGGAAGAATTCGTTTCAATAGCACCTGTTAGTCTAGGTGGACATCAACACTAAGCAATTTAAAAATGGAGGTTACTAAGGTTATGGTTACAAAATTACCAAAAGTAGATGTTGTAACAACTGGTATGGGTTGGACTGGCGGAATAGTTGCTGCTGAGCTGACTAAAGCTGGTTATCAAGTAGTTGGTCTTGAACGTGGAGTTGAAAGATCTATTGAAGATTATCTTCATGGACACGATGAGCTAAAATACAATGTACGTAAAGAACTAATGCAAAAACTAAATAAAGATACAATTACTTTCAGAAACACATTAAATGATGAGGCAACTCCAGTCCGCAGTGAAAACGCGCTAGTTGTAGGTACTGGTACTGGCGGCGGTGGTGCTCACTGGGGCGGTCAAACGTATCGTTACTTCCCATATGACTTTGAAATTCGCAGTAAGACAATTGAAAAGTACGGAGAAGGTAAAATCGGGAAAGATGTAACTATCCAAGATTGGGGTCTTACTTACGATGAAATAGAGCCATACTACTCTAAGTTTGAACAAATGGCTGGTATCTCTGGGGAAGTGGATCCTATGGCAGGTCCACGATCTATTGATTACCCTACCCCACCTTTAAAGAAACTTAAGCAAATGAAAATGTTCCATGAGGCAGCAGAAAAGCTTGGTTGCCATCCGTTTGTAGTTCCTACAGCAAATGTATCAGAAACATATGTAAATCCTGATGGAGAACAACTAAACGCTTGTCAATATTGCGCATTCTGTGGTAACTATGGTTGTGAATACGGGGCTAAAGCAGATCCGATTGTTACTGTAATTCCTACAGCTAAGAAGACAGGTAACTTTGAATTACGCACTCACTCTTTAGTTACTCGTGTACTATATGAAAATGGAAAAGCAACAGGTGTGTTGTACAAAGATATTAGAACTGGTGAAGTATTTGAGCAACCAGCTGATATTGTTGCTTTAACAAGCTATACCTTTAATAACGTCCGTCTACTTCTATTATCTGGAATAGGACAACCTTATAATCCTAAAACAGGTACTGGAGTAATCGGGAAAAACTATACAGATCATCATACAATTACCGGAGCAATCGGTTACTTTGAAAAAGAAAAATTCAATAGTTTCATTGGAACAGGTTCATTAGGTTCAGCATTTAACGATTTCAATGCCGATAACTTCGATCATAGTGATGTCGATTTTATCCATGGTGGTCAAGTAGAGATGCATTTATTTGGAAACGAACCAATTGCGAACAATCCAGCTCCTTTTGGAACACCAACTTGGGGTAAAGAATTCAAGAAAAACTCATTACATTACTACCATAGAAATGTGTCAGTTGTTTCACAAAGAGCTATTTTACCGCATAAGGAACATTACTTAGACTTAGATCCTGTATATAAAGATGATAATGGAGATCCATTGATCCGTGTTACATTCGACTATACAGCAGAAGACCACAAGCGTAACGAATTCCTTGTAGAAAAATGTGCTGAGGTAGTAAAAGAAATGGGCGCTGATATAATAGACGTTATCCCAATGGCAGAACATTTCGGTGGAAGATTCACATTCCAACATGATGCTGGTGGAGCAATTATGGGTGAAAATCCAGAAACGTCTGCAGTAAATAATTATCTTCAAATGTGGGATGCAGAAAACTTATTTGTATGTGGAGCATCTGCTTTCCCTCACTTTGGACCTACTAATCCAACACCAACTGCTGCTGCACTTACGTATAGAGCAACAGAAGGTATGATTAAATACCTTAAAAATGGTGGCGGACAATTAGTAGTAGCGAAAAAAGAAAAAGAATTAGTGTAATCTCTATATAGATTAGTCAACGAATCTAAGCTAGGGAAGACCATTTTCTGTAATGATATGTTATAGTAAACGTGCACGGTCATTCTAATTACAGACAAGGAGGAAACAATATGCCAAATATAGGTATCCCGGGTCTAATACTAGTTTTAATTATTGCTCTAGTAATCTTTGGTCCTTCCAAACTACCTCAATTAGGTAGAGCAGTTGGTCAAACCTTAAAAGAATTTAAAACTTCTACGAGAGATATCATCAATGACGAAGATAAAGATGATAAAAAACTTGTGGACTCTGAAAAAGAAAAACAAATATAATATATATTTACAAGAAAGTGGGCTAGTAGATGTAACTACTAACCCACTTTCTTTAGATTCCTTACGAAACATTTGAAAATAAAAAAGGCACTTTCTGTTCAGGGAGAACGGAAGTGCTGGCTCTTATTATTAAATAACTATTAGAATTTTAGTGTTCCTTACATCTCATTCTTTAATTGCAGGTTTTTCAAACTTAAAGGCACTTTCTGAAGTTTTAAAGATTTCTAAAAGTGTATCTGCAATTTCTTCTGGCGTTTCTATACAGCCCTCTTGTAGCCATTCTATAATCACTCCGTATGACCCATACATTTTATATGTATTGAAGTGTTTAATCCCAATGACCTCATTGGACTCATTTAGATAGGTTATACCGTAAAATATTTCCTTGAATTTATTTAAAAAACACTCTTGAAATCCAGGGATTGAATCTTTCACATATAAAAGACCATAAACGCTTCTATGATCATATAAATGTTTGAAGAATGCATTTGATGTAGAAATAATTTTGTGATAATCTACAACAGCAGTTCCTAAGAACGGGCTGTGAAAAGCATATTCTAAATCCTTTAAAGTTTCTAGCACTAGCTCCTCCGCAAGATCCTCTTTATCCTTATAATATATATAAAATGTACTTCGATTGTAGTCTGCTCTTTCCACTACATCTGTAATCGTTACATTTTTATAACCTTTTTCTTTCACCAATTCTATGAAATGAGACTTGAAAATATTTTTTGTTCTTCTGACTCTTCTATCAACTGTGCTATTTTCAATATTCACATATACTCTCCTTTGATTGAACTTACCACTTACTTTAGCTGTTTAGCATAGCTCTAATTCACGAGGTATATTATACCCCAACAAACTCTTTTTCGGTAGGAATATTTTCTATTTCTTTATTAATGTTATTAGACCATATGTACTAATGCCAATTTAGAAACCTTCATTATTTCATTTCGTCTCCTTTTATACAGTTCTTAAACTCTCTTAAGAGGAGGTAATGAAACTTTTGAAGAACTTTATTTATTTTGGATATATGCAAGCCATTTCATGCATATTTCCTGTCATTATTTTCGGAGCTTTAGCGTTGTCCAAGATCGTTTCAATCCCTTATTTGCCTCGCTATGATTTCATCCTACTAATTTGTATAATCGCTCAAGTACTGATGCTAGCAACTAGGTTAGAAACCTGGGATGAGTTTAAGGTTATTTGTCTATTTCATGTTATCGGGTTAGCATTAGAGCTATATAAAGTACATATGGGTTCATGGGCTTATCCAGAAGATGCCTATAGTAAAGTTTGGGGTGTGCCCCTCTATAGTGGATTTATGTATGCTAGCGTGGCTAGCTATATTTGCCAAGCGTGGAGAAGATTCGACCTACAAATTGTTCATTGGCCGACTTCTATTTTCGCATGGTTGATCGGTGCTCTTATTTACTTGAATTTTTTTACGCATCATTACTTTTACGATATTCGGTGGACTTTAAAGGCACTCTTATTCTTGTTATTTTTTCGGACTGTTGTCAGGTTTCGTATTAATGAAAAAGTATATAAAATGCCTATAATTCTATCCTTCTTGTTAATCGGTTTCTTTATATGGATTGCCGAAAATATAACTACCTTTTTAGGTGCTTGGCAATACCCAAACCAAGAGCAGGCTTGGTCAATAGTACATATCGGGAAGATTAGCTCTTGGTTTCTTCTTGTTATCATCAGCATTATTATAGTCGTTCAGCTAAAAAGAGTAAAAAACGGATCAGAGATAATACATTAGGCTCCTCCTCATATCTAGCTAAACATGGAAAAGGATGATTGTGCTTTATTCACAACCATCCTCCTTTGTAATCCCTACGGTATACTTGAATTAACACCCAAAAACCAATTGTATTTCTGCTAAATAATTTTCTTCATATACTCCTCTATCTGATCTACCACATACTCATACCGAAAGTTTAATGCAGTTTCCCTTCCATTCTGACTTAACAACTTTCTTAGTTTGTTATCATTTAAAAGCTTTTCCAAATGCTCTGCTAATCGGTTAACATCACCAGGTTCAGCTACTAAACAATTATATCCATCTATCGCGAACTCCCTTGTCCCTCCACAATCTGTTGTTACAACAGGCAAACCACAGGCCATTGCTTCCAAAGGAGGCATTCCAAACCCTTCGTAAAGAGAGGTAAATAAAAAGAGATCTGCTTCTTGATAACTTTGCACTAACACTTCTTGGGGAGGATGAACGATCAACTCCAGTGGAAAATTCGTAGTATAACCAGGAGGCGATTGGCAGACCCACTTCACATTAAACTTATAGTCTCTGTTCCACAATAAATTCAGCGTCTTCATCGCATCCCCAAATGCTTTAAAACGGTGGCTTGGATTACCTACTAGCAAAATCGTAGGTATTTCTTTATCCTCTAGTTTTTCTATAGGTTTATAAAATTCGGTGTCAATCCCATTAGGAATTACTTCGGAGTCCAAATTATATTTCGTCTTTAAAATTTGAGCAATACAGGCTGACACACTTGCAACAGGCATTCCAGTCTTATAACAGTTTTTTAAAGTCCCTCTTATTTCTTCATAGTTAGCAGGCGGTATGTCACCGAATAACCATTCATGACCTTGTTCCCAATAAAAAACTGCCGGGGTTATATCCTTTAGCTCCGCCATTTGATAAACCCAGCCTACAACCACTACATCACATTCCTCTACATAGTCATTTATAGGAGCGCCATACGGTATAATTACCTCTCTATCTACCTCGACGTTTGACCACGATGGTATTACCCGCCCTTGCCCCTCTACTCCTCGTAGAAATGCTGATATATGATGCCCTTTGTTGCGAAGCATTTCCATTTGTGACAATAGCATTTTAACTCCTCCGGTAAGACCCTGATGTGGTAAAAGATATCCGATGTTCAAATGGTTTTTTGGAGAAGAGGATTTTTTTTTCGGTGTTGGATATATTTTAAACAAGCTTGCTCCATTATCATGAATCTGTATCTCACTATATCTAAAATCATAATCAATAAAATCAATAATATTCCACCGACTTTTATGGGTTTCTAAATCATTCCCTAAGTATTCTCCCTGTTCAGCTGGATAAAGTGGGGTCGATATTATAAGAGATTTATTGGTGATCCTTAACAGCTCATCTATTAATCGTAACCCATCCTTTTTATCGAAGTGTTCTAAAACATCGATTAGTAATAGTGTGTCATACTTCTTCTTTAAAGTAGGTAGCACTTCAAAAATATTTCCATAATAAATATTGTTATATACATAATCATGGACAGGGTTATTATATCCTTCATAGCCTTCTATCCCATCTAACTGAAGATGCCATGAGTCCTTCTCATATCTTTCGTAGGGGATATCAAAGACTTCTCTTAGCAATAATCCATATTTACCAAACCCAACACCTATATCTAGGATGGACCTTGGACCATCCACTACTACTAAATTAACTATTTCCGGAATTGCTTGGTACCAACTTGTAGGCATCTTGTGTGCTCCTTACTATTTATTATAAATACCCTCTCACATTTCTATATGTATGATATCTTTGCTTTCTTAGTTACACCCGTCAAAACGATAAAAGGACATCTCGCAGAATTTCTACTGCAAAATGCCCTTTAGTAAATCGTTCATCCTATTATATTTTCTATAATTTGTTCAGCTGTTTCCTTTCCGTTTTTAATACAAGGTCCAATTCCTACTCCATAATACGAGCAGCCAGACAGGATCACATTCGGGAAGAGACTAAGCATTTTTTGTTCAAGTGATTTAATCGCTTCTGCATGCTTTAGATGGTAATTAGGCATCTTATCATTCCATTTAGTGACCTCCACAACCTGAGGTACGCCATCTAGCTTAAGACTATTTCTTATATCCTTCATAGCAACCTCTATTAACTCATCCTCACTCATATGCTTCATCCTTGAAAATTCTGGATTAGTGCTTTTATAGAACATACGAACTAATAGAGCACTGTTTTTTGAGGTATGTGTCCATTTACGACTCGTCCATGTGCATGCATTACATTTCACATCTGAGTTTTCCGATACGATATAACCCGTGCCTTCTGCTGGTAATTGCTTATCTGGAATATCAAAGCCCAGATAAATACTGATCAGTGATGAATTTTTAAGTTTACTAAAGTCAGCATCTAACTTACTATGTTTTAATACGCTTTGCGCAACATCATGAGGCGTTGCTAGGACGACAAAATCACTTTCCATTGTTTGACCGTCCGAAAGAGAAACACTATACACACTATCCTTTTTCTCCACTGTAGAAACATAAACACCCTTCATAATAGTTGAATCTATCAATTCCTTTTCCATCTTATCAATTAATGTAGATAAACCATTTTTAAAGGATATAAATTTCTTATTAGCAGACTTTTGGAATTGTTCTTTATTGGCCTCGAGACCTTTAATAATACTTCCATATTGGTTTTTATAATCGACCAAGTAAGGCAATGTTGTCTCCATCGTCAGCTTATCCAAATCACCAGAATATACACCAGATAGTACAGGAGCCACTTGTTTCTCAACAAGCTCTTCCCCTAAGAAATGCTTTAAAAAAGAACCAATTGAGCTGTCCTTAGTAAACCCTTCGTTTGGCATATCAAAATCCTTTAAAGCTTCCTCTTTTCCTTCATCTGAAATAAGCGTACTACTTTCAAGTGATTCCACACTTGTAGGTATGCCAAAAACAGAATCGGCCGGTATGGCATGTAATTCGTTGTTCGTATACAGATAGGATATACCTGTTGCATTATAAACCAACTCGTCCTCTAGGCCGAGCTCCTTTACTAGCGGCAATACAGATTCATGTCGTGCAACAATGGAATCTGCTCCAACTTCCATGATAAAATCATCCTTATGTACGGAATGGATTTTCCCACCTAAGTATTCATTTGACTCGATTAAGGTCAATTCAATATCTAAGGATTTCTCCTTTTTAAGCTGGTGCAAATAATGCATGACGGAAAGTCCTGTTATTCCCCCACCAACGACAACTATCCTTTTCAAAGTAATCACTCCTCCTGTGCTTCATACATCCATATTATCTTAAGTATAAACATGTATGAAAGGATATAGTATGATTTCTCTCACTCTCTAGAGGATTTTGAAGGAACGTTTACAAGATTGTCAAAATTAATCTTACACAGTAGGGTCATTTTTATTTTTTCTGCTATTTTCCTTTTTAAATTAGAGAGCTCTTAAGACGGCTCTAACAGGACTTCCATCTGCACCTATAATTTTTAATGGAAGTGCTATCATCTCATACTCTCCAGCAGAAACATCCTGCAAATACAGGTTTTCAACAATAGAAACCCCGTGCTGATACAGCGTATGATGTATCGGAAGCTCCTTACTTGTTATATCATCCACAGAAGGAATATCTAGACCCAATAAAAAGATACCTTTTTCTTGTAAAAATTCACCTATATTCCTTCTCAACAAAGGAATGCTATTAGGAAACTGTTGTACATTCGTCACTTTTTTCGTTTTCAATAACAGACGTTTTACTCCCTCTAGATTAAAGGTCTCTAGCTCCTCTCGCCCAATCAAATCCATCCCAGTTACATCGATGACCTTTGCATTTCCGATATAATTATTCACATCCAACTGATCGATTGTATCTGCGCTACTATTGAAATGAAAGGGTGCGTCTGCATGAGTTCCAGTATGCACACTAGCTGTTATTTGCCCAATGTTGACTGAGCCTGTTTGCTCCTTCGTATGTGCAACCTTAAAGTTAAAGGGCAAATCTCCTGGCCAAGTGGCTATCTCGTTTGTAAGGGGCTGTGTAATATCAATCCATCTTTTAGTCATATTCCTTCACCTCTATAGATTAGTTCGTAAATCCCATAACTCAGGAAAAAAGCGATGATCTAATACTTTCCGTAAATAGTTTACTCCGGAGGAACCCCCTGTACCCACTTTAAAACCAATAATACGCTCTACAGTTTTCATATGCCGAAATCTCCATTGCTGTAACCAATCCTCAATGTCTATTAGTTTTTCTGCCAATTGATAGAGCTCCCAATACTGTTCCACATTTTGATATACTTTTTTCCAGGCATCAGCGACACTAGTGTCTCCTGAGTATGTGATGGAATAATCCCTTTGTAGTAAATCGGGATTAATAGGAAATCCTCTTCTAGACAACGCTCCAATGGACACATCATAAATACTTGGGGATTGGTAGGCTAGATTCAATTCCTGATGTAATTTTATTTCTTTTTCATATATCTTTAAGATATGGGCTGTTTTGTACCCCAAAGCAAATTCAATTTTACGATACTGATAAGACTGAAAACCAGATGATTTTCCTAAGTGATCTCGGAATTCCAAATACTCTGCAGGGGTTAGAGTAGACAATACATCCCATGCTTGAATAAGTTGTGATTGTATTTTTGTGACTCTCGCTAACATTTTAAAGGCGCTTTGTAGATTATCCTCTTGAATCGCTTGAATCGCACTAGTTAATTCGTGTAGGATAAGCTTCATCCATAATTCATTTACCTGATGAATAATTATAAATAGCAGCTCATCGTGGTGAGTCGACAACATATTTTGACTAGATAAAATAGTCTCAAGCTTAAGGTAATCCCCATATGTCATGTCTTGTTCAAAATTTGTATGAATTCCTTTTTCATTAGAATCTATCTCATTGTTATTAGACAAACACGTTTCCCCTTTCTAGGCTATTACTTCTCTTTCATTTTCAAATCGGGAATATTCTTTATTTGCCATAATTTCTTTTAGTATATTTATAGTTTTATATACCTCTTCAAATGTGTTGTATAGAGCGACAGGAGCTAAGCGTATTCCATTGGGTGCACGAAAATCTGGAATGATTCTTCTCTCTTTTAATGCTTTGCAAATTCTTGCTGCCTCCTTATGCTTAAGAAACAAGTGCCCGCCTCTCTTTTCCTTTTCACTTGGTGTCATGATTGTAAAACCAAAGTCACTTAGCTCTTCGTCTATTAAACAACGCATGAATTCTGTTAGCTGCTCTGATTTTCTTCGGATTCTTTGTATACCGACCTCTTCAAACATGTCTAGTGACCCTAACAAAGGCGCAGCACTTAATATATGAGGCGTTCCTATTTGAAAAGAACTTACTTGTTCAGCAGGTGTCATGAATATTTCTAAATCAAATTGCTTCTCTTTATGTGACCCAAACCAACCAGCAAGCCCAGGCTTCGTCCCAAAATGCTTCTCGTTTACATATAAACCTCCTACAGCACCTGGTCCCCCATTTAAATGCTTATATGTACACCAAAAAGCAAAATCTACTCCCCATTCATGTAAGGAATGAGGAATAGCACCAATGGAGTGACAAAGGTCAAAGCCAATTAATATACCTCTTTTATGTGCTTCGTCCGTTAGTTGTTTTATATTCAAAATTTGTCCGCTCCGATATAGAACACTCGGTAATACAATCATTGCTACTTCTTCCGTCATAGCTTCTATAATATCTTCCTCAATTAAAAGTCCTTCCCTCCCTTTCACTATTACGAGATGCTCTTCTGGAGATTTACCGTGTAAAGAAAGCTGGCTACTGACCGCATACAAATCGGAGGGGAAGTTTAATTCATCTACTAAAATTTTTGTTTTCTTACCATGTGGTTGATAAAAGGTAGCAACTAATTGATGTAGGTTAGAGGTTGTGGACCCAGTAATAATTACCTCCTCGGGCAATGCACCTATTAATGGGGCACACAGCTCTCCTAAGTTCTCTGAAAGATAAAACCATTGATGATCACCTTTCATCCATCCATCGATTCCATGCTTTTTCCAGGAATCCAACAAATTTAAGACAGCTGCCTCCGCTCTTTTAGATAAAAGACCTAATGAGTTACCGTCCATATAAATAGTGTTCATTGGGATATAGAACTCTTGACGATATTGATTTAAATCATCCTCTTTATCAAGCTTTCTAGCGAATTCAATGTTATTTTTCATATAAACGCCATCCCTTAACTGAATTTTCTTTTTATTATAACAAAAACGATTGGAGACATCCATGCGATAACAAAGAACCGGGGACTTCTACTTTACATATAAATATAAAGAATAAGGGGGGAAATAAATTTGATTACGATCAGTCTATGTATGATTGTAAAAAATGAAGAAGAAGTTATTGGGAGGTGCCTCGCTTCAGTTAAAGACATAGTAGATGAGATTAATATAGTGGATACCGGTTCAACTGACCAAACAAAAAAAATCGTAAAACAATATACAGATCGCATTTTTGATTTTAAGTGGATAGATGATTTTGCAGCGGCTAGAAATTATTCATTTGACCAGGCAACTAAGGAATATATATTGTGGCTAGATGCCGATGATGTTTTTACAGAAGATGATCAAGAAAAACTTAAAGAACTTAAAAATTCCCTTGACCATTCCTATGATGCAATATCGATGAAGTACCATTTAGCCTTTGATGAACTTGGTAATGTAACCTATCTATTACGAAGATATCGGCTTGTTAATAGAAAAAAGCAATTTAAATGGATAGGTCAGGTGCACGAATATTTATCCGTTTATGGAAATCTTCTTGATAGTGATGTCGCAGTTAGTCACTTACCATTGTCTCATGACTCCAATAGGAATATTAACATTTACCAAAAAATGATAGATGAAGGTAAAGAATTATCTCCACGTGATACCTTTTATTTTGCAAACGAATTAATGGATCACTCTAAATATAAGGAAGCTATCATGTATTACGAATTATTTTTAGAAACAAATAAAGGATGGATTGAAGATAATATAACAGCATGCTTTAAACTTGCCGACTGCTACTACGCAATAGGAGACAATCATCTAACTTTAATATCAACATTGAGAACCCTTACCTATGATGTGCCAAGACCGGAGGCCTGTTGCAGGATTGGGTATTATTTTATGGAACAAAATAAAAATATAGAAGCTATCTATTGGTATAAGCAAGCGCTTAACTATACAAATAATGAAACACTTAGTTTCCAAAATACTAATTTCTCTACCTGGTTACCTCATCTGCAGCTTTGTGTCCTTTATGATCGAATGCAAGAACATAGAATTGCCTACTCTCACAATGAGCAAGCAAGAAAATATAGACCAACAGATGAACGAATATTAGGTAATAAAAAATATTTCGAACAGCTTTTTAGAGATAGTTTAAAAGAAGAATAGAAGCTTTCAAATAAACAAAATACCTATTTTAAGCCCCTTATATCTAAAATAAGGGGCTTTTTTTGAAATTTATTTAGACAAGTAGTCCTTTGACCTCCTCCATCCTACTTTCAACGAATAGGATGTTACAGAAAGGAGGTGAAAAAATGGATATTAATAATTACTTTAGCAGAAAAGATGATTGTAATAAATGTAGAAACTGTCCTACAGGTCCAACTGGGCCTACTGGACCTGCTGGAGGCCCGGCTGGACCTACTGGGGCTACTGGTGTAACTGGCGCTACCGGCTCTACTGGGGCTACCGGAGCTACCGGACGTACTGGTGCTACCGGCGCTACCGGGGCTACCGGGGCTACCGGACGTACTGGTGCTACGGGCGCTACCGGCTCTACTGGGGCTACCGGAGCTACCGGGGCTACCGGACGTACTGGTGCTACCGGCGCTACCGGAGCCACTGGGGCTACCGGCGTTACCGGCGCTACTGGTGTTACCGGGGCTACCGGAGCTACTGGTGTTACTGGGGCTACCGGCGCTACCGGCGCTACCGGCGCTACCGGGGTTACCGGCGCTACGGGTGTTACCGGCGCTACCGGCGCTACCGGCACTACCGGGGCTACTGGCGCTACCGGTGTTACTGGGGCTACTGGCGCTACCGGCGCTACCGGCGCTACTGGGGCTACCGGCGCTACTGGGGCTACTGGCGCTACTGGCGCTACTGGCGCTACCGGTGTAACTGGGGCTACGGGGGCTACGGGAGCTACCGGCGTTACTGGGGCTACCGGCGCTACTGGCGCTACGGGTGTTACCGGCGCTACCGGCGCTACCGGAGCTACTGGGGCTACCGGCGCTACTGGCGCTACCGGTGTAACTGGTGCTACCGGCGCTACGGGGGCTACGGGAGCTACCGGCGCTACCGGCGCTACCGGCGCTACTGGCGCTACGGGTGTTACTGGGGCTACGGGCGCTACTGGCGCTACGGGGGCTACCGGCGCTACGGGGGCACCAGCTGTTACAGAATTTGCTCATGTCTTTAACAGATCTACACAAACAGTGCCTGTAGGCGAATCCGTAACTTTTGATACCAATGGACCAATAGTTGGTGATATTACCCATACTCCTGGCACAGCTACTATCACTATCGGTAATTCAGGATATTATCTAATTACCTATTCTGTTACAGGAATCGAAAATAACCAATTTGCAATATTCGTTAACGGAACTCCACTACCGGAAACTCTTTACGGGACACGTGCTGGTACTCAACAAAACAATGGTCAGGCGATCGTATTCTTAAATGCTGGAGATGTTATTACATTAAGAAACCACGGCTCTGATCTTGCAATCTTCCTATCAATTGAAGATGGCGGTAATGAAACAAACGTAAATGCATCTATCATTCTGCAAAGGTTAACTTAGTCTTAAAAAGAGATTCTATTTTTTACAAAACCTAGAGAAAGGAGCAATACCCTAAAAGGGATTGCTCCTTTATAAATACAGTTGTGTTAAAGTGGTTGGTTAATTTTTATGAGCGACAATTTGATAAATAGAGATGTTTGGATGAAATAAGTAAGTTTTCCCTATCCTTAATAGCAACAGACAGCAATTTTAGCGAGATAAAAGAGACAGATAACATACTCACAACCATGCGCGTAATCGATGGATGATGACTTAACATAAAAATGACAACCGTCTATTTAGAGATTGCCATTTTTGTTTCCCCTATTTAAATGGTCGCAGAATGATCTGTGTTGATATTTGAATCATTAAAGTAAGCATTATAGGCGATTAATGTTACACCTAGTTTTTCTTCTAACTCATGTAATTCCAATAATTGCTCGCTATCTAACTCTGCAAATTTGTAATCTTCCAAAATGGATCACCCTTTCTTCACCTAATTATCATCTCCGTTCATCATTTATTTATACATGAATAAAAATAGCCCCCCACGAATTATGTGGGGGGCAACTTTTTTTATTCAGCTTCTGCTGCCATAAATGCAGCTGAAACTTTTTCAAATTCTTCATCACTTTCAATATTAGCTAGTTCATCTTCGCCCTCTATACGTAGAAAGAATACATCGAAGTCTTCCTCTGTTACTTTTTGGATTTCATCCGCAAAGCCAACTGCAGCATAGGTATCTCCTTCAATTTCTAGTAAACCTAATACCTCAATATCCTGCTCTTGGTCATTTTCATCTATTACGGTAAAAACGTCGCCTATTTCTACTTTACCTGTATTTTCTTCCATGTTAAACTCCTCCTAACATAATTCTCGTTCAAGTACCTTTTTCTTTTACTTGATATTCATCATTACATATTTAGTAGTAAAAGAAAAGAAGTAAGATTACAGCTGATGTTTTTTAACTACTCTAATATTTCTTTGCTAGTTGCCAACGTTAATATGTGTTTTGTGTGCTCACTTAATTCTTCTTTATACAATTAAATAATTTTAGATCTTGCACGTAAATTTGAACTTTTTATACATACTAGCTTTAAATATAGTGCTTGTTACTGTATTCGAAAGATATACTGCCTATCTAGACTGCGGCGGACTGCTCGATACCCAAGAAATGGGTTCATTAGGTAAATATAATGCCTCCTTGTCTCCTCCAATATCCATCGTTCGGACAACTGTTGGCGTATTTCTCCGTTTCGAAAGTACTTTTTGGTAGACATGAAAAATTACTTTTCCTCAGTGGACAGCTTATTCGGTTTGTACGAAATAAGCTGATACCTTCTCCAATATAGGTTCTATACAATGTGAACCTATGTCCAACTAGTGTAATGCTAGGTACAGATAGGTAACTCATTAAGAGGTCTTCTTTATCTTCTAATACCTTTTGTTCATACAGATAAAACCTTTTTATATCATCTGATGAAACTAACTTGCGATAGCCAAACCACTAAAGCACCCATTACCTCTAGTTCTCGCATGCTTCCCTACCAATTCCTTGGGTGATTACCACTTCTGCTAGTTTATCCAACAGCTCTTTTGAATCACAGCCCTCAGGCAACCAGAGTGATAATCGAGGTTACGAGAACGCAAAGAGTCATAACAGAAAGTATGGATCTTAAGTTTACAGATTGATCTTTATACTTTAACCCAACTGCCGCAACGAATGGTTTTATCGGGGAAACTAGTATAGCTGCTGGCCACGCATGTATACCATCCATTGCAGTAACTTTATAATGTTTCTCCATCGTTTCTCTCTTATAGGCTTATTAGAAAAAAGGCAGACTCCTCTTTATAGTCGGCCTCTCTTTGGTTAGTTATTTTACCATATATTTTAGGCTCTAAGATTTTCTACTTTCTCAGTTTGTCTACCTCATCCGCAACAAATTGAACGTTTGTTCCAACAATGACTTGAATACTTTTAGGTCCTACTACATTAATGCCATGAATGCCAGACGATTTGATTTTCATTTGGTCGACTAGATCCATGTTTTTAACTTCTACACGTAAACGAGTGGCACAATGCTCTGCAGACGTTACATTTTTTGTGCCACCTAGTCCAGCAAAAATAGTTGCTGCCATTACTGCAAACTTATTGTCAGAAGAGGTAACCTCTGTTTTTACCTCATCATCGTCTTCTCTTCCAGGCGTTTTTAAGTTGAACTTTATGATTAGGAAACGGAATAAGAAATAATAAATAACTGCAAAAACTAATCCTTGAACGATTAACATATAAGGCTGGTTGGCGATTGGAATACTCAGGCTTAAGAAATAATCTATAAAACCTGCGCTGAAGCCAAATCCTGCGGTCCATTGAAAGGACGCTGCGATAAATAATGAAAGGCCTGTAAGAGTAGCATGAACCACATATAAAGCAGGTGCCAAGAACATAAAGGCAAACTCAAGAGGCTCTGTTACTCCTGTGAAGAATGAGGCAAATCCCGCTGCAAGCATTAAGGATGCGGCTTGTTTTTTACGCTTCGTGTTTGCTGTATGATACATAGCTAATGCTGCTGCAGGTAAACCAAACATCATAATCGGGAAGAATCCTGCTTGATACATGCCTGTTATACCTTTTTCTCCCGTGCTCGACCAGAAGTTACTGATGTCATTTATCCCAACTGTGTCAAACCAAAAAACTGCATTTAACGCATGATGTAGACCTGTTGGGATTAAAAGACGGTTGAAAAATCCATAAAGTCCCGCTCCTGCCGCTCCTAGTCCGCTGATTGTTTCTCCGAAAGAAACCAATCCTCCATAAAAAATGGGCCAAATGAAAAATAACACAGCTGAAACAGCTATCATCACAAAAGAAGTGATAATTGGCACCATTCGTTTTCCACTGAAAAAAGCAAGGAAATCAGGTAGTTTTACATGACTGAAGCGATTAAACATAGCGGCCGCTATCATACCTGAAAGAATTCCGATAAAGGCATTATTTACTTTTCCAAATGCTGCGTCTGCCTCTCCTACATCAATTCCTTGAAGCAAGGAAACAGTAGCTGGAGAAAGCATAGTCGTTACGACCAAAAATGCAACCAAACCACTAAGTGCAGCTGCACCATCCCTTTCCTTTGAAAGTCCAAGTGCTACACCAATCGCAAAAAGGACTGCGAGATTATCTAATATTGCCCCACCTGCTTTAATAAGAAAAGCAGCGACTGCATTGTCAGTTCCCCAGCCTGTAGGGTCAAGCCAATAGCCCACTCCCAGCAAAATTGCTGCAGCAGGTAGTACTGCAACTGGTAGCATTAATGAACGACCAAGCCTTTGAATATAACTATTCATTGATTTCATCTCCTATTCTCTTAATAGATTCATGGGATTACATATACTGATGGCTTAACTAATTTCACACCTTGTTATACTGTTTTCACCTCTATTTGTTTTATTTCGAAGAAACCGTCATTAGAATCGTCTTCCCCTCTTCAGCTTGTTGAGTACCCAATAAAGAAATTTTCTTCTCTGTACTATTAGTCACTACAACAGGGGTCACCAAGTTAATCGTTTTTTCCCGTAAAAAATCCCAATCCACCTGGATTAGCATTTGTCCCTTTGTTACTTTTTCGCCTTGCTCTACACAAGCAGTAAAACCTTGTCCACCCAATGAAACAGTATCTAAGCCGATGTGAATAAGAATCTCTGTCCCATCTTCTGCCCGAAGACCTATAGCATGCTTTGTGGTAGCAAGATGAATAACCAAACCATCACACGGGGCGAATACATTTCCGGTATCTGGCATAATAGAAATACCCTCTCCCAACATTCTCTCGCTAAATACCGGATCCGGAACTTCATCTAAGGA
>JBEMAY010000011.1:38721-62648 GCA_040274765.1 Psychrobacillus sp.
AGACATTGAGCTTTTGCTTAGAGAAGAATTTAGAAAGCATACTTTTGGTCCCCTTTATACGTCTTTTAACACGCTTACATATCCCTATACACCATATATATTGTCTAGTCCCACATTAAAGAACATAAAAAAGGAGCAGGGAAAAAATTAATGCTAGCTCCTTTAACGAGTTATTTTGACTCAACTCTATCGCAACAAATAAAAAAGCTCATGGATAGATTTGCTTCTATCCATGAGCACTTATCATTTTTATATAGCCAAAAAATCAGTTAGCTTAGTTGAATCTGTTATATTTTCATTGCACTTTATACTATCCATGCAGATTGTATTTCCTTGCTTCGTGAATGTTCCCTCACTGCCTTTTTTGGAATTCATCATAAACAAAGTTACTTCTTCCAAATGGTTACAGATAGCACAAATTCCCTTTTTCACTTGGTTGTCGTATGTCCCTCGTCTTCCAAAAAGTTCACCAGCTTTTTCATAGATTATATACTTACGGCTAGTACCTATATCAGTTATACAAAAATATACTGTGCTACTTCTTTCTTCAACGGTTTGCTTAGGTGCCTTTAGTTTTTTATCTTTTGGGAAAAACTTTTTAATTGTTTGTCCTGTAATCTCTGGAAAAGGAATAACATAGTTCTTCACTTCTGCTAAATACATTTCGAGTTGCTCTTTATTTTCTAGTTCCAATAATCTATCGATTAACATTTGCTGTTCCACATTTAAACCTTTAAAAACCTCAGCACTTTTTTCCTGAACAAGCTCTTTTAATGCTTTTATAACGGATCTATCCCTAGTAACACCGAGACCTTTGACTAATTTTTTGGCTTGTTCCTTTAATATATTATATTGAATTGGTACCATGAACTGCTCCATCGCTCTTACTCCCTACTTTAACTTTGATATTACTTAAATTACCAACCTTTGTAAGTAAGTGCAAGTGAAGTTACAAAAAAATATCCAATAGCTCCTTCAATCTATAAATTACAGAACAAGGTATAGCTTCGCTTGGTATAGCTCTTAAATTACCCTGTGATTCTCTATTCAGTTTAGCTAGAAGAATAGCCACGACCCCTTCATCTTGAGCTCTTAATTCTAGCTTGATAGACTTTAAATGCTCCGGTAAGTTTCTATTAATCCAGATTGCCTTAGCTCCCCAAGTATTTGCAGGTATGATATCGTGATCAATTCGATCTCCTATATGGGCTACAACATCGCCTAACTCCATAAATACTCGCTCATCCGGCTTCGCATAGCCGATCATGTCAGGTGTAATTATTTTCTCAAAATACGGAGTCATTCCTAAAGCCTCCATTACTGGCATCTGGAATTTAGAGTAGCCATTTGTTATGACCGCAAGAGAATAGCCTCTTCGCTTTAGCTCCTGCAGTACTTCTATAACTCCTTCTTCTAAAAGATAGATGGCACCTGGAACACAGTGTTTTTTGACTATCTCTTCCACACTAATCAGAAGGTTTAATTCATGTAACTGAATGTAGGAAGCAATGATTTCTTCCCAATCATATGCCTCCACGTATTGTTTTTGGCTTAGACGATTCCTATGCTCAGCAACAAATGATTCTACACAATTTGTTAAGTTCTTATTTTCCTTATAAATGGCATTATGTATTTCAGGAAATACATAATCAATAAAAGGATTTTGCATAATCGTCCCATCTAAATCAAAAGTGATCCATCTGTTTGCCATTTCACACCCCACGAAGAAATTTATAGAAATAGAAAAGCCCTCGCTTCAACGAGGGCTACTAGCTTAATAATTAATAATTATTGTATCTTCCCTTATTAGCTATTTCATGGGCTAGTTTAATAGTAGAAACAGACATTTCTGCATAAGTAACTTCCTGCTGAGGTTTAAATTGATTTTTTTCAGTGGCAAATAATCCATACTTATTTGCTAAGGCGACATATCCAATGTAGTCTGATTTAATTTTATTAGTGTCTTCAAAATTCACTTTATATATGTCATAATGCTTCGCCGCATGCTCTAATCCCAATACACGGATGTACCATGTAGCAAGCTCTTCTCTTGTTACCGGTGAGTCTATATCAAACTTTTTACCCTCAGCTTTAATAATTTCTGCACCTACGGCATGCTCAACTACTTGGAACAATGGATGTTTAGGGTCTATATTATCAAACGTTTGCTCTACCGTTTCGTTGCCGTAATAGTATCTACCTTCATAAAAATAAGTTAAGGAATTCATAAGTATTTTAAGAGCCTCACCCTTTGAAATGGCCGCATCTCCGTTAAATGCTTTAGCATCCTTCACGTCTAAAATCTTCGTACTTATTAAATAATTAAGCTCTTCTTCTGCAGTTGGATGAGAAACGACCACAGAGCTTTGCTCTCCATACAGACTACTCCATTTACCGGTTGTCGCATCAAGTGTACTGTACAGGGTGTCATTGTATACTGGCACATATAGTAAATCATAGTGTTTATTATCTTTCTTTTGCATTTGCTTTGTATAGTTAAGCTTCACTTTTAATGAATTACTTAAGAGTGTCTTAGCTTCTTTTTCCGAAATGATATTCTTTACAGATGGCCACTCATCCACCTTTTGTTCCATTACATATAAGCTACTTAGTGTACCGTCTGCAGCAATCCCTACATTAATGCCGTCCCCACTCACTAGAATCCCATTTACTACACGAGGGAAGGTAAAGTTATATACCCCTATACTTTCCTCATAGTAAGGTTCATCAACCGGCATACTAAAGTTGTGTAAGTAAGAAGGAATCCATTCCTTAATAAAGCTTGTCGCTTTCGCTAGGGCATCTTTTTGTGAGATAGGCTTTGCAACTTTCGATTTTTCACCAAGCTCATCCATTAAATAACCAATCATATTATGATATTGAATTACTTCCCCAGTAGCCTTGTTAATCTCTATACTAGCACCGCTACCTCCGTTTTTGTGGTTGTACATATACTGGATACTGTAAACCGTTTGACCATTGTAATTTTCAATCTCGTCAATAGATTGAATGCTCAGCTTAAGCTTGTCAGATTTATTCACCAGCAGCTTTTCTGCAGCTTTTTTTGCTTGCTCCATAGTAATTCCTTTTTGCTTTGCAGGCAGTGGCTTATCAACAATCTTTTTAACCTTTGCCTTGGATGGAAATTGATCTGTATATCCGTTTGCTGTTAACCACTTCCCTGAAGCTGCATTGATTCCAATAAAATTACCGGTTGGTTGGTAAATCAGCTTCACCGTCCGCTCACCGGATTGAAAGTCTACATTTACTTGATATTGAAGCTCTACACCTATATTTTCTTTTAACTTATTTAATATGTCTTTTTCCGATTTGATATTCTTTACTTCGTCAAAAGTGTTTTTGGTCTGCGAAGATGGATACTTATAGAAGCTAGTGATTTGACCGTTACCGAGAATATTCACGTCTACACGGTTATCAGAAATAGAAATATCATTTTTGGTTTTCGTGAATGAAAAAGAGTAGTTAATTGGCTCTGTTAAGATACGGGTTGGATAGTAATAATAAGGATTATCGCTTTCGAGTTTGTAGGAATCCTCCTTTAACAACCCTTTCACGAAGTCTTCAGCCAATTTTCTTGCCTCATCCTTAGAAACCTTTGCAGGAAATAAGGAATCTGAACCGACTGGTGGAGAATATGAAAAATGCTCAATTTCTAGATTATCTCCAACAAATCCAACGCTTCCATAAGCACGTTGCCCCTCAATTGTCTGGGTGAAGCTAAGACTATATCGGGAAGTCTCATCTCCCGGTAAATAATAGTTACCGCTACTCATTTGAAAGTCACTGTTTTTTAACGTTTCGAATTGCTTTGGAAAATACGAGCGAAACTTTTTAATTAAGTCATCCTTTGTATATACAACCTGTGAAGAAGCTAACTGTACTACTGGTTTACTTGATTGATTCATGGCATTTGGAGCAGCACTTGCGGTAGTAGAAAATAACCCAACTGTTAATGCTGACGAAGTCAAAATAATTCCAAGCTTATTTAATTTCACCTAGATAGTCCCCCATTTGTTCTCTCATATTTTGATCTATATTTTTTTATATGCTTGTCTATTAACTTATCTATGGAATAGGTTGCTTGAACATAATCTGTTTCCTAACTCTCCTCCCTTTTAAACACAAACTTATTTATATATATGCTCCATAACATTAGAATATTCCAATCAAAATAAGTTTTTTTAGATGGTAAAGAGATTCAGGGCTTCGGCTAGAGGAATTGGTGTAAGTTGGAGTGTGATTGTCGTTATTTTTGACTGGCTGGCAGTAAACTAGCGGAAGGTTAGAGGAAGCTATTTGTATTGTCGTCATCCTTATATGTCATGTTCCTACAAATAAAAAGAGGCCACGATTTTCATCGCGGCCATTTCCTATATTTTTATGGATTAGTTGACCACAATCCTGCAGATTTAAGCAGAATTCTTGGGTTCATCTTAAGTTGAGCTACCATGAAGTCAGCGATGTCTTCTGGTTGCATTACTTTTTCCGGATTTCCGTCTGTCAGGTTTAATTCGATTGCCATGTCCGTAGCAATAGTACTTGGTGTTAAAGTAACCACACGGATATTTTGCTTTCTTACTTCTAGCATTAGAGATTCACTAAGTGCGATTACCGCAGCTTTGGATGCACTATAGGCACTTGTAACTGGAGCTCCCTTTTGACCTGCAGTTGAAGAGATATTAATAATGTCCCCTGCATTTTTCTCAATCATGTCTGGTAATACTGCTCTAGTTACATAGTACACGCCCATCACATTTACTTGAATGATCTTAGCCCAGTCCTCTGGATCTACTTCAAGGAATTTACCGAATTTAGAAATACCTGCATTGTTCACCAAGATATCGATTGGACCAAGCTCTCCACGGATTTTTTCAACTGCTGTGTTCACTGATTCCATATTGGATACATCAGCAGCAGCTATGGAAACTTTAACACCATATGTTTGTAGCTCACTTGCAACTGCCTCTAAGTTTTCGATTGTTCTCCCTAAAAGTCCTAGGTTAATCCCTTCTTTAGCAAAGGCTATAGCTGTTGCGCGACCAATGCCTCGGCCTGCACCAGTGATTAATGCTGTTTTCCCTGTAATTGCTTGCATGCAAATCTCTCCTTATGTATAAGTTTTTCTCACACATTTAGAGTACCCTCATTTGAAGAAAAAATATATTATTTTGCTTTAGAAGACATTTGCTTAGCAGGAGGTTTTATTTCTTTGACTCGGTCAATTACAGCAAACACAGATCCCATCATTAACTGGACGAATCCAAAGGTCCTTAAATCTTCATTTGGGTGTCCCAAAAAGGTGGTGATCATCATCACCAGTCCAAAAGTAATCATGTATATACAAATCGCATTCGGTTTTACGTTTAACGTTAATTGTTCCATTTTGGTTAGCATAAGGAGAAGACCGAAGATGCCAAGCGCAAATCCATAGTATACTAGAGCAATTTCCTCTACGTAAAAACTGCTTATCAACACGATGAGTCCTAATACACATAAAACCATTCCATGCAGTTTGGGGCTAATAGCCTTTTTTACTCGTTTTGTTTTTCTTGAACCAAGAACCAGTCCACCTAGCGATAATAAACCTAGCCCATAAATCTTCAGAAACGAATTACCTGTGGCACCTAGCGTGTCAATGGTTAAAGACATGAAAAGAGCACCAAATAACATAGATAATAATCCTAGTAAAAGTGCCATGTTACCTCCTGATTTCGTTTTCCTAATTATCCCATATAACCAATATAAATGGTATCTATTTTAAATTTAATTTTCCTGCTCCACCTGATACCTATTTAACATTATTCCCATCTCATTCTCTGAACAATTTGGATCGTCTTGTAGCTAATAGATATAGACTATAGAACATCACGATGAGCTGTAAGAAAGTAACGTCTACTGCAATTTCTTTCTTAACTAGGCGCTCCATTTTGGTTCTCCCTCTTTTATAACTGTTAGACGCTAATTTATATAAAAACGTTCAATGCAAATAAAAATATTAAAATGGAAAATAACTACAACTTACGTACTGAATTCTTCTATTTCTCTTTCATGTCCTTTTACTTGTATGTTAAGATAGTGACCGATTGAAAGAAAGAGGTCAGTAAAATGAAAAAATGGATTATGTATATGTTGTCCTTAGCTGTACTATTAGGGGCATGCAGCATAGATCAGCTAGTGGTGGAAGAAGAAACTCTAATCACTGAGCAGGAAGCTGAGGAAGCTCCACAGAAAGAATTATCCGAAGTTAAGTCAAATACTCATGACGTATCTAAGTTTGAAGAATTTCCATTAGTAAGCGTGATCGATGGGGATACGATTAAAATAAAGTACAATGGTGCAAATGAAAACGTACGTTTTTTATTGATAGACACTCCCGAAACTAACCATCCGGAGCTAGGAGTACAGCCTTTTGGACTGGAAGCAAAGGATTTTACAAAACAATTACTAAAGGGACATGAGACCGTCTTTTTAGAGTTTGATGTCTCCTACAGAGATAAATATAATCGACTTCTTGCCTACATTTATACACCTGATGGAAAGAGCGTACAAGAAGAATTGTTAAAAGCAGGGCTTGCTCGCGTAGCATATATTTACGCACCTAACACTAGACATGTAGACTGGTTTGAATCAGTTCAGAAAAAAGCTCAACAGCAAGCGATTGGGATATGGTCTGTCGAGAATTATGTAACAAACAGGGGCTATGACAAAGATGCTATGGAAGAAGGAAAAGAAATTAAAAAAACTCCAACAGAAGAGAAAACGAAAAGTGACAATACTGATTGTACAATAAAAGGCAACATCAATTCGAAAGGTGATAAAATTTACCATCTACCTGGTCAGCAATATTATGAAATGACAGTTGCCGAAGAAATGTTTTGTAGCAAGGATGAAGCTGAAGCAGCAGGATTCCGAGCAACCAAAAGGTAAACATATTATTGAAGCACTTTATAATTACGTCAGCCTCGTCACTTTGTGACGGGGCTTTCTTCTATATAAAAGTATTATCTATCTCTATATCAGGTTTAACAATAAACATTTTCCCACATAAAAATAAGGAGTTGCCACCACGGCAACTTCCTTTTTTGCTTATTTTAGTATGGATTGATGTATGAATAATAGATTGGTGTTTTTGAATTAATTGCTCCAACAGAAAAAATTATACAATATTTCGCAAAAAAATGTTAATAATACCTGTAAACTGGGTATTTAATTATCAATATATATTTTTTTCTGAATAGTATAACTAAATATTAATATCTTTAATACTAGCTCTAAAATATTATTAAAAGGAGAGATTGAATGGAAAAAACAATAAAAAAGCCCTCTTTGCCGTACTCGCTATTTGTCCTAATGCTATTGGTTGTCATTATCTCTATTGGATTAATACTATTTAAGGCCCCTATTCAAATTATGCTATTCACTGCAATCATAGTTCTCATCCCCTTTGTTTTGCGTCTTGGTTATTCTTACGAGGAAATTGAGAAAGCAATGTTCGCCTCCATGCTTAAAGCGCTTAAACCCTCTCTTATATTAATGGGGGTAGGAATATTAATAGGCACGTGGATTGCATCTGGCACAGTTCCTACTTTGATCTATTATGGCATTCAGTCTATTTCTCCCCAATTTTTCTTAGTAACTACCCTTTTGTTTTGTTCTGTAGTTTCAATGGCTACTGGCTCTTCATGGGCAACCTTAGGAACTGCAGGGATTGCTATGATTGGAGTAGGTCAAAGCTTAGATGTTTCTCTAGCGATGACAGCCGGAGCAATAGTAAGTGGAGCATACTTTGGGGACAAGCTATCTCCCTTATCCGATACAACAAATCTTGCTGCTGCCGTAGTTGGAATTGATGTATTTAAACATGTAAAGCATATGCTTTGGACAACGGTTCCGGCCTACCTATTAACCGCAATAATATTTACCTTTATTGGTTTAAATACTGAGGTATCAGCTGTTAATTCCGCTGAAGTTAGTAGCTTAACTAGATATTTATCCACGAATTTTAATTTAGGAATAGTCTCCATCCTTCCAGCCCTCTTTCTCTTTGTACTACTCATTACAAAACAGCCAGCTATTATATCTGTTTTTTTAGGAGGAGTTGCAGGTGCTCTTATCGCTATTTTTTATCAAGGTATAGGTATTACAGATATATTGGGAGTCGCTTATAATGGTTTTTTTGTAGAGTCGGGTATTGAAGCGATTGATTCCTTGCTTCAGCGAGGAGGATTAGTAAGTATGCTTCCTATGGTTGCCATCTTTATATTTGCCCTTGGCTTAGGAGGCTTATTGAATGTTTCGGGTTTGCTCGTAACAATCATTGATTCTATCATCCGGCTGATCAAAAGTAGAGGTCTATTAGTTTTTGTAACTATGATTATGTCCTACTTTACACTTGGTCTCGGAGGAAGCTTTTCGTTTGCTGGAGTCATGACAGGAACATTCATGAAACCACTATTTGATAAGTTTAACTTGCGTCCTGAAAACCTTTCAAGAGCTATGGAAGATACTGCAACACAGGGGTGTGCATTGCTGCCTTGGACAGCAAGTGGCGTCTTCACTGCCACTACACTGGGGGTACCGACATTAACCTACCTACCATTTTGTTTCTTAGCCATGCTCACTCCACTTTTTACTTTTCTTTATGGACTCACTGGATTTTCCATGACAGAAGAAAAAAAACGGTCCACTCATACAAAAGAAGTACCGACAACCTAACAAATGCATTGTTATGTAACACTAAAAAAATCGATTCTTCTTTTTTGAAGAATCGATTTTTTGCTTTTTTCCATTTGCCTGTCGGGGCAGGGATAGGTGCTTACGCTTTTCTTGGTGTCTAGCTTCAGCACCTTGCCCCTCGGGGTCAAATGGAGAAAAGCTCCGGTGGCTGAGGAACTGCCTCCTCGCTTTTTTCCATTTGCCTGTCGGGACAGGGATAGGTGCTTACGCTTTTCTTAGGACCTAATGGTTTTTAGGGCTGTGGACCATTGAATTACTTGGTCTAGCATTTGGTTTACTGAGTCTGTTTGAACAGCAGCTGGTTTGAAGTCTGTACCGTTTTCAAAGTCGGTAAATAATGATAGAGCTGGATGTACACGAACGTCTGCTACTAACAGCTCTCCTAAAATTCCTCGTAAGTGTTCAGTTGCACGCGCTCCCCCTACTGATCCGTAAGATACGATTCCCGCTGCTTTGTTGTTCCATTCTACGCGTAGATAGTCTAGGGCATTTTTTAATGCACCGGTAATAGAATGGTTGTATTCTTGGACAATAAATACGAATCCATCACAATCTGCAACTCTTGCAGACCATTCTGCGGCGCCTGAAGCATCTCCACCTGCTTCTCCTAATAATGGAAGCTTGAATTCAGCAATATCTATAATTTCATATTGAGCATCTCCACGCTTATCTGCTATCTCTTTTACCCAGTTACCTACTTGTGGGCTCAATCGACCTTCACGAGTAGATCCTAAAATAATACCTATTTTCAACATTTCTTCTCCTCCTACTTTACTCTTATTTATATTGCACAAACATTTTAACTACTAAGCTGGTTCTTCCATTTAAAACTCTAGAATTACAATACCTCAGTTCAACATATCTCTAATTCGAGGTAATAATATCATATTAAAACATAAAATGCCAATAATTAGATTCTTAATTTTCGGATTTTTGTATTTTATTAATTATCTAAGTGTTAAAATGTTTATAACTAAATTTTCTAATCATAAAGGGCTGTCTAAAATGGTGAACTATTCTGTCGTAGAAAAAATCTTGTTCCCTTCTATTCATTTGGATGAAAAAAAGCTAAAAGATCGGTTGGAAGGTAAAACAGTTCTTATTACTGGGGCTAGCTCTGGAATTGGTAGAGAGCTTGCCCTTGTTTTGAAGAATATGAACCTACACCTTGTATTGGTAGCAAGACGTGAAAAAGAGCTGTTGCTCATAAAAGAAGAAATAGAATTATACATAGCTAAGGTAAGTATTATTTCAGCAGATATGAGAGAAGAAAAAGATATGGAGAAAATACTATCCTTTTTGCATCAGCTCCCTAATGGACTAGACATTATTGTGAGCAATGCAGGATTGTCCATTAATCGATCGATAGACAAATCGCTAAACCGGTATCATGATTTCACTAGAACAATGGCCATTAATTACTTTGCTCCCGTTCAACTGCTATTGTCCACTATACCCTTATTAGAAAGGAATAATGGTCATATTATTAATGTGTCTACAGTTAATGCCCTACTACTTCCTATACCTTTTTGGGCAGCCTATCAAGCTTCAAAATCTGCCTTTGATACATGGTTCCGCTCCGTGGCTCCCGAGTTAAATGGTAAGGGTATTTTAACTACATCGGTATACCTACCACTAGTTAGGACTCCTATGATTGAACCTACCATTGCTTATCGAAATACACCCGCTATGAATCCTGTACATGTTGCTAAAATTATAGCAAAATCCACGTATACAAAAAGGAAGATATTTAAGCCTTGGTGGCTAATCTTTGGTCAAATGGTTTCATTGGTTGGTCGAAGAGGCTGGGAATATGCCTTGCCTAAAATTTTGCAGAAAAGGGGGCTTAACAAATGATATTTTCTTTTTTACAAGTATTATGGAAGATAGGACTCCTCTCCCCTCGCGGCTTATATAGTTTAATCATTACTATTTATAAAGAAGGCATTAACCTAATGGTATTAGTGCGTCTTGCGGAAAAGAGATTTGGCAATCAGGTTGCAATCGTCACAGAAACAGAAAGTATTACCTATAGCCAATTAACAAAAAATTGTGTGGCCGCTTCTGTTTACCTTAAGGACAAATGGCATTTAAGCACCGGTAAAAATGTTGCTATCCTATGCAAAAATCATCAACATTTTGTTCATTCTATTTTTGCAGTGTCCCGTTTAGGAGCTAATGTTTATTTGATGAACCCAACTATGAGTTACATTCAATTCAAGCAATTAGTTGATGCCTATAATTTTGATTTATACATCTATGATGAAGAGGCTACTCTACTATTAAAAGAGCTTCAACTATTCCACTTGGCCATTGAAAGTAGTTCCATTATCCATACTGTTCAGGAAGATACCAGAAAAAATGCTATAACGCTTCCAAGATCTTCAAAAGGTAAGCTCGTATTATTAACAGGCGGGACATCCGGAACACCTAAACAAGCAATCCATGAGCCTTCTTTACTCAACTATTTACATCCATTTTTAACTCTATTAAAACGGTTAAGACTAATGCAATATAATACAGCATATATAGCAACACCTCTCTACCATGGATATGGTATCGCAATTTTGCTTACTTTTATCGCTCTAGGGAATAAAGTAGTTATTTCAGAGTACTTTCAAGCAGAAAGGGCTAATCAAATCATTAGAAACTATAAAGTCGAGGTAATGACAGTTGTACCTCTTATGATTCATAAATTGCTTCAGAGTAACCTTAATCATTTAAGCTCTCTACAATGTATTGCTTCTGGAGGAGCACAGTTGAATGCAAAGCTGGTGAAAGAGGTGAATAACAAGCTCGGACCTATTCTATTTAATCTCTATGGAACTTCCGAAGGTGGTCTAAATACAATTGCTACGCCAAAAGACTTGCAATACTCGCCTTATACGATTGGCCGATTAGTTAAAGGCGGACAACTTGAGGCAATTCAAAATGGGATTCAACTAAAAGAAGGACAGATTGGACAACTATGTACAAAAAATAGGTGGTCCATAAAAAACAAGGATGCTTCTTGGATTGAAACTGGGGATACAGGATACAGAGATAGAAACGGATATTACTATTTGTGTGGAAGGACAGATGACCTTGTAGTTTCGGCAGGGGTCAACATCTTTCCAATAGAAGTAGAACAAGTATTAATACAGCATCCATTAATAAGTGAAGTAGCCATTGTAGGAATAGCAGATGAACAATATGGTCAAAGGTTAGTAGCCTATGTTGAGCTGAAGAATAAGGATAAACATTTATCTAAGATCATTTTATTAGAATGGCTCAGCACAAGAGTTCCAAAAATTCATCTTCCAAAAGAAATCGTTTTTGTTGATGAATTACCTTATACAGCCTTAGGAAAGCTAGATCGAAAACAATTAGCTTACCAATAAATCATAAACCACAAAAAAAACCTCTAAAAAGAGGGTTTTTTGGTTAATCGCTATAATCAGCGGCAACATCTGCTGTTGTGCGCTTATTCTTGTAGAATATGTTCTCATCCAAATACTTGTGGAAGAACCATTCGCCGCCACCAATAACTAATGCAGCAATAAGTGTTCCTAGAGCTAGATTTCCATCTGCATCTACTAAAGCAATTTGCATAAACCAAATGGTTAAGAAAGCTAAAATAATATCTCCACCTGTGGCAATCATATTTCTAACATTTTGGCTTGAACGATTGGCAGCTAGGCGGAACAATAGGAAGTCTCCTAAAATGTAAGCTAAAACAGTTAAGACTAAGCTAGTCCATATAGAGTCGAGGAATGGGACATCAAAGATTAATGTCAACACCACTAAAAGGACTACTGCTATCATTAGAAATTTAATAAGAAGTGCTTTTAAATGCTTCATTTATTTTCCTCCTTTATATATTTGTTCTATTTAAAATGTTCCCTTATTCTTTCCGGTTAAACACCCTATTTTTAGTATATAAAGACTATCTATTAAGTCTATACGCATTAAAGCCTCAACTTTTTAAGCTGAGGCTTTTCTTATTGCTCGATTAAACTTACAGATACTTTAACGTCTAGCGAATGACTTCCGCCTCTATATACTCCTTGAACAGGACTAACATCATTATAATCCCGTCCAACGCCTACACGTATATGATTTTCTAATGCTTCCACGTTATTCGTTGGATCAAGTCCTACCCAGCCGATCCCTGGTACCATAACCTCCACCCATGCATGGCTAGCAGCATCACCAACTAAAGCAGAGTTTTCTCCAACATATAAATATCCACTTACATACCGAGCGGGTATATTCTTTGTTCTTAATACTCCGAGCATTACATGAGAAATATCCTGACAAACACCTTTTTTAAGGTCAAAAGATTCCATTGCCTTCGTGGTAACTGTAGTTGATGATCCATCATATGTGAAATGATTGAACAAATATCCCATTAAGTCAATGGAGTATTTAACTGGATTAACCATTTTTCCTATATCATTATCTACCTTTTCTATTTGTCCTGGTGTCAGATAAGTATATGCAGTGTTACTTAGATAAGCTAAATAATGACTTCTAAAAAGACTCGAATGAAAAATGGCATGCATTTCAGGTGAATAGTCGATTCGATGCACCCAGGGACTCCTTTGTATACTTACAATAGAGGTTGCCTTAACCTCTAAATGCCGATGATGATCAGCTATAAAAAATGATTCTACCGTGTTTCCCCATATATCCACATGTTCCTTGGTTAAAGCCACAGGATTAATTTCTGCACGGTAGGAAAGCAAACGTTGACATTCGTCAGTTCTCGGCTTTAAACGAATAGAATTCATACTTTGATCAACCATTGTTTCATAGTCAAAAATATTGGTATGCTCAATTTTATACTTTAAAGAGGAAGCTCTTTCATTATTATTAGTTACCTGAGATCCGCTAACCCATTGACGGTCTTCCTGCGACTGTACTTGAATATGGAATGTAGAATCTGAAGAAATTGGTTCTATTAAATAGTAGGTTTCAGAGAAAGTCTGCCCAATTTCATTGCATTGATTTTGAAAACGATTAAGAAAATCCATCATTTCATTAGAGTCCAATTCTTGAATAGTCATTTCATCAAAATCCTGATGGAGTCTTTGTAAAAGAAAATGGAGCTTTTCCGAATGCTTTTCTTTTTGTCCGCCTAGTTTATCAATTGCATTTTGTACACTATTCATGTTGTAGTGAATAGATCTAGGAAATGTTTCATCCGTAATTAAAAATGCTAGAATGGTTCGTGGATCCATTTTCGGTCTATTCACCTTCAAATAGGCCTCATAACCATTCAGCATTCTTAGTGCTAATAGCCACGCATAATACTCGTCTCTCTTATAGGAAAGTTCGGCCTCACTGGTATGTTCACAAACCACATTTAAAATTCTTGCAGTTTTTTCAGCACGCTCTAGCCAGTTTCCTATTTTCATCATATGGTAAGCTATCCCGCGAGACATATTTGATTCGATAATTCCTTGGATAGTAAAAGATGCTTTTTTAATTTGACTTAGAAATAACCTCATATTCTGTAGAGTATATGGGATATTTTGAGCATCCTTTGCGTATAAAAAGACATCGTTCCAGACTTCAAATAATTCATTAGGTATATGATCACGGCAAACTCTAGCATTTTCTCTAGCAATGCGAACGCAGTTGAAGACCGAGTTTGGATTTTCAGGACTTAGCGCCAAATACAATATAAAATCATCTTCTTGGCTATTTGGTTTTCTTTTCAATTCCTCTAATTCATCTATAGTTGAACAAGCCTCAAACAATAGCTTCCACTGTGTCTCTTTAAATGATTCATCACTAGAGGTTTCAACCATTTGAGTTAAATGAACATCTAAAATCCTTGCATTTTGTTCCGCTCGCTCAAAATTTCGAGACATCCAGTATAAAGAATCTGCTACACGACTTAACATGAACTAAAACCCCCTGATTTCATGACCCATGTATCTTTACCGCCACCACCTTGTGAAGAATTTACTACTAAAGAGCCTTTCTTCAGCGCTACACGTGAAAGCCCACCAGGAAACACATGTGTATCTTCTCCTCTAATGACAAATACTCGTAAGTCTACATGGCATGGATAAAACGCTTCTCCTTGATAAGCAGGTGCCCTTGACAGCTTAATAGTTGGCTGAGCAATATACTGCTCCGGTGATTTTAAAATCTTTTCCCTAAATCTCTCTATCTCCTTTTTAGTAGCATGAGGACCTATCAACATATCATAGCCACCGGAGGAGCCAACATTCTTTACGACTAGTTCCGATAAATGCTGGAGCACCCATTCCCTCTGTTCTACATCATCCAGACGATAGGTTTTTACATTATCAATAATTGGTTCTTCCTCTAAATAATATCTAATCATTTCCGGTACATAGGCGTATACAGCTTTATCATCTGCGACTCCGTTCCCTATACCATTTAATATTGCCACATTGCCTAATTTATATGCATCTATTAAACCACGGACACCAAGAGTAGAATCCTCCCGAAATTCCAAAGGATCCAGAAAATCATCATCAATTCTACGATAAATAATATCTACTTTTTCCAGTCCTCGAATTGTTTTCATATATACAATGTTGTCAACTACTGTTAGGTCACGGCCTTCGACTAATTGTAGCCCCATTTGTTGAGCCAAAAATACATGATCATAATATGCAGAATTATATATTCCCGGAGTGAGCAGCACTGCTTTAGGATTAGTTACCCCTTCTGGTGCATGTTCTACAATTGCTTCATAAATATAGCTTATTTGCTGTTCTAAAGCATGAATGGAGTGGTTAGCAAAAAATTCAGGATATACCTGTCGCATAACATAGCGGTTTTGGAAGACGTATGATAGACCTGATGGATTTCTTAAATTATCCTCAAGTACCAAATACTTACCCGTTTCATCCCGAATCAAATCTATGCCTGCTAGAAAAATATTATTATTTAATGGGATTTTAATGTTTTTAATCTGTTTATGATAGAAATATTTATTATTCTCTATCAAATCTCTAGGGATAATTCCATCTTTAATAATTCTTTGCTGATGGTAAATATCCTGTAAAAAGCAATTTAAAGCCTCCGTGCGTTGTATCATTCCCTTTCTAATCGTCTCCCAGTCTTCAGGAGGAATTATAATTGGAATGAAGTCAAAAGGCATAGTACGCTCTGCCCCCATATTATTGTTATACACTGTGAATGTTATGCCTTGCCTTAAAAATGAAAGTTGGGCTGTTTCATGTTTTTCTTTTAATTCTTCTTCGGAAAAGCGATTAAGTATATTATAGAAGTTTTGATAATGTGGTTTTGGTTCTCCACACGCTTTTAACATCTCGTCAAAAAAAGGCTTAACTTCATAGGTTTTAAACATTTTCCAACTCCCGCTCTCTCTATATAGTTAATTTATGTAAAAATGGCATTCTATTTTTCACACCTTCAAACATTCTATTACCCATATATAAGCATTAATAGACATTTTATGAAAAAAATTATTTAATTCTCTCTTTATTTCAAGGCATATTAAAGGGTCTATACCAGGGGGTTCAAAAATGAATAAAGGGTCCCAGTTGTAGGATAGATAAAAGAAAAATTAATAGCAGCCTCTGCCTTTCCTACTAAGTGATTAGAAGGAACAAATAATTCAATTGTTTGTATTCAAGCTGTTCACGTTATATTTTAAACCTCACTTTATTACAAGAAATTAATAATGGAGAGACCGTGAATCCACTGGGAACAGCATATAAAAAAACTGTAAACAAACTCTATTTTAAGAGTTCGTCTACAGTCTAAAATTATTATTTAGTTGTTGGCTTTACTTGATTTTCTTCCTCTAGCTTCTGGAGGGCAGTTGGACTAACATCTACTCGTTTTAAGAAGAATGCTAAGACTAACGCGATTATGTTCATGCCCAAAGCAACAAGGAAGGAGTATTGAATCCCTGCCAGTAACGCTTGTTGACCTAATAAGCCCATTGTTTGCTCTGTTAGTGTAGCAGGGTCAACATTGGCCATTAGACTTTCCCCTTCTTTGGTTGTCACATAGTTCATAATAGAAACTAGAACAGCGGTACCAATTGCACCAGCAACCTGTTGAGCCGTGTTATTAACAGCTGTTCCATGTGGATTTAGTCTGGTTGGCAACTGATTTAAACCATTTGTCATGATTGGCATCATAACCATAGACATCCCTAGCATGCGAGTTGAATAAATAGAAATAATATATAAATATGATGAATCTATTTGTAGGGTAGACAACTCATACGTAGAAACGGCAGTAATTAGTAATCCAATTATCGCTAGAACACGTGGCCCAAACTTGTCGAACAATTTCCCAGTAATTGGAGACATAATTCCCATAATAATCGCACCTGGCAACATCATTAAACCAGAGTCTAACGGTGAGATACCTCGTACATTTTGTACATAAGCAGGCGTTAAAATCATTCCCGAGAACATGGCTACTGAGTTCACAACAGCAATAATCGAAGCTAATGCGAACATAGGATATTTATAAACTCGCAAGTCCAATAATGGTTCGTCTAGCTTTAGTTGACGAGTAACGAATACTACTAAAGCCACAAGTCCAACGATTAAGGTCGTTAAAACAATCGGGTCATCCCAGCCGTCTGAACTCGCTGTACTCACCCCATATAACAATCCGCCAAACCCAAATGTTGAAAGGATTAGAGAAGAAAAGTCAATCGTTATTGATTTATCCGTCGCCATCACATTACCTAACTTCCATATAGCTAGTAACAAGCTTATAACGGCTAGTGGTAAAATCATAATGAATAGATAGCGCCAATCATAATATTCGACTATAAAACCGGATAACGTTGGTCCTATGGCAGGAGCAGTAATCATTACTAATCCAAAAATCCCCATTGCCGCTCCCCGTTTCTCACGTGGGAAGGCAACTAACATTACATTCATTAGTAAAGGTCCCATTACTGAAGAACCAGCAGCTTGAACCATACGACCAGTCAATAAGAATCCAAAATTAGGAGCAAAAGCAGCCATGGCAGTCCCTATTGTGAAGATGACCATGGAAGTAATATATAGCGTTCTATTTGAAAACCTTCTTATTAAGAAGGCAGATGCTGGTATTAATACTCCACTTACAAGCATGTAGCCTGTTGCCAACCATTGAACAGTAGAATAGTCTACCTCTAAATCTACCATAATGGATGGTAATGCTACGTTTAAAAGTGAGTTATTTAAAAACGACACAAACGCTCCAACAAAAAGTACAGCGAGCATTAAGTACGTAGATTTTTTATTTTCCGTATTACTCATCTATCGTCTTCCCCTATTCTATTTTTACTTTATTATTTCATTACTCGAATTATATTAAACCATAAGTCCATTTATTTCAATATATTTATACACCTAGTATAAAATAAGTTGAACTTTCTTTTCACAATATATATACTAAAGCCATCAGATTATTATCGGAGGAAATATGAATAAACGTAAAAGACATGTCGCAAATGTAGCTTTAAAGCTATTTGTAGAAAAAGGTATACCGCAAACATCGATACAAGATATTATCGATCAAGCCGCTATTTCAAAGGGAACCTTTTATAACTACTTCAGTTCCAAAAATGACTGTGTAGCAGAAATACTGGAAGGATTAAGATATGATGCAAGTCAGCTTCGTATGCAGATTCAAGTTGGTAAAAATGAAAGAGACCAACATATTCTGGCACAGCAGGTGTATAGCATTATTCAGTTAAACGAGGAACGAAGCCTGTATGCACTATTTGATGCAATTCTTAGCTCTAATGAATTAGACCTGAAAAAATTAGTGATGCAACATCGAATATTTGAGCTTGAGTGGTTGGCTATCCGTTTTAAAACAGTGTATGGGGAGGAAATTTCAGAGCATGCCTTTGAATGTGCTATCTTATTCCACGGAATGTTACAGCATCTATTATTTACTAAACGTGTAACTAACGGTACTTTCTCTCTTCATCGAATAGTTGCAGTACTGCTCCAATATATTGGTCTCATTATCCCCCATATGCTTCAGCATGATACCTCTTTAATCGATCCATCTACTGTTCATATGATGCGTATGAATATAGATAGAAAGCCAGTAGAATTAAATGAGCTTAAGAAAATGGCTGACCACATTAAAGCAGAGGGAAACTTTACTATAGAACAGGAAGACCTCTTTGAGGCGATCATGTATGAGCTCAATCAGGAACGAGTACGTAAAAGCGTACTACAACCATTGCTCAATCCCTTTTTGTTGTCTTTCAATGACAGTTCTAGCAAAGGTCAGGTACAAACCTTCATCAATGCTATTTGGTTTTATTTAAAACTGAAGTAATATAAAAACTCACCAAGCAAAGATTGGTGAGTTTTTATATTTTAATGAATTTATTATTAAGTAGATATATCTAAAACTGGTACACATAGAAGCCATATCGCATGGATTTTGTGAGTGTGCAAGGTTTAATTGAAATTCACTTTACTAACAACAGCTTAGTAGCCGAATCTATAGTCTCTTCCCTTTTTTGACATCTCATGTCCCAAACGAATTGTAGCAACAGCCATCTCTGCATAGGTCACTTGCTTGGTAGGATTAAACTGATTTTTCTCTGCCTTTAACAGTCCTAAAGAATCGGCCAACACAACATAACCTGTATATTCAGCTTTGATTTTCTTACTATCGACGAAGTCATTTTTATATATCTTCGTTTGTTTAGCTGCTTCCTCCAAGCCTAGTGCACGAATGTACCATACAGATAGCTCCTCTTTAGTAATTGGACTATCTACATCAAAGGTTGGTTTGTCTGCGGCTATAACGCCAAGCTCTACTGCTCTTTCAATTGCTTGATAGGAAGTATGCTTAGGATCAATATTTGAAAAGGTTTGCTTCACATTCTCGGCGTCACCCATAGGATAGCCGTGATAAATATAGGTTAAAGAATTCATCATTATTTTAATAGCTTCCCCTTTAGACACTGCGACATCTGCATTAAAAGCCTTAGCATCTTTTACCGTTAACACTTTGGATTGGATTAAGTAATTTAACTCCGCCGCTGCAGTTGGATGAGAAACTTCTGGTAGCACCTCTCTGTTGTATTGGTTAAACCATTTACCAGTGCTTGCCTCTAATACCTGATATTCTTCTTCATTAAATAATGGGGAAGATATTAAATGATAGTGATTATTTTCTTGCTTCAAATATTCTTTCATGTAGCTTGTCTTTAACGTTAGGGCTTTTTTAAATGTCTCTGTTGCTTCTTTCTCAGAAATAATTTTTTCTTTTGATGGCCACTCATCAATTAGAGGTCTATCAATGCTTATGCTATTTAGAGAACCATTCTTATAAAGATTTACGCTAATTTGATCTCCTGAAACAGGTATTCCATCAATAATTCGAGGGAACGAGAAGTAATATCCGCTCATCGGGTCAGCATAGCTGGTCTCAGCAGGAAGAGCATACTCATGAAGATACGTAGGCAAATACTCTTTTGCATACTCCACTGCCTTAGCTAACGCATCCTCATAAGATAGCGTATTCTGATCTATATTCTCGTCTAACATTTCCTTAATTTCTTGCTGCATACTATGAAAACGAACTAGCTCACCTGTTTTCTTATCGAATTCTATATTAGATCCAGAACCGGAACCATTAGGATAATGGTACATATAGTTAACACTGATTACATCTTGTCCGTTATAATTTTTCATCTCATCTACAGATTGAATCGTTAATTTGATCTTATTGGAATCGACCTTCAGTAAACCCTCTGCTGTTTTCTTAGCCTCTTCTTTTGTAATGCCATTGTGTTTAGCAGGCAATGCCTTTTCTACAATCATTTCATTTCCTTTATGAGCAGGATACTCTTTAAAAAACTCATAGGAATTAAACCAATCTCCAGTAATAGCATTTACATTTAATATTTCAGGCTTATAAACTAGCTTCACCTCTTGCTTATCACCTTCGTTTGGGTAGGTAATTTGATATTGCAGCTTAGCGGTCACCTTTTCTTTTATCTGATTTAAAATCACTTCAGCATCTTTCACCTTTTTAACATCATCGAACGTAGGAGACTTGCTTGGAATGGAACGATTAAACCCTACTATCTCTCCACTGCCTAGAATAGTCACACTAACGTGCTGATCCCCAATAGTAACCCCATCCTGCATTCGGTTAAAAGTAAAAGTATAGCGAATAGGTTGGGTTAAGATTTGTGAACTATAATAAAAGTCTTCAATTCCTTCATCTAACTGGTAGCTTCCATCCTTCATATACTTTTTCATAAAGTCATGAGCAAGTTGTTTAGCTTCCTCTTTAGATACCTTCCCTGGAAATAGCGAATCTGCAGTGGCAACTGGGTCATATTGAAAAGACTCTATCTCATAATTATCCCCATAAAAACCTATGCTCCCCGAAATATCCTTCCCTTTTTCTTGCTTATGAAAAGACATACTATGCCTACTTGCCTTTTCATTTGGATAGTTAAAGGAATGCAAGTAGAATTCGCTAGGCTTAATCGAGTCGAAAATCCCCGGAAAGTTAGCCTTAAACTTTTTAAGCAATTCCTCTTTAGACACCAAAACATCTGTAGCAGCAACCTGAGCCACTACATTATAAGGCTGTGTTCCTGTCGTGCTCGATGCATTCGCAGTAGCTGAGAACATTCCCAGCGATAATGCTGAAGCTGTCAAAATAACCCCTATCTTCTTCACAAAAAATCCCCCTTTAAGGTAATAACTATATTATAAAGTAATATATGGAAATTAGTAACTCAAATTTTCATAATAATTTAACTATTATTTTAACCGTTGGATAAAAGCTTGAATTTATACCTTAAGAAACCGCCACTATGTTGAGTGGCGGTTAAATATACTTCATATAGTTAGATGTAAATACCATGGATAATTAAAATAATTTACCTTTGTTAAAGTTATTGGTTGATTTTGACGAAACTAAGATCATTAATAGATGATGCAATTCTAATTTCTTATACAAAGTTTGCTTTGCATCATCAATCAACTTTGTTCTTTAACAAAACCAATTATTTAAATAGTAAACTATGTATTAAATGTTTCATTTATTTTTTGGGTGAAAAAGTACTCACCATCCACTCATAAAATTTTTCCTTTTCCTCGAATTGTGGATAATGAGCTGATTGATCAAAGGTAATAAATTCTTTCTGCTTCGCATCCAAATTATCAAAGTATTCTTTGGCTGTATTATAAGTAGTATGATAATCATACTTTCCCATTACAAAAAATACTGGTAATTCAAGGGTTTTAACTAAATCAGGTAAAGGTTTTTTTAATAAATCAGGTATTAACATTTTCTGAGAGTAGGAAATCCCATAGTTATAGCGAATCACATCTAATAGATTATAATCACTACTAAGTAAATTATTTAAACTATTACCATCTGGACTTTCTATAAGTCTTGCAGTCCCACCATATTTCATCACATAATTTCTTGGAGTAACCGTGTTGCCCTCACTAATATCTTCTTCTAACCCCTGTAAATAGATAACATCCTCCATATTTCCTCTCTCTTTAGCTTGATCAATACAGAAGGCTAAGCTTTCTAGTTCACTATCTATTATGTCACTCATTTGTCCTATACCAATATATGCTTCATATTGCTCAGGAGATTGATGTGCAGCCTGTAAAGCAATGTAGGTACCTGCAGAATGACCAATTAAAATAATTTTTTCTCTATGAAGACGCTTCGAAATATAATCGGACATGGCTAACAGATCCTCTACTAATAAATCTGTTGAAAGATTAGAATAATCCTCCGTGAAATGATATGATTTCCCGCTTGCTCTTTGGTCATATTGAACAATTGTAAAATTTTTTTCTAACAAGTCTTGGTATCGAGAAGCATAAGGTATTTCTGAACTTCCTGGTCCACCATGAACAAAAAGGAGAACAGGATTACCAATATCGTTGCCACGAATCATTATTTCATGGTCACTTCCATTTACCTCTACTTGCTCCAAAACATTAATGCTGTTTTTTTCTTGAATAGATGCTGTCCATGTAGGAGCAAAAAGTGCTCCCACTATTATTACTAGAAATGATGCTAAAGTACATATTATTAATTTCTTTGTCTTTTTCATACGTCTATCCCCCTTTGTCGGCCCCCTATTTTCTTCGTGAACCCTAATAAAGTATAACAATTTAGTAACATTTTCTATTACGCCTTAAGAATGAAATTCTCGTACATCTTAAGGGTGAAATATTTTTAACCATTAAAATAGAACCACTCATTACTATCCCATTCATGAAACTGATATATATAAATGAAGATTGACGTTCAATTAAATCCAAAGTCCTCATTTGATGTATTATTCATAGAACCTTCCAACTATTTTCATAAAATTCAAATAAAATATGAAGCTATTATTTTCATATCTACTAAGGTTTGATTACAATTAATAAAAACCGACAGTTTGAGCTTTAAAGCGGGAGGATTAATATGAGGAATAACAAAATGGTAGTAGCAATTGTTAGCACTACACTTTTATTAGGAGGCTGCAATATGGAAGTAGAAAGCAAAAAGGAACCTGAAATAATTGGTAAAGGAAATGTGGCTTTAGATTCTTCAAGCTTTGTTAGTGTTCAAGATTACACTGGGGAGGAATACACCTTACAGGACGGGGATACAACAGATAAAATTGCAGAAGCAAATCGAGAGGAAATTGAACAAGCGGTAAAAGGCTTCTTCTTAAAAAACTACAAAACAGAAGTGAAAATCCATAACATAGTGGGAGCTGTGGACGGTGCCTCTGTATTCGTGGAATCTTTAGGAGAACCTCATTTTTATACATTTGCTATTGTACCTATTGATGTTGACAATGAAAAAGTAGAAGCTGATAAAGTATGGTCGCAAGAGGGGCAGATAGAAGATGCCATTTCTACTGGGCTTTATGCGATGATCCATGACCAGGAGTTTTCTACACTTGATAACTACTTAGAGAAACTCACCGAAGAAAGTCCTATAGTAGGGACCCGTATGGAGGCAGTTGAAAAGGTAGGAGCTAATGGATTTGCAACTCCCTATTATTATACAAGCGCTGCTGGTGAATACTTTACCGAGCTTTACAACAAATATGTAGAAAATCCTTCCATAAGCAAAGAAGAGTTAAAGAGCTCCATGGAAAAGAATGATTTAGATTTAGATTCAAGTCTAATGCTTATTACGATTACTTTATA
>JBEMAY010000012.1:0-61893 GCA_040274765.1 Psychrobacillus sp.
TTTAGATGAAGAAACGACGGAAAGTATTTTAAAGCTATTTGACCGTGTACATGCAAAGGGTGCTACTCTTATTGTTATTACACATGATATGGAAGTAGCTTCTCGTGCTCAGCGTATTTTAACGTTACAGAACGGGGTGCTTATATGAAGCTATTTTCATCATTTAAATTGGCTTGCTTTGGCTTATGGTCAAATCGCCTTCGAGTGCTATCGGCGATGACAGGTGTGATTATTGGGATGTTTGCAGTCATTGTGCTATCTTCAATTGCCATAGGGGTAAAGGATACACTGATGAAGCAGATGGGGAGCCTTGGGGCAGAGCAAATTCTTGTGATGCCAGGAAGGCTATTAGATACGACGACTGGAGATAAGGATTTGCTTAGTGGATTGACTAGCGTACCTAGTACACTTACATATGATGATGCTGAAGCGGTAGAAAAACTAGAAGAAGTGAAAACTGTTACTCCTATACTTGAAACTATTAATGTAGTGAAACATGAAGGAAAAAGTGCTCAGTCTTCCATGGTCGGTACCACTGATCAATTCTTGCGAGTTCAGCACGCGGAGCTTTCGGATGGTCGTTTTTTTACGCAGGAGGAACAGGATGCCAAGGCAAGGGTAATCGTGCTAGGAAACAACATACATGAAACTCTTCTTGGAAGTAAGGAAGCTGATGACGAGGGAAAGAGTTCTGAAAGAACCACAGTGGAACCGGAACCATGGTGGAAGCGGATTATGAATAAGCTTCTTGGTGAAAGTGCTTCAGCTGCTGGTCTTTCTACATTAGTTGGTCAAACTGTAACGATTAATGAAGAAACATATGAGGTCATTGGAGTACTCGCACCAAATGCTACTTTGGGATCTAGTACAGACAATAATGTTATCATTCCTATTAAGACGGCTCTAGAAACAACGGATATGAAAAACCTTACCAAAATGATCGTAGAAGCTACTAGTATAGAAGCTGTCGATCAAGTTGATGGAGAAGTGTTTGGAGCAATAAAGACTAATCACACGGAAATAGATTTCAGTGTGGTAAAGCAGGAGCAGATGCTTGGCGCGTTAGGGAAGGTTACCTCTATATTGCAGGTGATGCTATTTGGTATCACGGCAACAGCGTTAGTGATTAGTGGCATGGGAATCATGAATGTCATGGTGATGTCAGTTCGAGAAAGAACGAAGGAAATAGGTATACGAAAGGCACTTGGGGCTACGACCTTCGAAATCTTGATGCAGTTCTTCTTTGAGACATTGCTGCTTTGTGTGATTGGTGGAGCTGCCGGGATAGGTCTTGGTTATTTGTTTATAGAGTTTTGGAACAATAATGTGGATATATTCTCCTTGGTGTTGCCATTATGGGCAGTGAAGCTTGCGCTTTATACGTCCTTTGGGATTGGTAGCCTGTTCGGCATTTATCCTGCATGGAAGGCTGCTCGCATGAATCCTAGTGAGGCTTTAAGGTTTGAATAAATTTATTAGCAAAAGCAAGTAGGAATTAGGAATATTATAGGAATATTATTACAGGTGCCTGGCACCTGTAATAATTGTTATGTTTTGTTTTGCTATTTGACTTTTGGGGCTTGTATTTTTTTTATTTACCTAAAGGTTTTTTGTAGTGATTTAGGGAATAAGATAAGATATAGAGTTTTGTAGAAGGGGGAAAAATGGTGAAGCAAAAGATACAGATACTATTAGCTTTATGTTTGTTTGTCTTTAGTGTGAATATGCCAGCAGCTTTTGCGGCGAATGACAAAATAGATTACGTGGCGTTAGGGGATTCCATTGCTAGCGGTCAAACGCCATATGGAGAAAGAGTGGGGCGCGGGTTTACTGACATCATTAGCGAAAGGCTGAAGAAGGAAGGTCGCTTAGGCTCCTTTACAAAGGAATTTGCTAAATCCGGTGAAACGACGGATGGACTTTTAGAGAAGCTGAAGCGAGAAGATGTCCAAAAGGCGTTGAAGGAAGCTGAATTAGTAACAATCGTCAGCGGGGCTAATGACTTTATTCATGCCTTTTATGACCCTAAGGATGAAAGTGTGAATGTCGATCTTACCGCAGCAACTTTAATATTGAGCAAGGTCTCGGAGAATCTAACGACTGCCGTTAAACAAGTGAAGGCAATCAATCCAGATGCCGATATCTATTTGTTTGGCTACTTTTTTCCGTTTCCACATATGACGGATATTGCTACGAGACAGCAGCTCCAAATGGCATTCAATATTGTCAATAATCGAATAGCGGCTATTGCAGAAAGTGAAGGCGTACATTTTGTGAATGTTGCTCCAGCTTTTGATGCGAAGGGAACCGTCTATTTGGAGAACCCAAAGGATATCCACCCAAATGAAGCAGGTTACCAGGTCATAGCTGACCAATTTTTCCTAAAAACACTGCCTGAGCTACCACTTGGATGGGGCAGAGTGATGGAGAAAAATATACCCGTAGCCTCTGATAAAAAATGGACAATTACGTTAAGTAAGAATGTCGACAGTGCAAGCCTGGATCAGTCTATCTTTGTCATGAAGGATGGAGCAATAGCAATACCAGTTGATAAAGCCGTGTCCAAAGCAAATGGAAAACAAGTCGAGGTATTCGCTCCTAAAGATGGATATAAACCAGGTTCCTACGAGCTAATGATCACAAATAAGTTGATGGGGACAGATGGAAAACCATTAACGGAAAGTGTGTTAGTAAAGTTTGTAGTGAAGTAGAAGAGAATATATGAGGAAATTTTAGTAGAAAATAAAGAAGAAGCCTATTTCACCTTTTAGGATGAGATAGGCTTTTTCATGTATTTGAAGGTGATGGCTATATTATTACAGGAACCTCGTATTATTACCGGTGTATTATTACAGGTGCCTGGCACCTGTAATATAATAATACACCTGCAATAATATGGACATGCTAATAGCTCTTTGGGCAAATTGTTATATAGTTATCTAAATTTTCTGTTACTATATTATTTGAATATATTAAATAGGCGGGTGGTAGGTGCTTGGTTTCAGTTGAGCAGTTGGCTGTGAGGCTAGAGAAGTACGGGATTTGTTTAGTTAGTGGGGAGCAGGGGAAGGAACGAGGGATAGATTATATTAATATTCAGGAGCTTCCGTTAATCAGTGAACGTGTTCATCCACGTGGGTTTATTTTGACTACTTTTGCGGCTTTTCAGGGGGAACAAGGAATTGTTTCGCATGTGGAATGGCTAATTTCTAGAAAGATTTCGGCGTTAGGTATTCATGCTGCTGGATGGGCGGTAGTTCCAGAAAGATTATTGGAGCTTTCTAATAAACATGGGCTTCCTATTTTTACGATTCCTATCGATTTATCTTATAAGGAGATTTTTAAAGAGTTTAATGAGCTGCTTTTAGATGAGAATGATGCCCTTCGCGTTCGAATTGAGGAGATGAATCTTCAATTATTAGAGTCAGTTGCCCAAGATAAGGGTGTTAGTTATATCGTTGCAACGTTAGGGAAGTATCTTGCTTCACCTATTGTTTTTCTTGATCAAAGCTTAAATATTGTTTCTATTTGGACTAACAATACATATAATCGCGAGGAATATAGCCTTACTGTTAAAGCTGTTTTAGAGCAGGAAAAAGAAAGGCTGTACAAGGAGAAATACATAGAGGTAGGTAAGGTGCTGACCGAGTCGTTTTCAACACAGTATGATTTAACATTCTCCGTGATCCCTATTATGGAACATACAGAAAATCACGGGTTTTTAATCATAGGCAGTAGCGGTGCCGAGGAATTGATGATTAACTCTGCCATTCAATTTGGGAGGACGGCATTGCTGCTGGATGCTGTAAAAAGAAAGTCGCTCGAGCGTTTTTTGAAAAACCAAGAGATTCGTACTTTAGAAGCGCTTATTGAAAATAAAACCGATCAATCTAGTCACTCTTCTAGCCTTTCCTCCTCGCTCAGAAAGATGTCACACATGTATGTGTTCCATTTTGACAATGAAGATCTAATAAATTATGGATTTGCAGTTATTTACGATAAATTGGAGGGAAGAGATTCAGACAAGATTATTTGGATATATGAACAGGAGGTAATCTGTCTCACTTCCATTCCGTATGAAACAGACCGATTGCAGGAAGTCATGTCTTCCTTACAAGGTGCAACTTGTGGCGTCAGTGATTCTAGACCTAGTAAAGTAGAAAAAGATATTACTCAAAAGTATAAGGAAGCAAGCCGTTGTATAGAGCTTGAGAGTCATTTGAAGCGAAATGTTATTTTCTTTCAGGAGCTAGGTGTGGAACGATTCTTGTTTATGATGAGAGAGGAGGATTTTATACAGGATGCCGCTAGGGATTTACTGAAACCTTTATTACATTTCGACGCTTATAACCAGGCAGAGCTAACTAGAACCTTAGATGTATATTTAAAGAATTTTTTTAGCCTGAAAAAGAGTGCGGAGGATTTATACGTTCATCGAAATACCGTAAGCTATCGGATTGAGAAAATAAAAGATCTCTATCCGGATGTGAACTTTGAGAACCACAATCATTACTTACTTTTTTCTATCGCTTTAAAGTTAATAAGCTAGTTTTGTTCAGAGGCTATAAAATAGTCTCTTTTTTTTGTGCTCTATATCCAATGTAAAAATTATTAGAAAAATCTAATATTTCTATTAACTAATGAGGAAGTAGGGGATTGAATTGCAGACTATTTTATATAACTGCTCGTTAATTGACGGGATAAATAATGATATAAAAGAAAATTCCTATTTAATAATAGAGGATAAGAAAATTTTAGAGGTTGGCACTGGGAAAATAGAAAATAAGAGCTCCGTAAACTTAGTAGACTTACAGGGGCAATTTGTGATGCCAGGATTAATTGATTGCCATGTGCACTTAGTATGGGATGGAACAGAGGACCCGCAGAAGAAGATAGAGCATTTAGACGAGTCCAAGGTTGCTCTTCAAGCATACTCGAACGCACTCCTTACGATAAAGGAGGGGATTACGACTGTGCGAGACGTTGCCTCTCCGGGAAAAAGTGTCTTAAATTTACGTGATGTGATAAACAGTGGCAATTTAATTGGCCCGACCATTGTTGCATCTGGTCCTGCTATTTGTATGACAGGAGGGCATGTCCATTACTTAGGGAAGGAGGCGGATGGTTCTGATGCTGTTCGTCGAGCTACCCGTGAGGTAATGAAGGAAGGTGCAGATCTTATCAAGCTTATGGCAACTGGAGGGATCTACACGTTTGGAGAGGAGCCTGGTTCCCCGCAGTTAAATGTAGAGGAAATGAGAGCTGCTGTTGAAGAGGCGCATAAGAAGAATAAAAAAGTAGCAGCGCACGCAGAGGGACTAATTGGAATTCATAATTGTCTCGAGGCCGGGGTGGACACGATTGAGCATGCCATTTACGCAGACGAAAGTGCACTCCAAAAGATGAAGGAGAACGACACCTATTTAGTACCTACGATGATTGTAATGAAGAGACTGGCAACGGATGAGCATATACCAGCATGGGCTTTAGAAAAGGCGAGGCATGTAGTGGAACCTCATGAGAAAATGCTAAGACAAGCTGTCGTGCTTGGTGTAAAGATAGCAACTGGTACAGATTGTGGTTCACCGGTTACTCCACCGAGCTACTATTTTGACGAATTATTAATCATGGAGGATGCGGGAATGTCTAAAGTAGATGTTCTACAAGCATCGACGCGAATCGCTGCAGAATGTTTAGGTTTGAGTGATAGAGGGGTCTTGAAGGAAGGAATGTTCGCAGATCTATTAATTTTAGAAAGTAATCCATTAGAGGATTTATCTCATTTAAAAGGTAAGAAAAGGATTATGAAGGACGGGCACTTTATTAATTAGAAAAGGGGTTAAGCATATGAATTTAGAAAAGAGGATTCATCAGTTACGCCAGGTGATGGATGAGAAGGAGCTGAAATTATCGGTCATTATAAACTTTGAAAACCAGTATTATTTTAGTGGGTTAAAGGCAATCACTTATTCTCGGCCGATCGTTTTGTTTGTAGATTCACAGCATACTAAGCTGGTAGTACCGTCTTTAGAAGAAAATCACGCTAAGGAAAAAGCTAGAGCAGAACAACTCCATGTCTATTACGAAACACCTTTACATCAAACACAGGCAAATTCTTATATCGAGCTTTTTGAAGAGGTTATTGCTTCTTATCCGGAAAATTCAAAAATAGGAGTAGAGTATGCTTCACTGCCTGTTGAATTAGCGAATCGATTGAGAGAGAAGGGATTTGATTTAGTTAGCATAGATGCTGAAATTATCCAAATGAGGGCTATTAAAGAGGAAGAGGAAATTGAACAGATTATTGAATCGGGTAACTTGGTCAGTCTGGCTTTAAAAGAATCATTAGAGCATGCAACTTCTGAGATGACTGAAATGGAAATCGACCAATTTGGAAATACAGCACTTTTTTTGGAGGTGGCAAAGAGGCATCCTAACTCGACGTTAGATTACTTTGTGATGTCCCCTTCTGGACTCGAGCGTACGAATATGCCACATGTTTTCTCAAATACAAGGCAGCTAAGTAAGAACGATATTGTGATCCACAGCAGGCAGGTTGGTATAAATGGGTACCGTGCAGAATGTGAACGTACTTTTTTTGTTGGAAATCCTTCATTGGAGCAGGAGGAAGCATTTAAACTGGCTCAAGAAGCACAGCAGGCTGCATTAGACTTTATTCGTGTTGGCGTAACAGCTGCTGAGGTAAACGAGGTTGCTTTGCAGGTTTTCCGTGATGCAAACATGGAGCAATACGTGAGACATCGTACTGGACATGGAATAGGGATAGGCCTTCACGAAGAGCCATCATTAAAGTATTCCAATGACCTAGTGCTACAGGAAAATATGGTGTTTTGTGTAGAGCCTGGACTATATATACCTGGAGTTGGAGGCTTTAGACATTCAGATACAGTCATTTTAAGGGAGGAGGGGTCTCAGTTAATCACTCATTATCCAAGTAAGCTGGAGGATTTGATCTTATAAATATTAAGGGGAGGGAAAGGAATGAGTATTTATTTAATAGCCGTTGTTATCTATTTAGCTGTAATGGCCTTGATGGGGGTTTACTTTAGTAAAAAATCAATTGAGACTAGCAAAGATTTTATGGCAGCAGGTCGGACACTCCCCTTATGGGTGATGACTGGTACTCTGTTAGCAACTTTTGTTGGGTCAGGTACCGTAGTCGGTGGTGCAAGCTTCATATATCAATATGGTCCTTGGGCAGCAATTTTTAATTTATCTGGTGGGATCTTCGGTATTATCGTTCTTTATTTTATCGCAGGAAGGGTTCGGAAGGGGGAGGCCTTTACCGTTCCAGAAATTATTGAGAAGCGTTTTGGAAGTCAGGCCAGACTTGTCGCGAGTATATTAATACTGCTGGCTTATGTGGGGATTACAGCTTATCAGTTTACTGGTGGTGCGTATGTATTACAGATTACAACTGGGTTACCAATACAGACAGGTGCTATTATTATCGCGATACTTGTTATTTTCCTTACAGTGAGCGGGGGGTTATTCTCGGTTGCATACACAGATGCGCTAAGTGCACTGTTAATTGTTTTTGGATTTTTAGTAGGGCTTCCTTTTGTGTTAAATGGAGTTGGCGGTTTAGAGGGCTTATCGATGAACCTCCCAGAGGTAACAAAGCAATGGAATGGCGGACTTAGTAATCTGCAGTTGCTAGGATATTTCTTGCCGTTGTTCTTGTTAATCTTAGGAGATCAAAACATGTATCAGCGGTTTGCTGCGGCAAAGGATGAAAAAACTGCAAGAAAGTCTACCATTGGATTTTTTATGGGAAGTGTGCTTGTAATTGGATTAACCATAACTTTTGCGACTGCTGCCATTGTGATGTTCCCTAATATTACTCCGGATACAGCAGTGTTGAATATGGCTATCAATGGATTGCCGTTAGGTATAGGATTGGTAGTTTTATGTGCGTGCGTCGCCTTCATCATCACAACGGGAACGTCGTATTTACTCTCCGCTTCTGGAAATATTGTGTATGATATGTACAAGCGCTATAGCAAAAAAGATATTCCCGACAAAAAACTGTTAAAGATGAACCGCTATGTTGTTGTTGGGTTGGGTGTTTTAGCATATGTGCTGGCTATGTACTTCCCATCTGTGCTAGCCATTCAAATGTATTCGTACACCATGTACGGAGCAGCAGTAACCCCTGCCCTCCTTGCAACGATTTTATGGAAGCGTGCGACTAAACCAGGGGTGTTAAGCTCCATGGTAGTAGGAGGAGTAAGCACGATTTTGTGGGAAGTAGTGTTGAGTAAGCCTTTTGAGTTGAATAGCGTATTATTCGCGTTACCAATGGCAGTGCTTACTTTAGTAATTGTCAGCCTGATTACTCAACCAAGAGCAAGCGTAGCGGGGAAACTTGCTAATAACTAAAGGACGTTCGTGATTCTTATGTTACAAGTGCCTGGCACCTGTAATATACTAAGATAAAGATAATGAATAGAAGCCCCTTGCTCTGCTCTAAGTGGAGTAAGGGGCTTTTCTTTTAATTTTAGTGAGAATGTTATAGAAGAATTATTACAGGTGCCAGGCACCTGTAATAATCATACTTCTATAATATAATAAACAGTAAAAATAGATGTTTATTTACAAGTAATTTGGATTTATTTTGTGTATTTAGTTTTATTTTATATAGTCTTTGCAGAGTGCGTATTGTTTTAGTGATAATAATTGATTATCTTTAAAGAGTAATTAATTATTCTATTTTTTAAAAATAGATATACTAGTTCGATAATAAAAGAAATTAGAAACAGGAGTGGGATTGTGAAAAAGGATTCTATTAAAAAGTCGGTAGTTGCTGCTGCACTAGCAACTTCATTGTTTGCCTCAGCAAGTGTAACTTTTGCGAGTAGCTCAACTCAACAAATTGTGGACCAAGCTCGTATGGATATGAAAAATGCAGCGTATGCTTACGTTGTTCCAGCTCAAAAAGGTAAAATTGCTACTAGTAAAGAATTATATCCCGCTTTAAATAAGGCGAAAGCAAGCTATGCAAAAGCGAAGGCCCAAGTCTCTAAATCTAATGATAAAAACAAAGCAAAAACGTTAAAAGAATTAGATGCTTTGTATAATGAAAAGGTAACAAAAGGGATTATCCCTTATATCGACGCTTATAATTATGCGGATAAATATTTAAACCCAATTATGGAGGATATTGAAGAGGCGGAAGCTTCACGAAATGTATTCCAGCTTGAAAAATCTTATCATGCATTATCTGCTCAGTTAAAATCTAGAACGGCTATTATGTATCGCTTTTCTGGTAAAGCAGCACGTGATCTATTGTTAAAAGAGTATAAAGAGCCAGCTAATGCTAAACGTGACGAGTTACAGGTTCCAGTAACTATTTTCATGGGAATAGTGCAAGCGGATAAATTAACGGAAGCTGGTAATTTAGAAGAAGCAAAGAGGGTACTTCTCAAAGTTTACCCATTAATAGACAAGATCCCTGCTTCTCAAGCATTCCCAGGATTGAAACAATTCTTAAAAGATTTATATAATGAGAAGTTTGGTAATGAGGTAGGCGCGAAGGACACTGTTTCTTTACGTATCCTAGGAACTTCTGACATTCATACGAATATCGTAAACTATGACTATTATAAAGACACGGCTTCTAACAGCTTAGGTCTTGCTAAAACGGCTACATTAATTAAAAATGCACGTACTGAAAATAGTAATTCATTGTTATTTGATAACGGAGATTCTATTCAAGGGACTCCACTAGGTTCGTATAAATCTTCAGTGGACAAGCTAGTGGATGGAGAAGAGCATCCTTCTATTACAGCGATGGAGCTTTTAGACTATGATGGTGCAACATTCGGTAATCACGAGTTTAACTATGGCCTTGATTTCTTAGATGAGGTAATGGATGATGCAGACTTCCCTTATGTAAATGCAAACGTTCGTGATACAGCTTCCGGTAAGTTAGCTTATACACCATACGTGTTGATCGACAAAGAAGTGGTGGATGCTTCTGGAAATAAAACAACTGTAAAAGTAGGGGTAACGGGTATCGTACCTCCACAAATTCTAAAATGGGATAAATCTCATTTAACAGGAAAAGTGACAGTGGATGATTCAGTTCAAGCGATTGAAAAAGTTGTTCCTGAAATGAAAAAAGCAGGAGCAGACGTAGTAGTCGTCCTTTCTCACTCAGGTATGGGTGATGCTACACATGAGGTTGGCGAAGAGGATGTAACGTATTTATTGACGAAAGTGAAGGATGTAAATGCGATTATCACAGGTCACGCGCACCAAGTATTCCCTGGTAAAGTAGATGCTTCCCTAACGAATGTTGATATCGACAAGGGAACGATGAATGGTGTTCCAGTGGTAATGCCAGGTAAATTCGGTAGCCATTTAGGTGTAATTGACCTAACGCTTGAAAAAGACGGTCAAGGCTGGAAGGTTGCTTCCTCTAAAGCAGAGGTTCGTACGATTGCGAAGGACGCAACTGATGTAGACCAAACAATTGTAAATGCGGTAAAAGAAGCACACGAAGGGACTATTAACTATGTTCGTCAAGCAGTAGGAACAACTACAGCGGATATTCATAGCTATTTCTCTCAAGTGCAAGATGATCCATCTATCCAAATCGTAACAGATGCACAAACAGCATATGTAAAATCAAAGCTTAAAGGAACAGCTAATGAAAACCTTCCAGTGCTTTCAGCAGGTGCTCCATTTAAAGCAGGAACAAGAAGTGATTCAGAGTATTATACGTATATCCCTAAAGGCGAGCTAGCGATTAAAAACGTTGCAGATTTATATTTATACGACAACACACTTTCCTATGTGAAAATAACAGGAGCAGATGTGAAAGAATGGTTAGAGATGTCTGCTGGACAATTCAATCAAATTGATGCAAGTAAAACAGGTGAACAACAGCTGATCAATACAGATTTCCGTTCATATAATTATGATGTAATCGATGGTGTGACATACGAAATCGATGTTACTAAACCAGCAAAATATGATCCAGATGGTAACCTTGTGAACAAGGATGCGTCTCGTATTGTTAACCTACAATTCGATGGCAAACCAATTGATCTAAAACAACAATTCATTGTAGCAACTAACAACTACCGTGCAAATGGAACTTTCCCAGGTGTTCGTAATGCAACAGAAACTGAAGTATACCCGGATGAAAACCGTCAAGCAATCATTGACTACATCCTAGAGAAGAAAACAATCGATCCTTCTGCAGATGAAAACTGGAAATTTGCACCTCTTCCAGCAACTGCAAAAATCATGTTTGAATCCTCTAAAAATGCAGCAAAAGTAATTCCAGCAGATGGAAACATCCAATTCGTCGGTGAAGGTACAGACGGTTTTGGTAAGTATTCTATTAAATAATTTTAAAATTATAGTAGTTAGCTATAAAAAGATGACTTCGGCAAATAGCCGCAGTCATCTTTTTAATGTGGATAAAAATTAACTCTAGAATGTAAGAGTTATTAAAGTGTTATTGAGAGGTAATATAAAAAGCCCCAAATAGGTACATTTTTGAAAGTGGTTACTATTTGGGGTAAATGGTTATTATCTAATAATTTCATGCCTTTTCACATAATTGCAATGTTCACATGCTACTCCATTTTGCATTCTAGTTTCAGGATCCTGGTAGTAGATTAAATCAAATCCACATATTTCGCACTCCATGTGATGAAAAATAATGCGGGGTCCTATGACAGTGTCAAGTAAATTGATGAATTCCATATGCTGCATTCTTAATACTCCTTATAATTTTGTATGTATACGGGCGAAAATGTTATTCATATTTCGTCGAAATTTTTATGCGAGTAAAAAAGTTTAGAAATTTATTTAGTACTTGGATTACAGGAGGACATAACAGTAGAAAAGTATCCCACATTTTTTCTTGCAGGCTCTAAGTTCCATTCCCCTTTAGTTTTTGCAAAATTAAAATGGCAATCAAATTGATTTTGTAATCCTTCAATATTACTCCATTTCTCATTGGTTTTATGTACTTCAACAAGTTTATTCCATGCATCTAACCTCTTTAACGTTGAAATTTCATAATTTGCAGACGCTAACAAATAGGTGCTAGGTTTCATACTGATAGAATGGAGGTTACCCCTATTAATCCAGTCATTATTATCAAAGTATTTGTCAATATCGGGACTAGTAATTTCAATAGTAATAGTTACTGGTTCTAATAGTTTCTTTGTTTCTATTTTCAGTTCTAGTATATTCTTGTCTCGTACATTTGTAGTCAACTGTAACTTATTTTGAATTTTTTCTGTGGAAATAAAAAACAATCCGAGAGACTCATTTTTATTATTGTAAATATGTCCTGCATTAAATTTCTTTCCAGAGGGATCCTTATAAAGTGTTATATACTCTTTGTTAGAGAATTTAAAGGGAAGTTCTAAGCTAATGCTAGTTGTTGAAGGCAGCACCGTGAAAGATTGTGTCCAAGTTGAATCTTCCTTTTCTTTTAAAATCTCTTTTGAGAAATATATATAAGGTGAATTTTTCAAGACTTTTGTTGGTCCAAAACTAATATCATTTCCATTTCCGGTAGTTATAAAGGCCTTGTTATTTATTACGCTAGCAGAAGCAGTACTGCCGAATAAAGTGAAAGAAATAATAAATATTAGTAAAATAGTAACGTTTTCTTTCATAGTATAAATGACTCCTTAGTGTATTATGAACTTCATTATAGCAGGACTTATTTCATAATAAAAGAGCTATTTATTGAAAAAAAGAAAAATATTTTTATTTAAAATAGAATGATGGTTATAAAGACATATTTGTTTTAATTGGTAAGTATACGAAGAAGCTTAATTAGGTAAAAAGAATTATTGTTTCATATTTATGACAGGTGCCAGGCACTTGTCATAAATATGAAATAGTGAAAGTATTTTTCTATTTTTATTTAAATATGGTATTCTGAATAATAGAAATAATTATTGGGTTAATGGGGGGCTAGTGCAAATGAAGTTAAAAAGGTATGTCGTTTTGTTGGTTATAACAGTTTCATTATTTTTAGTTAATAGTGTGTATGCTGAAGCCAAGATAAAAGTAATGTGGGGAAAAACAGAGCTAAAGGTTGGCCAGATTGGAAAAGTGACTGTTCAAACTGACACAACACTATGGAAATTAGAGGCTGATCAGTCTTTAACAAAAGTGCGAAGCTTGAAAAAAGGTGAGGAATACCGCGTCTATCGTTATGTTAGTGCCCATAATGGTCTCTATGGCGTAGGAGGAGGTAATTTCGTGAAAAAGGATATTTCTATAAAATATGAAACTCCATCGAAAGCTAAACTAAGATTATTAAAAGGGGACAAGCCGGATGTAGTTGAAACTCCTGCTAATCCAAAACCAGGAGATACCCTACCGGTAGAGCCTCCTAAGAAGGATAATCTAACTGTAATCTCTGTTGAGTAACCTTTGGTGATCCCATCATTAATTTGATGGGATTTTTTTATGTTCAAATGTATTAAGTAAAATGATACTTCACTCCCATCATCTAAAATGATAATGTTAAATATTGGATTAAAATTTTAAAAATCTCCTAATTATAGAAATTTTTTTACCTATATTTTCATGTTATTATTAGAAAGGAGGAAGGGAGCGATATATACTAATGATAAAAAAGATCAACTTTTCTGTTGCAGCAGCACTTATAGTAGCAACGCCAATGATCAACGTGGACGCCGCAACGAATGTAAATCAGCTAGTGATAAACGCACAAAATGCAAGCACACTCTTAAAGTGGGCTATTTCTGTTGAAGGATTTGCAGATTTTAAAACAAGACCTTATGAAGAATATAATAATACGAAAAAATACATAGAAGCAGCTGAAAAAGCGGCTGCCAGTCTCTCGAGCTCTAAACGATTAAGTGTACAGGCCGCACTGGTAGACGCAAAGGTTCAAGTGAAACGAGCGCAGGCATACATAGATGCAATTACTTCAAGTGAAAAAATTAATGCTCTAACTGCTGAGGTGAAGAAAGCGATTGCTTCGGAAAATCTAGAGGATATAGAGGCAATCTATCATAGGGCTACTGCAGAATATCGAAAGCAAGCTAAGCTATTGGACCGCGTTTACGGGCAGTCAACAAGAGATGGAATTCGAAATTCAGTGAAGCCTGCCTTTGAACGTCTTATGCAAACAATTGAATACGATGTAACCGTACATATGCATTTGAAAAAAGCAGAGCAGTTATTGAAGGAAAAAAAGTACATAGAAGTAGATCTTGAGCTGATGAAGGCTAAGCAATACTTAAAAGACTTTAAAGATAATTTTAGCTTTTACTCCAAATTATTAAGTAGCTACGAGGATAAACTGAATACCATTCCTTTGCTACCTCTCTTTGCAACACCAGAAAACAAAAATACAATCACGTTAAAATTGTCAAAAGCTATTGATAAGGAGATTGCTTTTTTGGAGCCTGGTCAGTTTATTATTTCGAGGGAAATAATTCAGCAGGCAAAACTATCACAGGATCGAAAATCGATTACCTTATCTACCACGGACCTAGAAGCAGATACTGATTATACGCTTAGCTGGAAAGGGAATGCCGTGAGTTTTACCACCCCACAAGTGGCAGATAAGTCTGGTATTGCCTTAACTGATGTAGAAGAGCAATACCTAGAAACCACTGATACTCGTGTCTATATGGCAAAGTTTACGAATAGTGACGGTACCCCTTATAACGGCCGAGTAAAAGTCAGTTTGGCGCAATTAAATGGGGATGCCACTACAGCCATTATCACTTCCATTAATGGTCGAGTGGATGTTGGGAGCCAGGAATTGAGCCACTATTCAGATCAGAATGGTCATGTCGTTTTTACTGTAAAGTCTTCTGAAAATGCTACAACTAACGTACAACCAACAATCCAAAAGCTAGACGGTAATCAAACAAGTAAAAAAGCAGCTATCACCTATTTTTATCATCTGCAATCCAATGCGGGAGAATACAATATGGAGCTTGAAAAAGAACCAGTACATAAGACAGCTGATTATATCGTGGTAGACGGACTTAAATATAAATGGGATGCTAATGACTTATTTTTTATTCATGGACAGCTTGTGACGATAGAGGAATTTAAAGCTGCTTTGTCAAAAGGAGATCTGTTGACGGTAGGCTATAGCGTGAATAAAGAGGGTATATCCACATGGAATGTTATTTCAAATGTCACTCGCTATTTACCTGTTACCATCACAAATCCTATTAAGTCAGGTTTCACTTTTGATGGATCGTATTACGAGATAAGCGGAACTGCTGAACCAGGTAACAAAGTGAAGGTATATCGTAACGGTGCTCTTGTTGGGACGGTCCCTGTAAATAAGGAAGGGAAATGGACAACAGGAGCGGTTAGTCTTCTTCAAAATGTAGAAAATACTTTCGTTGCTTATCAATATGCACCTGGACAGGATGGTATTGATGGCGCCGGATCAGTAGATCATGCCACAACTATTATCAAAGAGGGAGCTTTTGCCGCGACATCTATTACTTATCATGATGAAGGGGCTAAGGGAATCTCGATAACAGATACACTTGACTTCCACTTTTTAAACTCTTCTTTTAATCACTCATTTAAGAAAAAAATGTCGGGGACGCTCACTATTAATGATGGTTTTGGCCGGGCTGTGGAAGTGCTAGTAGATTATGTGGACAATGATACCGTGAAAGTCGTTGATTTTCTATCAAGAGATGAGGGCTTTGATTTTAATGCTACCGTTTTTGTTATTACTTCGACATCAGGAGTAGTCAATCAAGATCAACTAGAATTCAATGTGAAAGCATCTAATTTAGAGGGCACATTACTTCGCGCTTCTTCGAAATAATTCATAAAAGCTATTCTTCGATATATTTCCCGGGGAATAGCTTTTATTTTTTATAAAACTTTGAAAAAAAATTTGGATTCTCGCCTAGTTTCGACAATCTTTTTAGTTTTCGTCCTATAGAATATAAAGTAACTCTATTCTTTATACAAAAGAGGTGATAAAGTGCTAAAAGTGAATATTATTTTGGGTAAAACGTCCTTTACGCAGTACATGATAAATAAACTACAAGAAGATCGAAAAAACATAGTGATTGTTATGGACTATAATCATTCGGACGATTTAGAACCCTTTGTTGAGAAGGGTGCTATGTATTGCTCACCCAATCAAGCTAAAACTTACATAGAAATTGCAGGAGAGGTACTATTCCACCGCTTTGGTTATGTTAAGCCAAGGTTGAATAACTAGGTTTTTAGAAAACGGGTAGTTTGAAGACGCTTAATCTTCGGACGCCTGTTTTTTTAGTTTGAGCGAGGAAATTTGGTTGGATAATGAAATGTTTGCGAGGTATTTGAAGTAAGTAATACTCATGGTCGACAAATTTGAGCTGGAGGAGGAGAGCTGGCTTGGGATTGTAGTAATTTACGAGTTGATTGTCGTAAAACAATGCTGGATTGTAGTAATCTCGCAGCTCATTGTCGTAAACTTGCCTCGAGAAGAAGAGCTGGCTTGAGGATTGTAGTAATTTACGGGTTGATTGTCGTAAAAGAATGCGGGATTGTAGTAAACTAGCAGCTCATTGTCGTAAACTTGCCTCAATCGGGAGGCCTGGCAAGGGTTGTAACAAATCCCGAATCAATCCGACCGCTGACGGATAAATGACTTCCTTCTATATAAATAGTTAAAAACTTTTATAATTGACAACATAAAGCTTTATGAAACGGGTAAACTAGTTGTAATTATTCGGAGGAAATATTGGTGGTATTTGGGAGGGTTTTGATGAAGATTCGGATTGAATGGACATATACAACGCCTAGGGGTGCGGAGACATTTTTTCGGTCAGATGAGATGCCCGTTGCTAAAGCGCTTCTCATCGCAGAGGATATTCAGAAAACAGGAAGAGTAAAGAAGATAGATTATATTGATCAGTATGATAGCTCTTGGCTTTTAAAAGAATTAAAGAGCTATTTAAAGAGTATTGAAACAGAACCCCACAATGTACGTGTTTATTTTGACGGGGGATTTGATATACAAACGAAGATGTCGGGGATGGGATGTGTGATTTACTATGAGCAAAGTGGTAAGGCATATCGTTTACGGAGTAATGCACCTTCCGCACATTTAATATCCAATAATGAAGCGGAATATGCTGCCCTGCATATGTGTTTAAAGGAATTAGAGCTTCTCGGAGTACACCATTTGCCAGTTACGTTTATTGGTGATTCGCAGGTTGTGATTAACCAACTTAGTGGGGAGTGGGCTGTTATTGAACCAAGTTTATCAGGATGGGCAGACCGTATAGAAGCAAAGATGAAAAAACTAGGGATAGATCCGTCGTATGAGATAGTGCCCCGCAAGGAAAATAGTGAGGCAGACAGGCTAGCTACTCAGGCATTAAACGGCATAGAAATTACAGCCAACAGTGAACTACTGTAAATAAAAAGCCACTTCCTTTAGGAAGTGGACTTTAAATTTTATCTAACATTCATCTCATTTGGATGGGAGCCTTTACGTCGATCCTTGTTCAGGCTGTTGATTTGGTTCATCTCATCACTGCTTAATTCAAAATCAAACACTTGGAAGTTTTCTTCTATTCTTGATGGCGTTACTGATTTTGGAATAACGATTGTATTGTTTTGTAAATGCCAGCGTAATACGGTTTGGGCTGGTGATTTACCATGGGATTCTGCTATTTTTTGAATCGTGGAATCTTGAAGTACTTCGCCACCCTGATCCAATGGACTCCATGCTTCTACAAAAATATTATGCTTCGCACAGAACTCTTTTAGTTTATTTTGAGCTAAGTAAGGATGACATTCTACTTGGTTTAGTACCGGTGGGACCTCACATTCCTCTAATAGACGCTCTAAATGTTCTATTTCAAAATTGCAAACACCAATTGCCTTCACTCGTCCATCTTTATAAAGCTTTTCCATAGCTTTATAGGTTTCAACATAGCTATCGAATTGAGGAGTTGGCCAATGAATTAAATATAAGTCTACATAGTCAAGGCCAAGGCGCTCTAAGCTTTCCTCGAATGCTCGTAATGTATTGTCATACCCTTGGTCACTATTCCACACTTTAGTAGTGATAAAGAGATCCTCACGAGTTACATTAGCGTTTTTTAATGCTTCTCCGACACCTTCCTCGTTTTTATAAATCATGGCAGTATCAATGGAACGATATCCTGCTTCAATTGCTTTGGAGACTGCTTTAGTAGCTTCTTCATTTGGCACCTGCCAAACTCCAAATCCAAGCTGAGGCATTTTTAAGCCATTATTTAAGGTAATATAATTCATTCTAGCATTACTCCCATCCTTTATTTATTTTGCATACAATTACCACTTTAGTTTAATAGATATTAAAAATTTTTGCATTTAATTGGAACCCTATTCAAGGAAAAAACCTGTACTTTAAGTACAGGCTTCTAATTACTATGGATTCATTCTTTTTGTGTTTTCTTGCTTCGCTGGAGAATCATTGTTGGATTCTTCTAGTGATTCTTCTGTAACAGGTGTTTGTTTTTTATATGATTTAGGATATTTGTTTTTACCCACTTTATCTTGTGCGTTTTCATTAAAATATTGAATACTAGTCATTGCACCTTCTTCAATCATACGGTTATCATCTGGATCCCCTGGGTCAGAAAAACCAGTTTTAGTTACATACGTTGGTGAATTTTTGCGCGAATCCATGTAAGAATCCATTTTAGCTTTCGTATTTTTCAAAGCTACCTTAGCCTTACTGCGATTCTCTGTTTTATATAAATAAGTAATGGCGAAGGCTGCGACACTTCCGATGAGTAATGCTTGCTTGTTAACTTTTGACATTCTTATCACTCCCTCTTGGTCTTATATAAATAATACCCACTTCAAATCTTAACCAAACACATCCAAACTAAATGTCAAAATTATTATTTTCATTCCCCATCATTTGACGCATTTTACACAGTAATCTTTCTCTTCTCTTTTTAATGCCAGAGATGGTAATTCCGTATCTAATGGCAATTTGCTTGAGAGAGGCTTCTTCAACAAATAGCCAAAATAACAACTCTCTTTCTTCCAGGGATAGTTGTTTCAGTGTGTTGGATAGTTGCTCAGCTTCGAAGATAGAGTTTTGATCATTCTCTAATAGGTTGCTCAATTGTTCGTCTTCTATTACTTGAAATCGTTCTTCATTTAGACGTTCTATTTTCAATTCATCTAACATTGCTCCATATATTGTACGATAGGCGAAGGGAGCAAAATCACCTTTAGATGCATCATACTTTAACCAAGCTTTCCAAAGTGCGATAAAACCAGCTTGTTTAAATGTGTCAAAGTTCTTATAAATATTTAATTTTCTCATACACGCAGAAATCATCGGCTTATAGTTTTCCAAAACATCTTCAAAACGTTCCATCTTACTTCCTGTTCCATCATGCACGATTGCTTTTTCCTAGGTATTGCCTAGCATATCGGGAAGCCTGGTTATACTCCAATGTGGAAATTTGAAGAATTGACATACATACGTCACTTATACTTCGCAAAATATTAAGGAATTCCGACAAAATAAATTAAAATACATATTATATTAATAATTACAATTATTCAGTTAATTCAGACTATACAAGAAGGGATGTATTTAGTATTATTTAACTAAGGGGAAACATGGGAGGGAAAAAGCTGCTGTATAACGATTCTTTATTGATAACGAGATATACACTTATGATACAATCTGCATTTTGTGGGGGATTTAAGTCCATCATCACTACAACGCATGGAGTTTTCAGATCTTCCTTATCCGTCAACCAGCTACTGAATTTGGCATGTATTCGTCATGCTTCTACATTAGAAGGTCGAATGGAGGCAACTAAAAAGATGATGAAATATGCGAATAAGTCTCCGATTTTAATAGCAGAAAAGATTGGGGCTTTTCCAACTAGGTCTTATAAAGATTTAGAATGCATATGGATATTTAATCACTTGTTTGAAATAGAGAATCAGGGAAGGGGTTTAAGTAAGCTGACATTTTACGATAAAATAAGTGTCGAAATAGCTGTTTCTAAATATACATTGATGAAGCAACAGGAGCGATTACACACGACAATGAATTTATTTAGTATGTTAAGTGAAAAGGTCGACTTGTTCGATTTGCAATCTTCCAATCAAATGTAATATTAAATAGAAAAATAGTTTCTCCTTAATAAAACGGCTGTTTGCTCCATGACCAGTCGCTTTTTTATACATTATATACAGTTCTTTATACCTATTTTAATGATACATTATATCTATTACAATTAAATTTAATTAAGTAAAATCAAATAATTGTTATAAATTTAATAATAATATTTGATGGTTATTGTGATGTGTGGAGGGAACTAAAATGAACGTAGCAAATGTTTATGTTGACTTTAAGCTTGCAGTTGAAGAGGGAACTTCGTTCTTTAGAGTTCTTGCACAGTGTTTCATTTATGAAGATTCTCAAGATGATCCGATTCAAATAGGTGAGGTCTCTTTACATTTATTTTATCCAGTTACTAGTACTTATTTGGACCTCTTTGGAGAAGCAGATTGTTTATCAAGTAATTTATCATACTCGCTTATAAGTTTGGATAAATTTTGTAAAATAGACAAAATTAAAGGTGCCGTTGCTATTTTCCATACTTTCTTTCTTAACGAATTTCACGATGAAAGGGAACTAAGAATCGCCATCTATAAAAAGCTAGAGGAGCAATTATCATTATTAAATGTGGAGTGGATTGTGATCTCTAATAGTCAGGACCAGGTAAGAGGTAATATAATAAATTTGTTAACGGATTTTAGTGAGGTAGGATATACATCTTTCCATGAAGAGAATAAGCCTAACATCATGTTAAAAAAGATTTCACGTACATAGTTTTATGTAAGGATCAATGAGGCAGCCTTTAAAGTAAGTATGGCTGCCTCATTCATAGTCTAATACCAGATTTAAAACTCTTCTAAATGAAGTTGATATACTTTTTTTGGTCGACCTCTTAATTTCTTCTGTTGCTGAGTTGTGACCATTGCTGCTCCTTTTTCCTCTAGTTTTTTTAGTATACGATTTGCCGCTCTTTCGGTAATCCCTAAGTGAATACTCAGATCTTCAGCAGAAATGAGATTCGTCTGTAGCTTGTTCATAACTGCGATTATTTTCTTCAGTTGAAGAGAAGTGGTGTTTAGTTTTGCGCTTAATCTTTCTAAGGCAGAATCATATTGTGTATCTACCTGGATGTAGTCTTTGTTCCCTAGTGGCCCAATGAGTTTTGCTTCTTTTGTTAATATATAGGACTGAGTTTCCAAAGATGTACATAAGTGTGCCGCTTTTTCCGCATTTAGCTGTGCCGCTTGAATGGAATTGCCAATCCCCCATCCAATTTTCACGACAAATGGAAGCTCTGTAGAAAGGTAGCTCACTAGTTTGCAGCTTACCATATCATTTGTTATTAGTTTAAAGTCACTATAGTTCGTTATGATTTCATAAAAAAATGTGTTTTGATGAATGATAAACTTCATGTTGTTGTTTCTACTGAAGTCAAGAATAGCTTTGTATAATGACATTTGCTTGTATTCCAAATCTCTAAAGTTTTCGCGATTGATAATCATCTCTAAATGAGCGATGACGACTTGGTTTTCAATTAGCTGGAGAATTTGAATCTCCTTTAGTAGTTCATTTACTTTTTCCACCATACTTCTTTCTGACGGTACAACTAAAACTAGATTAACCCCATAAGGCTTCAAAATGTCAGGTAGGCGACTTAGTCGTGTCATACTAACATCTATCTTTCCTTCCGTCCAAAGCTTCACATGGTAGTTTGTCATTTTTTCATATACTTGGTGATCTGCATAGGACTGCATGGTTGCATCAAAGATATAAGGGAAGTCCTCTTTCTCAGTCCATTCCTTCACTCCAAGATAGTTATTTTCCTCATATAAAAAGTCTATCAAGCAACGTTTCATCTGAAAGTCTCGGTTTGTATACATATATTCCGATAATGCACGATAGAAGTCCGTTTGGGTAACATCAAAATGTAACATCGGAATGTCAATATCGGGGAAGTGTTGCTGGACAAAAAAGTGTGGGATTTGTCCGCTAAATAGAACTCCGTCGACTAATCGAATCTGCTCTAAAAAAATATCCTTTAAATGCTCTAATGATTGGTACACCACAAAACTATACTCACATGGTTCTACTGGTAATGTTTCTACCTGCTTAACCCATTCTAGTGAATTCTCGGTAGTCAATATTAAAATGCGAGGCATAATTATAATGTTCTCCTTTTTCTAAAAATTTGTTGAATTTTGTCTAATTATAGTTTACCCTATTCTTTAAAGACATGTACAAAAAGTGTCTTTTAATAAAAAAAGGGGTGATTATTATTACAACCAACAGTGTTGAGGTGAAAGATAACGGCAAGTTTTCCAAGTTTCTTTCTTTAGTTGAACGGATAGGAAATAAACTACCGGATCCATTTATTCTCTTTTTCTATCTTACTTTAGCATTAATGATTGTTTCAGCGATTTTAAATTTACTTGGTGCCGAGGTTATCCACCCGAATACCGAGGAAACAGTCGTAGTTAAAAGTATACTCTCGGGGGAAGGTCTCCAGTTTATATTAGCTAATACTCTTACCAATTTCACAAGCTTTGCGCCACTTGGTCTCGTACTGACAATTATGTTAGGGATCGGATTAGCGGAAAAAGTAGGTTTATTGGAAATGCTTATGAAGCGTGCAATTGTAAAAACACCTACTAAGATTATTACTTTTACTGTATTCTTCATTGGTATTTTAGGAAATATCGCTTCGGACGCTGCTTTTGTAGTAATTCCACCTTTAGCCGCTCTAGTCTTTTTATCGGTTGGTAGACATCCTCTTGCAGGTTTAGCTGTTGGGGTAGCTAGTACAGGTATTGGTTTTACAGCAAATATTCTTATTGCAGGAACGGATGCTTTGCTTTCGGGTATTTCTACGGAAATTGCTAAGGGCATCAATCCAGATGTAATTGTAACACCGCTAGACAACTGGTTCTTTATGAGTGCCTCTACGTTTTTACTTGCAGCGGTAGGTACCATTATTACTGAAAAATATGTTGAGCCTAGACTTGGTACATATACAGGAAAGCAACAAGCGTTCTCGAAAGATATTAGCCCTTTAGAAAAGAAGGGATTACGTAATACGTTAATAGCTGCCATTATATTCATTGCAATTGTTGTGATTGGTATGCTGATTCCTAATTCTCCACTTTTAAATGAGGACGGGACTCTTTTACGATCGCCGTTTCTATCTGGGATTGTTCCTGTTTTATTCTTGTTTTTTGTAACGGTCGGTATTGTATACGGGGTTACAACGAAAAAAATTCAGTCTACTGCTGACGTTCCTAAGATCATGACTGAGGCAATAGGCAACTTGTCAGGTTACATTGTTTTAATCTTTATGATTGCTCAGTTTGTTGCTTATTTTAACTGGTCGAATATTGCAATTTGGCTAGCTGTAAACTGTGCAGATCTTTTAACTAAGTTCAATATGACGAATATTTTTGTTATCGTGCTATTTGTCATTTTAGTAGCATTTTTGAGTTTATTTATTATTAGTGGTTCTGCATTATGGGCATTAGTTGGTCCAGTGTTCATCCCAATTTTTATGCTTCTTGGCTATCATCCGGCATTTATCCAGCTTGCCTATAGAATCGGAGAGTCATCCACGAACATGGTGACACCGTTAAACCCTTATTTTGCGATTATCTTATCGTTCATGCATCTTTACGATAAAAAAGCAGGTATTGGTACGCTTATGTCACTAATGCTACCGTATACAATCATCTTCCTAATCGTTTGGATTATACTAATGTTAATTTTTGCATTTTTCGGAATTCCAATCGGACCAGGAGTGTCCTTGTATTTAAATTAAAATGAATGAGGAGTGAACGTATTGAGTTTATTTACAATCCCTTCTAATTCAACGAATCAAATGAATGCATGGAGGAGAGATTTTCATCAATACCCTGAGGTAGGGTGGACAGAATTTCGAACAGCTTCCATCATCGCAAATGAACTAAAAAATCTTGGCTTTCAAGTGCAGGTTGGTAAAGAAGTTGTATCAGAGAATCGTATGGGAGTGCCTTCAGAGGAAATCCTGGCGCAAGTATATGAAAGTGCCAAGGAAAACGGGGGACATCACGAATACCTAGAAAGAATGGTCGGGGGATTTACGGGGGTGGTTGGAACTATAGTAGGCTCCAAGCCAGGACCGACAATTGGTTTTCGCTTCGATATGGACGCTTTAGATATTTTAGAATCGAGGGAGCAGGGTCATCTTCCAAAGAATGAAGGATTTGTTTCTCGATATGAGGGTAGGATGCATGCCTGCGGTCACGATGCACATAGCTCGATTGGCTTGGGATTAGCTACTATTCTCTCGCAAAATAAAGAGAATATCGAAGGGACCATCAAGATTATATTCCAGCCAGCCGAGGAAGGAGTTCGAGGTGCAAAGTCCATGGTTGATGCAGGTGTAGTGGATGATGTGGATTATTTTCTGAGTATGCATGTCGGCACAGGAGCACCATTAGGAACGGTTATTGGAGGATCCAATGGGTTTTTAGCTACTTCTAAAATAGATGCGACCTTCACTGGAAAGGCTGCTCACGCAGGTGCTGAGCCTGAAAAGGGAACGAATGCACTATTGGCAGCCGCCTCAGCCATTCTTGGACTACACTCCATATCGCGCCATAGCGGAGGGGCTTCCCGTATTAATGTGGGAACGTGCATGGCTGGGGATGGACGAAATATTATCCCATCTCATGCCACATTAAAGCTGGAGACTCGGGGAGAAAACAGTGAGGTCCATATGTATGTGCATGAACAGGCGATTTCTGTATTGGAAGGGGCAGCTAAGATGCACGGGGCAGACCTTTCCTATGAAATTGTAGGTGAGGCAAGAACTTGCTCATCCTCTGATGAATTGGCTGAACTTGTGATGAAGGCAGCAAAGGAAGTTGCTGGTGTAAATGAAGTTATACCGACAGCTAATTTTGCAGCTGGATCAGAGGATGCGACATTTATGATGGAACGAGTCCAACAGAATGGTGGTTTATCTACCTATTCCATTTTCGGAACAACACTAGCAGCTGGTCATCATCATGAGAGATTTGATATCGATGAAGCGGTGCTACCTATTGCATTGCAAACTTGGTTAGCTACGATCGAACAAATTTATCAACATGAAAGAGGGAGCGCTAATGATTAAAATGGAAGATCAAATAACTAGCTTAATAGAGTCATACGAAGAAGAAATTATTCAGCTGAGTGATCGTATTTGGGATATACCCGAAACGCGTTTTCAGGAGTTCGAATCTTTTAACATATTGAGTAATTTTTTAGAGGAAAAAGGCTTCCAAGTGGATAGAGGCGTCGGTGATATTGAAACGGCCTTTACTGCTACCTATGGTCAAACAGTTCCAGTCATCGGTATATTAGGTGAATTCGATGCATTATCCGGTTTAAGTCAACGCGCTGGGAGTCCAGTCAGAGATCCACTTGTTGAAAATGGAAATGGCCATGGCTGTGGACATAATCTTTTAGGTACGGCAGGGATAGCTGCTGCTCTTGCTGTGAAGGATTTGATTGATCAAGGTAAAATTACGGGATCCATTAAATATTTTGGTTGCCCTGGAGAAGAAGGCGGGTCAGGTAAGACGTATATGGTAAGAGACGGCGTCTTTGAAGGCATTGACGCTGCCCTTACGTGGCATCCAAATTCCTATACTGGAATCTTTTCTTTTTCCTCGCTTGCAAACTATCAGGTTTATTTCTCATTTGAAGGAAAGGCAGCTCATGCAGCTAACTCTCCACATTTAGGGAGAAGTGCATTAGATGCAGTCGAGCTAATGAATGTAGGGGTCAATTATTTAAGAGAGCATATTATTTCAGAGGCAAAGGTTCATTATGCAATTACGAATTCTGGGGGAGCTTCCCCTAATGTAGTGCAGTCCGATGCAGAGGTATTGTATTTAATCCGGGCGCCTCAGTTAAAGGATGTAGAAGCAATCTATCAGCGCGTAGTTAGCATTGCGGAAGGTGCTGCTTTAATGACGAGTACGAAGGTAACTGTTAAGTTTAATAAGGCTTGTTCTAACTATATCCCTAACCATACATTGAATGTGTTAATGGATGAAAAGCTTCAGCAATTTGGATTGCCTACCTATAATGAAAAGGAAATGGAATACGCTAAGGCAATGGCTAAAACGATTACTCCCGAGGAGTTAGAGGCAGCGGTTATGGATGCAGAGAAGCTTTCTGCATATACAGTCTCCGAAAACTTTTATTCTCCAGATTCACCGTTCTTTACAGACATCATTCCGTATGTGAAAAATCGAGAGGTTATGCAGGGGTCAACCGATGTGGGAGATGTTAGCTGGATCGTGCCGACCGCTCAATTTTTCACTACTTGCTTTGTAGCTGGGACACCGCTCCATACTTGGCAGCTCGTTTCCCAAGGGAAAACGTCACTTGCACATAAGGGGCTTATCTATGCAGGTAAGGTACTAGCTGCAACTGCCGTTGATTTGTATAAAAATCCACAGCTGATTGAGGAAGCAAAAAAAGAATTACAGAAGCAAGTAGGGGAAGGATATAAGAATCCATTACCCGCAGACTTACGCCCAAGTGCTATGTAAAAACGAAAAGACAAAATTAAATATTAATGGAAATATATAAAAACAGACCAAAAGGAATAATTCTTCTTGGTCTGTTTTTTAGATGGCCGTATTTAATTAAGGGTTAAGGAAAAAAATAATACTAATCTCATACTTCTATATTTGTAGCTCATATATAGTGGAAACAATTTGCAAAACAGATCAATAAGAAAAGTAACATCGGTCGAATATATTTTTTATTCGATACTATTCAGATGTTCATTTCCCTAATGAAAAAACAAATAATTATTGTCTCTTAACTTTTAATCAACTCATTTTTTATAGGACCTGTCCCTCGTTTTACTTCTTAACTACACTAGCTATACTTCTTCAACATGTTTTGCTTCTATAGTTGTTTCTGTGCTAGGTGTATTTTTGTTCTCTCGTTTACCCCAATAGGTAGCAAGGAAGGTGCCTGTGATAACTTGCCATGCTGAAGAAAAGGCACTTGGCAACGCAGCTAATGGTGAGAAATAACTATTCGCCAGTGATACTCCAAGACCTGCATTTTGCATTCCAACCTCGATCGATATCGCTCGTTGGTCCTGTTTAGATAGTTTAAATAATTTTGCTGTAAAGTAGCCAAATAATAAACCGAATGCATTATGCAATAACACTGCAATAAAGACTAATATTCCCGCTGTCGCTATGTTCTCTTTATTTCCGGCAACGATAGCGGAGATGATGATTGTAATAGCTACTATAGAAACGAGCGGTAAGATAGGAATACTCTTTTTGGTGAAAGTCGGTAAAAATTTACTTACAACCAATCCTAAAATAATTGGAACAATAATAACCTGAACAATGGACATAAACATGGACATCGGATCTACTGGTAGCCACTGCCCAGCAAATATGAGTAATAGCAAGGGAGTCATCACAGGTGCAAGTAATGTAGATACACTGGTCATAGTGATAGACAATGGTACATTTCCTTTTGCCAAAAAGACCATGACGTTGGAAGATGTGCCTCCAGGAACACTTCCAAGTAATACTAAACCTGCTGCTAGTTGGGGTGGGAGGTCAAGTAGATATGCTATTACAAAAGCTATTGTTGGCATGATGAAAAATTGAGCAACCACCCCTATTAATACAGGAATGGGGTTTGTAAAAACAAGTTTAAAATCAGAGGCTTTAAGTGTGAGTCCCATTCCAAACATTACAATTCCTAGCAAAATCGTTATGTACGCAGAAAAAATAGTGAACAAACTTGGTACCATGAATGCTAAAAACGAAAATAGGATAACAATAAAGGCAAAATACTTACCTGCAACGTCACTAATTGATTGAAGTACTTTCATTACTTTCCTCCTAATTCACCTATTGGTGTCATCATTTAATATTGATTATATAATATTTTAATATATATACAACTAATATTTATAATTTTTAGATTATTTATTGACTTTATTTTTATTATTTTTTTAAGTATGCATGATAAATAAATAACAACTCCATTTATATGTTTTTTAATAAAAAATAAAGTTAAATTCCACGTTAGGGGGAGCGATTAAGCCCTAGCCAGACTTGGGCTGTAGGGTGATAATGAATTATTTTGACTAGTATTAAGGATTCCTCGGCATCTCAACAGAAGAAAAGCTATTCGAGTTTACGTTTTAAAACCTCCTTTAAAATTAATGAATAATTTTAAATAGTTTGTAAATAACTTTACCAAACTATTATTTAAATGATAATATAGTAATAATTTATTAGGGAAATATAAAGGTGGAGAGATTATGATACATAAAATTGCTTGTATTCCTGGAGATGGTATTGGTCCAGAGGTTATGGCTGAGGCACAAAAAGTGCTTAAGCTTGCTGAAGAGTTACACGGAGGTGTTACTTTTGATCTTACTCCTTATGAATGGAACTGTGATTACTATTTAAAGAATGGGAGGATGATGCCACAGGACGGCTTGTCTATATTAAGAGACTATGAGGCTATTTTGTTTGGAGCAGTTGGAGATCCGAAAGTACCTGATCATATCTCAGTTTGGGAGTTAATCTTACCGATTAGAAGAGAATTTCAACAATATATTAATCTGCGGCCAATTAAACTTTTGAAAGGAATTCAAAGCCCCTTAGTCGGTAAGGGAGTGGAGGATATAGATTTTGTAGTTGTCAGAGAAAATACCGAGGGCGAGTACTCAAACAGTGGAGGACGCCTGCATGCTGGAACTCCCCATGAGGTTGTTGTTCAAAATAGTGTTTTTACGCGCATGGGTAGTGAGCGAGTGATTAAATATGCGTATACGCTAGCCCAAAAAAGAGGTTCCAAGCATTTGTCTGTTGCAACTAAATCCAATGCTATTAACTTTTCAATGCCTTTTTGGGATGAGATTGCAAAAGAAATTGGGGTCGACTATCCACACATCGAGCCTAAATTCTATCATATTGATGCGCTTGTAGCTTTTTTCGTATCTAAGCCTGAAATTTTTGATGTAGTGGTAGGTAGTAATTTGTTTGGAGATATTTTAACAGATTTAGGAGCCGCTATTTCAGGGGGGCTAGGCATCACCCCATCCGGGAACATTAATCCAGAAAAAGAATATCCGTCTATGTTTGAGGCAATACATGGCTCTGCCCCGGATATTGCAGGGAAAGGAATAGCAAATCCCATTGCTCAAATATGGAGCACGTCACTGATGCTTGACCACTTAGGATATGCAGATTTAGCTAAAGTGATCGTGGATGGGATAGAAGATACGTTAGTGGAAGGTAGGGTGAGAACCCCCGATTTGAATGGGAATGCTACTACTTCAGAGTTTACTGAGGAGATTATGAGAAACATTAAATCTTATGCATAGGAGAGATTAGGATGGGTGTAATGGAACACAAAGTAATTGCAGTAACAGGTGCTGGCGGTGGAATGGGTCTTCAAGTAGTGCATGACTTATTAGATGAAAATGCAATTGTCATTGCGTTAGATATCCATACTGATAATTTAAGTGAATTGGAGCATACAAACTTACGTGTGAAAAAGGTAGATTTGCTAGATGAAATTAGCATTCAGTCCATATTTAAAGAGATTCATGATGAGTTTCATAGAATAGATGGCTTGGTAAATATTGCAGGTGTTGCACAGGCGGCAAAATCAATTATAGATGTGGAGCTCTCTGAATGGCAAAGGCTTATGAATATTAACGCAACAGCCATTTTCTTAACATGTAAAGAAGCAGTTCGCTATATGAAAGAGGCTAAAAATGGTTCGATTATCAACATCGGGTCTGTTTCGGTTACGAGACCGCGTCCTGGTCTTCAAAGTTATGTTGCTTCTAAAGGCGCAGTGGAAGCATTCTCTAAAGCACTTGCAATAGAAACGGCTGCTTACAACGTTCGAGTGAATGTCCTACATCCAGGTCCTTCGGATACCCAAATGCTAGGACAATTTGCTTCTCAAGACGGAGAAGTTGTGCTAAATAAAGATATCTTTGCAGAAAGTGTTCCTTTAGGAAGGTTGATTAAACCATCCGATATTTCTGCAACCGTTGTCCATTTATTATCCGATGGTGCTCAAATCATTACAGGCTCGGTCATCCATGTCGATGGCGGTAGAAATATTTAAAGGAGGTGCGACTTCTCATGGAAACGATTAAGATGCTGATTGACGGAGAGTGGATTAGTGGGGATGCAAGAATTGAGGTGCGTGACCCCGCTTCCAATGAAGTGATTGCTGAAATTGTTCGAGGTAATGAAACCCATGCGGATCAAGCGGTCTTGGCTGCCAGAAAAGCATTGAAGAGCAAGGAATGGAAAGCTTTTAAGCCATTTGAGAGAGGGCAGCTATTAGTCGAACTAGCTAACTATGTGAGGGAAAATGCTGAAGAGCTAGCAGAACTTGAGTCAAAAGATGTAGGAAAACCGATGAGTCAAGCTAGGGCAGATATAGAAGCAGCAGCCAGATACTTCGAATTTTACGGAGGAATTGCTGATAAGGTGTTCGGAGATACGATACCAATCGAAGAGAATCTATTGAATGTTACCGTAGTGGAGCCTATCGGTGTAACTGTACATATTGTTCCTTGGAATTATCCGATTCAAATAACTGCGCGAAGTGTCGGAGCAGCGCTTGCAACCGGAAATGTAGTTATTGTAAAAAGCTCGGAGGATACCCCCTTATCCACAAATTTCTTAGCTAAATGGTTTCATGAAAAGCTACCCAAGGGAGTCTTTCAGCATGTTACAGGATATGGTGCGGAGATTGGTGCTGCATTAAGCTCCCATAAGGGCATCAACCAAATTACTTTCACTGGATCTGTCCAAACTGGAATATCGGTGATGCAATCTGCTGCAGCAAACGTTGTGCCTGTGACCCTGGAGTTAGGAGGTAAATCACCGAACATAGTGTTTCAGGATGCAGATTTGGAACGAGCCATACCTGCAATTGTTAATTCTATTACTCAAAATGCAGGCCAAACATGCTCTGCTGGATCCCGTCTGTTAGTACAGGATACAATTGCCGATGAGTTGCTGGAGCAGCTAGTTTTAAGATTTGGCGAACTTTCCATTGGGCCTGCAGTCAACCATGCAGATGTCGGACCAATTATAAACAAAAAGCAGTATGAACGAATTTTGGAGATATTGGATAAGGCAAGCACACAAGGAAACATACTAGTTGGTGGAAAAGCTGTGGAGGTTAAAGGCTATGAGAACGGCTGTTATATTAGTCCAACAATAATCGAAGCATCCAGTCATGAGGATACATATGTACAGGAGGAAATATTTGGACCTATCCTAAGTGTGGTTCGCTTTCATTCGGTTGAAGAGGCAATTATGCTTGCTAATGAGACAGAATATGGCCTTGTAGCAGGAGTTTGGTCAAAAGATATTGACGTTGCGCACTATGTAGCTGCTCGAATCGATGCTGGTCAAGTTTTTGTCAACACATACGGAGCTGCTGGAGGCGTCCAAATGCCCTTCGGTGGTTACAAGAAAAGTGGAATTGGCAGAGAAAAAAGCCATTTAGCAGTTCAAAACTATATTCAAATTAAAAACTTAGCTATTCAAGTAAAAATATAGTAAATAGAAACAACCATTTCTATAAGGGATTGGTTGTTTTTTTTGTTGAAAGATTTTGGAATCTACATGGCATACAGTATGTTCAGATTTCTAGCTGTTTGAGCTAAAATTAATATTCATTAAAAAACAGTGTCTTTCTGCCTAGCTAAATGGATAGGTTACGATATTTCACCTATTTAGATATAAAACCAAATAGTGTAAAATGTTTCATGCTTTCTCGATACATAAGAAAAGGAGAATTAATAGCATGACAGGAAACACACATATTATTGGCGGTCTTGCAGCGAGTCTTGCTATATCACAAATGACAGATTACGACCCAGTATTACTTGTAGTTGGAGGAGTTGTAGGGGCAATTATACCGGATATATGCCACGGTGGGAGCATGATTGGAAGACGCTTTCCGCTCATTTCGAAAATTATTAACAAGGTGTTTGGACATAGGTCATTTACACATAGTCTATTGTTTATACTTCTATTAGTTGCTTTGATGAATTACTTTAGCTGGAACAAATCCATTATGATGGGAGTGTCGGTTGGAGTCGCTAGTCACCTGCTATTAGATATGGCAACTAAAAATGGTGTAAAATTATTCTTCCCTCTTCCCGTGACGGTTCGTTTTCCAATAACTACGAGAACAGGCGGAACAGTGGAAAGTATCGTATTTGGTATTTTATCCGTTCTAACAGTTTATTTTGGATACGGGGCCTTTCATACATATTTTTAATTCGTTATAATGGAAGTAATATCCAATATAGGGGTGGTAATTTGAAAAAGGGAACTCGTTTTTTTGGTGTTCACTTGGTGGAAGCACTTTTAAATGAAGGGATAGAAGTAACTGTCGCAACTAGAGGAAATACCGCGCATGTTTTTTCTAAAAAAGTGAATCATATTATGCTCGATCGTACCAATTTGCTAACTAGTAAACAGCAGCTTCAATCGGAGAAATGGGACGTTGTTTTTGATCAAATCTGTTATGCCTCTGGAGATGCTTTAGATGCAGTGGAAGTGTTTAATGGACATACTAAGAAATATGTTCTTACCTCTTCCAAGTCTGTATATGAAGGAAAGGAGCTGTCTGTCGAGAAGGATTTTATTCCAGAAAAGCATACCGTCCTAATGGGTACAAAAGAGGACTTTTCGTATGCAGAAGGGAAGCGTCAAGCGGAGGCAGTCTTTTTCCAACATGCGGAGTTTCCGGTAGTGGCAGTACGACCACCGATTGTCATTGGGGAACACGATTACACCGAACGATTAAAATTTTATGTTGGGAAAATTTTGAGCGGTGAGGAATTTCATCTTGTAAATCAAGAAGCATATATAGATTTTATCTCGGAGGAAGAGATTGGACACTTCCTGGCATGGATTGGCCTATCGTCATTTACGGGGACTGTTAATGCGACTAGCGATGGAAAGATTAAGCTGAAGGATCTGATTCATTTAATCGAAGCTGAAACTGGAAAAGAGGCGAGAGTCAGTCAAAGTCCTATTGAGGGAATAGATTCTCCTTATAATCTATCCAAAACGTGGTTAATTAGTAATGAAAGAGCTAAGAGCCTAGGATACACTTTTGAAGATTTGCATGACTACTTGCCGAATTTGCTAAAAAAATTATAAATCTATCACTCTGTTTAAAGCTATTAAGCTTAGGCAGAGTTTTTTATTTAGTTGGGGCAGAGACAGGCGGTTGCGCTTTTCTTATTGTCTAGCTTCACCGCCTTGCCCCTCGGGACAAATGGGTAAAGGCTGCGGTGGCTGGAGAACTGCCTCCTCGCTTTTCCCCATTTGCCTGTCGGGTCAGAGATAGGCGGTTGCGCTTTTCTTGCTACGCTATTACAAATCTCTCTTATTCTCATAAGTTTCTATATCGGGTACATATATTAGCTTGAGCGATAAACGATAGGAGGAATGTAATGTGAAGAATAAAAGCGGAAAGCTAATAGCAACGACGGTCATGGTTGCCACTGCAATGATTGCCGTCACACCAGCACCCCAGGCTGAAGCTGCATCAAACCTAAATCAGTTAGTTGTAGATGCACAAAATGCAGGAAATGTATTGAAGTGGGCAATTTCAGTAGAGGGATCGGCAGATGGGGTCACGCAACCTTGGGAACAATTCAATAATGCAAAGCAAGCTATCGGGAAAGTGGAGGCAGCACTTGCAAAGGCTAGCTTCTCGGATAAATTAAAATATGAGTCTTTATTGATAGAGCCAAAAACTCAGCTACAGCGAGCACAGGGTTATTTAGATGCTATTACAGCAAGCAGTAAAATTCATGCGAAGACAAATGCGCTGTCTTTAGCTGTACAGGCAAATAATTTAGATCAAGTAGAAAAAGCTTATCATGAAATGACCGCTGAATTTCGAAAGCAGACCATTTTGTTAGACCGAGTATATGGCCAATCCACTCGCGATCGCATTAGAGGAGCTGTAAAAGGACCTGCAGAAAAACTAATAGCAGAACTAAAAAATGATGTGACAGTTCATATGCTGGCAAAGGGTGCCCAGGAAGACTTAAGAAGGGGAAGATATGCAGAAGTATCGGCTAAAGTTTATGAGGCACAGGCGATATTAAATGCCGAAACATTAAAGTGGGAAAAGAGTCTACAGTCAGCAATCGATAGTATTAACCATGCTTTGCCGATGAACGCAGTGTCCGCGACTCGACTCGATAATACTGCAGTGCTTGTTAAGTTAAATAGATCTGTTTCATCCGTAAAAGTATCAGATTTTACTGGGAATCATGGATTGACATTTAGTAGTGCCACGCTCAGTAGTGACGGGTTTACGGTTACGTTAAAAACGTCTGTACAGGTTCCTGGAACTACGTACACGATTAAATATAAAAATAGCGCTGTCAGCTTTGGAGTTCCAGGAAATATATCCCCTATTTATATAGGTGATAAAAATGTTCAGCATAAAGAAACGACAGAAGCATTATCACTATCAGCCGTCTTTAAAGGTACGAGTAATCAAGCAATTCGCCTGGATCTACCAGCTGGGGTCAAGCTAATCTCTGTAAATGGTGTGGCTAACGATAATGCAGGTGTTAAATCAGTTAATGCTCAGACGGATAAGAATGGCTCGATTCAGATTGTCTTTACTGCAACTAATTCAAATCAGGCTGCATTAGACAAAACAATTTCCTTTCATAAAATTGTTAATAAAAAAGCTGTAGAAACACAGACTTCTGGGATGTTTAATCTATATGCTCCGGCAAAAGAAGGCCCGTTTGCAAATAAAAAAGTGAGATTTATTGATAGTAAAAGCAATTACTTTGTAACTGAGGACGGAATGAAATATAGCTGGAAGGTATACAACGATATCTTTCAAAACGAGGGAATAAACGTATCGTTGGATAGCTTCAAAAGTGGGTTGGATATTGAGGATATGATTAATGGAGAATACCATCAAGTCTCTACCTCCTTATTTAATATATCAAAGAATGCATCGATCGCTGCAGTTAAGCTGGATGCCAAATTTACGATTAAAGCAGGCACGACGGGCTATCGAGTCCAAGGGAACAAAGTAGAGCTAAAGGGCACAGCAGAACCTAACTATGAATTGTTTTTCTTTAAAAACAATAGCGTCTCCATCGGTAAAGCAAAGGCAGATAGTAAAGGCAATTGGACCTTTGCAGCGAACGTAGATCCGAATACCGTTACCGACTTTTCCATCTTTCAGCAAACTGCAGGCAAAGCGATCCCAGCCTACGTAGGGTGGGGAGAAACAGTCTTGAGGGTAGTGGAAGGTCCGTTTGCTCTTGGGAATATAACAGAAGGAACGAGCAAGGATGATAACCTGGCCAATGAGAAAATTACTTTTTCAATCTCACCAATCCAATACGCTAATGGCGCCATACTTGCACAAGACCAAGCAATCATCACGAAACAAGCCTCTATTATCGTCGTAGATGGAGATGGCACAAAAGTCAAATACACCAACAACCAAAACAAAACCACCTTCTATCAAGTTAAAGGAGCCTTCACGATAGACTTTGGGGTGTTCAGCACAAGAAAAAGCGATGGCCAACTCATAGAACAAGGAAAAGATCGCAAGCTAACAGGTCCACTCACCATCGTATCGATAGAAGGAATAACAAACGAATACAACCTACCAATCCAAATCAAAGCAACAGACCAAATCAAAAACTACTAAATTATGACAAATGACTTTTAAGCTATTATGACAAGTGCCTGGCACCCGTAAAGTATTCTAATATTATGACAAGTGCCTGGCACCTGTAATACCAGGCACCTGTAATATTAGGCATCTGTAATATACGAGGCGAAATAAATAAAAAACTGCACCCCGAGCGAAGGAGGGGTGCAATTTTTTATAGATTATAAATAATAAAATATGTTTATGTTAATAGATTTTAGTTATAATTACTAATCCATTTTTGTTTTGTTATTGTACGCGAGCGAAGCCGAATCCTGAAGCGTAGTCGTCTCCAGTAGCTGCTCCGTAACCGCCTTTAATATCTACTGCTTTTGCTCTATTTTGTAAATTTGTGCGAAGTTGAGTATGAGACCATGATGGATTTTGCGCCCAAATTTTAGCAGCTAGCCCAGCAACGTGTGGAGATGCCATTGATGTTCCGCTAATTGTGTTATAGCCACCATTGTGCCAAGTTGAATAGATAGAAGCACCAGGTGCTGAAATTTCGATATCACCTTGTTGAATTACATAGTCACCATCTGTAGAAGCATATCCACGAGAAGAGAAGTTTGCTACACGATAAGTTCCATTTTGTTGTACATTTTCAAGTGCTGCTACTGCTACAGCATTAACTAAAGCTCCTGGATAACCGATTGTTCCTTGAGCGTAACCGGAGTTTCCAGCTGCTGCAACTATTAATACACCTTTACTATACGCATAGTTTACTGCACTTGATATTAAACTATTATTTGCAGAAGATCCTAATGACATATTAATAACTGTTTTCGTTCCTGTAGCAACTGCTTGATCTGCAGCGTGTCTGATAGCTGCTGCAATATCATCCGAGCTACCCGAACCGCTATCACTTAACACTTTGTATGCCCAAAGATCCGCTGCAGGCGCTACACCATAAACTCCAGATCTGTCGCTGCCACCATCTGCAAGGGCTGTCCCAGCAACGTGTGTACCATGTCCATTTCCATCAGCACAGCTGTTGTTGATAACCGTAGTAGATCCTGTAAAGTTTTTACACTGTTCAACTCTATTTACTAAATCCGTATGATTTCTATTTACCCCTGTATCCAATACTGCAATATTAATGCCATTTCCACCTGAAGTGGACGTTAAACTACTATTATTGTAAATTGCTTTAATACCCCAAGGCGTTTGTTGAGAAGCGTTAGCTGCAGTCTCAAAGTCTGCTGGTTGAGTAGTAGAATCTTCTGCTGGCAGATCAAGTGTAACAGTTGGAACCTTTGTTACAGTAATGTTTTTATTTTTTTGAAGAGCTTGGAACTGCTTTTCATTCATATCTGTAGAGAACCCATTTTCCGAAAGCTCCCATCTTACTTCGTACTGATTTGCCAAGGACGCTTTGTTCGCCTTGTTATTGGCTTCTACATACACCCGAAACTTTTCTACCCCAACATTAGAATTTCTGTCCTCTACTGAGGATGGTGTTTCTTCCGGTGAGCTTGCTTGGACCGGTGCTGCAAGTGTACCTGCAATTAAGAGGCTTGCTAGTGCGATTTTAAATTTGCTCATCTGTGAAAACTCCTTTTCGGTTTAGTTTTGTAGTACAATATTAAAACTAACACATTTTGAAAATTATGTTTATTGGGAAAAAATATTTTACAATAATTAGGAGGGATACTATGAGGATTGGCTCGCTAATAAAATTTTATCGAACAAAAAGAGGATTAACGCAAACAAGTCTTGCTAATGGCATATGTTCTGTGCCTCATCTCAGCAAAATCGAAAATAACAGCAAAGAAGCGAATGTGGAGACAATCCGTTTGTTGTTGGAGCGTTTAAAAATCGACTTACAAGACGTACAGGCAAATGAAAAACAGATCTTTGACTTAATCAAAGATTTCTTATGCCATATCCATTATTTAGAAGAGGAAAAAGCGACAGAAGTCTTCAAAACTTTAGAGGGCTATCATGAGATTATCGTTTTTACAGATCATATCTATTTATATGAACTTTATAAACTACGCTACTATCTATTAATAAATAATAGAGATGCTGCAGAATATCAGCTTAAATGGCTACATGCTCAAAAACAAAATTTTTCCCAATATGAGAGGTATTTACTTTTATACATGGGTGCTTTAATTTTAATGTTAAGGGGGAGGTTTGAAGAGGCGGATAAGCAACTTACTCGAATTATTCATGATCAAGCTGAGTTAGGATCTTTTACTGGAGAGCTTCACTATCATCTAGCAGTTGTAAAGGGGCATTTAGAAGAGTCTAGTCTAGCTATCATTTACGGTAAGCAGGCATTGCAATTTTATAGTAATCAATACAACTTTAAACGAATCCTTCATACACTTATGTCGCTTGCCTTAAACTACTCAAAAGCAAAAATATTCAATGAAGCATTAAATACGTATACTCATTTGTTGAGAAGCATAGAATTGCTTAACCAAGAGCATCTCCTTCCAAAAATCTATCATAATATTGGTGACTTACATCTACGAATGGGTGATTATCCTCAAGCTCTTGAGTACTTTCAAAAAAGTAAAGCTATTATTCCTGCGAATACTGACAATTATCTCTTATGCTTATATAATTTAGCGCAAACCCAGTTCCGCTTAGAGCAATGGGAAGCGTGTAAGGAAAGCTTTACTTTGTTAAAGTTGGAGGCTAAAAAGCAGCAAGTCATACATTATCGTTTATTTGCCAGCTTTTATTTATTTATGTTGGAAGGTGAGAAGGACAAGGCGATGACCTTCTTAGAGGAAAAATTAGTTCCTTATACAGCAAGAGGAGAAAATTTTAAAGAGATTCACCATCAATTCCTAGTCATCTTAACGGATTATTACCGACAAGAAGGTAAATTTGAGAAAGTCGTTCTACTAACAAAACAATAGAGGAGAGTGTCTTTGATGAAAAAAACTACAAAAGCCTTAATTTTAGCTACATTAGCAGGGGTCGCAATCGCTATTATTCCGATCCACCCACCGATTGGTTCTAGTGCAAGCGGCGATGTAAATAGCATTCCGATTCATCCACCGATTGGCTCAAGCACAAACACTATTCCAATTCACCCACCAATTGGCTAACTAAAAGAGAAATCCTTCGGGGTTTCTTTTTTTAGTTTTATAGAAAATTAGACAGGTGGAATAATACTAGGGATATGGGGTTAACAGGGCGGAAAGGAAAGCGAGGAACGCCAGGGAGGTAGCCAATAACCTTGCAGAAACAGACGTAAACCTTGCAGAGACGAATCAAAACCTTGCAGAAACGAGTGAAATCCTTGCAGAGACGAGTGAGAACCTTGCACAGAGCAAATAACCTTGCACAGACGGTCGTAAACCTTGCAGAGAGCAAATAACCTTGCAGAGACAGACGTAAACCTTGCAGAGACGAATCAAAACCTTGCGGAAACGAGTTTGAACCTTGCAGAGACAGTAGTAAACCTTGCACAGACAGTCTTAAACCTTGCAGAGACAGTAGTAAACCTTGCAGAGAGCCATAAACCTTGTAGAGACAAATCAATTCATGAAATTCACAAAGCACTAAATAGAAAAAGAACCATCAGCGACGTGACGGTTCTCGGTTTTATATTCACTTAAACAAATAAGTTAGATTTTGTACATAACTGTTGATTGTTAAATTCCCAATCATCATGGTAACCATTAGTAAGAGTGCGAAGTAAAGGATTATAAATAGGAGAAAGCCGTATAGCGGCTCAAAATTTTCTTGTTTGCTAGTAAGGATAGAGCTGATGACGTAAAGTGGAATGAAGAAAACAGCTAATAATAAACACACCATTAGAATTCCATTTCCAAAGGCAAAAGATTTTAAAGACATAAGGATCACGGAAAGAGCAGTGCCGAGTATGATAATAGGGAGCTGTCCCGCGTAAAAGCTAATAATGCTTTTTAATGAGTGCTGGGGTCCAAAGATAATGTTGATAAAAAAGATAGAAAGAACAGCAGTTAATGCTAAAACAGCAGTCACAAAGAAAACCTCTGTAAACGATGATAAGAAACTAGGTGGATTGCTCCAATACTGGCTAACTGCAAACAAGTAAATAGAGAAGGAGAAAAGAGCTATAAAGAGAAGAATGCTTACAATAGCATTCGTAAATTCACTTTCTCCTTTGCTATATGATAACGAAGGATTTTTAAGTTGGCGTATAAAATAATTTGCATACAGCTTTGTTTGGCTTTTCAAGGTAGCCAAATGGTCTTTTACTTCGATAGGTGCGTCCGTTGCAATAGCTGCGTCCTTAATAACCTCTCTTTGATGTCTCAGTAAATAGTTTCCACAATCGGAGCAATAATTTCCAGATACTTGATCATGATTACAATTTGGACATTGCATGTATCTTCCTCCTTTTTTATTAGCCAATAAATCTAGCAAGCTCTTCATTAAACTTTTCTTTTTCCTCATAAAACAAGCCGTGTCCGCTATATTCAAAGGGTACTAATATAGAATTTTGAATTTGCACGTACATAAGCTCTCCTAGTTCATAGGGACATACGAGATCCCACTTGCCATGGAGGATAAGTGTGGGGGCAAAAATGCGAGAGAGGTCGCCTTGGAGGTCCTCATCTCGTAGCGTTTCTAGGCATTGTGCAGTTGCATGGCCAGACGCAGTTAGACATAGATTTTGAAACCAGTGCTGAAAGCTTTCACTCAAGTGGCGGTGAAAGAACAGATTGCTAAAATCCTGCACCATTTTTGGACGGTCATTATACGTATTGCTTAATAATTCGTTTATTACCGTTATAGGAGTGCCATAATGAAAATCAGGCTGCATCGTAAACATTGGAGCAGCTGCCCCAGCTAGGGCTAACTTTTCTACCTGATAGCCTTTATAACGGGACATGTAACGGATGGCAACTGCCCCACCCATCGAGTGACCTAGTAGCGTAATATTCTCCAACTGAAGCGTGTCAATAATAACTCGGATATCGTCAGCCATTCGGTTGTAGGAGTAGCTTTCCCAAGGGTTAGATGATTTTCCAAAGCCACGCAGATCGATGCCTATACAGCGATAGCCAAGTGCGGGTAGCTGATTGAATTGATATTCAAACATTTGGTGGTTAGCTGGCCAACCGTGTATAAACAAGATTGTCTTGTCAGCAGATGGATTTATATCCTCTATGTATATATTCACACCTTTTTCGACCTTTACATAATATCCCATATAAGCCCTCCCATATTAACCGATATATTAATATATGAGGGACTACATAAGGTTATTCTTTAGAGGACAGTAAGGAATGGAGAATGATAAAAAGTGATGCTAAGCATAAACAAGTTCCTGGAAAAAACGATGGCATATTTTATCCCTGTAAGTGTGATCATTGGGGTATTCCTGTCTGATTATATTGTAGATTTTGCATGGCTGATTCCTTGGATTTTTGCTTTCATGACCTTTGCTGGGAGCTTGAATTCCAATTTTGCCTCCTTTAAGGATGCTGTTTTACATCCATTCCCCATCTTTGTTACTCTAATTCTTTTACATATCGTTATGCCATTATTATCGCTCGGCGTCGGTCATCTCTTTTTTTCTGGAGACATGCTGACAATTACAGGTTTAGTTCTTGCAACGGCAATACCTACAGGGATTACTAGCTTTGTTTGGGTAGCTGTTACCAAAGGGAATAATGTGCTGGCGCTTACGATTATTTTAATAGGAGCTCTACTTTCTCCTGTGATTGTTCCTTTGACACTGGATCTTCTAGTAGGTGAAACGGTAGAAATTAATGCATTTGGTATGATGCTTGGCCTTTTATGGACGATAGTTATTCCATCTATTGTTGGCATGATTTTAAATCAGGTGACGAAGGGCAAGGTAGTTGATATTTTAAGTGCTAGGCTTTCTCCTTTTTCCAAGCTAGGTATGGGTATAGTAGTCATGCTAAATGGGGCAGTAGTTGCACCGTATTTATTGGAAAGAGGGTTTGCGTTAATAGGGCTTGGATTGGTCGTTATTACAATTGCTTTTTTAGGATATATACTTTCTTTTTCAGTTGGACGTTTGTTTAAGCAGAATAAGGAAACAGTTATTGCGATGACTTTTACTGGAGGGATGCGCAATATAAGCGCGGGCGTGGTTTTAGCTACGGCCTATTTTCCAGCAGCTGTTGCTATACCTGTAGTGCTTGGTATGCTTTTTCAACAAGTCCTGGCCTCTTTGTTTAAGACCTTTATCGAGCGTTACTACACCAGATTCCATTAGATTTTATTTTCTAAAAATTAAGACTTCTAGCTCCTGGTTTATGCTAAAATATTGCCATGAGCATGAAGGAGGATAAGATATGGTAAATAAAATAGAGAAAATGGGGCATTTTGAACAGTATGCAAATCATTTAATAGAAAAGCATAAAATTCCTGGGGTAGCTATTGCGTTTAATCAAAATAAGGAACACTTGTATGAGGGGACGTTTGGCTATAGAAATGTAGTAAAAGAGCTCCCCATCGATACAGATACAGTGTTTGGTATAGCCTCCATGACTAAATCCTTTACGTGTGTTGCCATTATGCAGCTTCAGGAGGCTGGAAAACTGTCTGTCCATGACGAGGTCATAAAATATTTACCAGATTTCCGTACAAAGGAAGAAGAAAAATCGAAGCGAATCACCATTCATCATTTGATGACTCATACTTCAGGTCTTCCACCCATTGCGACTCATGTATACGCAAGAAAGCGTAGTATCGATCAAGATTCATCAGCAAAGGATTATGGGCTAGATTTAGTAAATAATCCAGAGCCGGCAATCGATACGTACGAGGAGCTGCTGAATTACATTGCTAAGCAAGACATCGAGCTACTTGGTGAGCCAGGTAAAGAGTTCAGCTATTCCAATGATTGTTATGGGCTGCTAGGAATTATTATTGATCGAGTGAGTGGTCAATCCTATGAAGACTATGTTATAGAACATATTTTAAAGCCGATTCAAATGAATAATAGCTTTTTTGACTTAGAGGAAGTAAAGAATAGAGAAAATGTGACGACCCTCTATATGTCCCGCTATTCTTCGGAGGGGGTAGATGTTTACGAGGCCCCACTTTGGTGGGATGCACCTTCCATGAGAGCGGCTGGCTATTTAAAATCCACTTTAAATGACATTCTTAAGTATTTAAATATGTTTTTAAATAAAGGAATGGCGGGGGAAAATAGAGTTTTACAAGCAGAGAGTGTAGAGCAAATGGTCTTTCCTCATGCAGAGTTTGAAAAAGGTCGCTTTTACGGATATGGGTTACGAATCATTCCGGATTATTTTGGGACTACCTTCATTAATCATGGAGGGGGCTTGAAGGGAGTTTCTTCTTTTATGGGCATTTTACCTGAAAAAGGAATCTCCGGAGTGCTGCTTAGCAGTTTAGCTGATGCGCCATCTGACAAGCTCTTTATCGGAGCCTTAAATGTATTGGAAGATAGGGAGCCAGCTGCAAAGCATATACATTTTCAAACTCATGAGATTCCGTTGAGGAGCTGTCCAAATTTAAAGGAACCTTTACTTCTGGGGAAGGAATGAAGGTAAGGATAGATATAGTGGATGGCAACCTAGCTATTTTAACAGCAAGTGGACCTAACCCATTAAAGTGGATTGAAGGAACTTTATTTATCGGAACATTAGAGGATCAAGAGAATCTAATTGAATTTCTACATGGAGCTGACGGAAACATCAATCGCATTTTCTATAGCTCTCGTCAAATATTAAAAAGCTCCGATCAAGTGTAGCGCATAGCAGACCAATATCCGGCTGGACCGAATGTTTAATAAGGGTGACCGACCGATTATGTTGGAGAACCGACCGATTAATCAGGGTGACCGACCGATTATGTGGCAAAACCGACCGATTATGGCACAAAACCGACCGATTATTTCAGGAAACCATCCGATTATGAGAACGAACCGACCGATTATCGTGCTAAACCATCCGATTATTCAGGGGAACCGACCGATTATCGCGTCAAACCATCCGATTAGCTAAATGAACCGACAATTCGGTCAGAATACTAGCTAAGTTTATTAACATATTGACTTTCCAATTAGATTACAATCAGAAGGAGTGAAGACTAATTGAAAATAATTGATACGCATTGTGATGCCCTCATGAAGCTACAGTTAGCAAAGCGGGGAAGAGTGTACAATGTGAGTCCGCTAAGCTTTGTGGATGCACCGGAATTAGAAACTAACTTGGAGCGTTTGATACAAGGTGATGTTCTCGTTCAATTTTTTGCAGTATTTATTTTCCCGAATGTTCCAGACGATCAGAAGTGGTTATATGCTTTGGAGCAAATTGACTTGTTTTACACAGAAGTTTTGGCTAAAAATCCGAGAATGAAGCATATCAAGAAATGGGAGGACTTACAATATTTAAAGGATGGAGAAATTGGAGCGGTTTTAGCTTTAGAGGGAGCAGATGCATTTGGAAATGACCTGATGAAGCTAAGACAGCTATATAGGCTAGGCGTGCTTTCGATAGGGCTGACTTGGAATAATGCAAACTTATGTGCAGACGGAGCGGGAGAACCAAGGGGTGGTGGTCTAACACTTTTTGGTAAGGAGGTAGTTCAATCAAATAATGAGCATGGTGTTTTGACTGATGTTTCTCACCTTAGTGAAAAGGGATTCTGGGATGTGATGAAGCTTGCAGAGTATCCCTTTGCATCCCATTCTAATGCATCAGCGTTATGTGAGCATCCAAGAAATTTAAAGGACGATCAGGTAAAAGCGATGTTTGATCGTGGTGGACATATTCATGTTGTATTTTATCCTCCCTTTATCAATGGAAACCAAACGGCCGAAATTTGGGAGTTGATTCGACATATCGATCATCTTTGTTCCTTAGGTGGGGTAAAACAAATTGGGCTTGGGTCCGACTTTGATGGAATGGATTTTTACACGAATGGTCTTAACAATTCCTCCGATTTTCCAGTATTAATCAATGAGCTCTTAAAAACATTTTCAGAGGATGAAGTAAGGGGATTCGCATACCAAAACTTTTTAAATATGAAAGCTATTCAAGTGTAAAATTCATATTATTTACTAAATTCAAAATTAATTGTATAATATAGGAAAATATTAAGGAGGTTTCTATGAAACCAATTATCGGTGTTTCTTCTAACTTAACGGAGCTTGTACTTTCCGTCCCTACAGATAACATCCATGCGGTCACTAGATTTGGTGGCGTTCCAATCGTTCTACCGAATATGGAGAAGGAAGGAATCGACTCTATTGTCAACTTAATAGATGGTTTACTTTTGACTGGCGGAGGAGATATTGACCCGACACTTTTCGGTGAAGAACCTCATAGAAGCCTAGGTAGTATCGTCCCAGAACGAGATGAATTTGAAATTGAGCTCATAAAAAAAATGCTCGAGCAAAATAAACCCATTTTAGGGATTTGTCGTGGTGCTCAAATTATGAGTATCGCATCTGGTGGAGATATGTATCAGGATATTTATGGACAAATTGAAACACCCTTAATTCAGCACGACCAAAAAGCTCCTCGGACTCATGCCTCCCACTATGTGCAGTTAGCTAAAGGTACTGTGCTTCAACACTTGATTGGTAAGGATCGTATCAAGGTGAATAGTTTTCATCATCAAGCGGTACGGAACATTCCGGAGGGATATCAAGTATCTGGCATAGCATCAGATGGAATTATAGAAGCGTTCGAAAGTCAAAATCATTCCTTTGTAATGGGTCTTCAATGGCATCCAGAATGCTTAATAACTAAAAATGATCCGCCATCGGTAGCCATTTTTCAAGGATTTATGGAAGCATGTAAAAATTCAAGTAAACGACTGTCTGTATTATAGGCGGTCGTTTTTATTTTGCTCAAAAGCTTAAATCTCATTCATGATTTTCATTTGGTTGGGAAAACTAATAAAAGAAATAAAAAGGAGGTAAATTAGTTATGCACTTGCTTATTAAAACTGTTTCTATCGGCTTTCTACTTATGTTTTTTGCCTCCGAGGCATCGGCTGCCGAAGAACTGACGCGCGAGCAAATATTAGATAAGCGGATGGATTACTATATCAAGTATTCCACGGATACATTACCATGGTATTACCTTGCTGCTATGGATCAATACGAACGTAATATACAAGAGGTTAGAAAAGATTTACCGGAGAGAGAAGGGATTGTGGCCATTCAATTTACCGATGACTTTTGGGTGGGACCGCTCAATCCCATAGGTGATGATACTGATTTAACAACCATAACTTATTTTGAAGGTCATGGGAGGGACGGCAATAACGATGGAATTGCTGATCGTCAAGACGATGAGGATGTCATGTTTACACTTGTTCAATATTTAAGTCCGAGGGTCCACTCAGAAAAAGATTTTGAAAAAGCATTAAAGGATTACTATGACAAGGATTTAACAGTCAAGCAAATAATGACGAATGCCAAAATATATAAAACCTATGAGGTATTAAACTTAGATAAGCGAGCGTTTGTGCTAGCTATCAGTCACAACTACAGCTATCGAAGTACATGGGGTGATAACCGTGGTTGGGGAGGTAGGCGAATGCATGAAGGCACAGATCTTTTTGCTTATAGCGGTGTTCCCGTTAAATCTGCCACTTACGGCATAGTTGAAACGAAAGGTTGGAATGACTACGGTGGCTGGAGGATTGGGATTCGTGACGTCAATAACACCTATCATTATTATGCCCATTTATCAGGTTTTGCTAAAGGGATAAGTGAAGGGAAAATTGTTGAACCAGGGACCATCATTGGCTATGTAGGAAGCTCGGGCTATGGTAAGAAAGGAACCGCTGGTAAGTTTGCTCCACATCTTCATTATGGTATGTACAAATATAACGGAAGAACAGAATGGGCATATGATCCTTTTCCATTATTGCAAAAATGGGAAAGAGAAGAAAAACAACGATATAAGTTAAATCCAGCAGCTAAATAGTTGCTGGATTTTTTTAAGCAATGAAGAGTAGATATATCCAATAAATATGCTTAAACAAGATAAAAGCATATAAGAATAGTGCTCCCGCTATAAGTAACTGTAACAAGGCATTTGGCTTCAATTTTGTCATAATCCATATGAATAAAATCGGTAAGAAAATTTTAATCGAGAAAAAACCGAAGATGCTCTTATCGTATACGAAACGCATAATTGGATTTGCTTCTTCTATATAACCATTACTTAATCCAAAATGTGTTATCAAGCTATCGCTAATAGCTAATAATAGTAGAAGTATTGCGGTATAATGCCATCTATTTTGTTCTGTCGCTTCACTTTCAATTTTTGTTTCCATTAGACCTGCTTCCTTTCCTTAGGTAACTGATATCAGTATGAGGACGTTGGAATCTTATTAACCCTTTTTATGGAATAAAATTTTAAAAAAACAAATAATGTTAACTATTTTTAATTTTAAAATATTAAAAATATGACTTATAAAATGATTATTTGTCATTTTGAGTCGATTTAAAACCGAAAATAGGAGGACTATAGAATTATATAGTCATATTCAATAAACTAAATTTTCTTGAAATTAAATAGACGGATGGATAAAATTGAAAATAATATGTAATCTTTGGAAAATATTGTAGCTGAATGAATTAGTCTAGCAAGTATAATATTTTTAAAAGATTTATATAAAAATAGGGGGAATGGGCAGCATATGAAAAAATTAATTATCGCAGTTGTATTAGTAATATCACTCCTTTCCAATTCGTTTGCGGGGGCAGCTTATGCATCTCCACTTGAAACGGTTGAAAAGGCTCAGATCCAAATAGAAAATGCGAAAAAGAATTCTATTAAATCTCCTTTATTAAGTTCAATCATTGATCAAACTGTCGCTAAATTATTTATGGCGATGCTTTATGTAGTGCCGCCGGCTTCAAAGGTGAAGGAAAGTGATGAAAAAGTAATCAAGGTGGTTCGTGCCACTTATGAGAAGCTAACAGCAAAACAGAAGAAGCTAGTAGACATAACTAGATTAGTGGATGCAGAGAATGCTTTAATCGCATTAAAAGCAGCTAAGGAAGATAAGAAAATTGCTGCAAAAGTTGTAGAGTTAATCGATCAAATTAATAAAGAGTCTAGTGCAAAACAGTATAAACAAGCGGTCACCGTTGCATTAACTGAATATAATAAACTAACGGACAAGCAGAAGGCGTTAGTTACTAATTCTGCTAAGCTGACGAAAGAAGCGGCAGACTTAAAAGCTGCGGAACAAGAGGCTGCTAAAATTACACCGTCTGCAATTGGAGATTTAGTCGAAGGAGATATTTTAGTTAATAAAATTTCTGCTTTAATTGGCGAGGATTATACTGTGACTTTATTGTCAACGCCTGAAGGAATGGTTGTAGATGGGAAGATTGTTCAGCCAGAAATTGGGCAAGCGGATAAGTCAGGAACAGTAGTAATGCTTCTCACAAGAACAGACGGAACAAAGGTAGAGCATTCTATAGAGCTGACTGTCAAAGCAAAAGTCAATTTGGACAAGGGACTTTCACACATTAGCCTGTTTAAGGACGGTACCTCGTCTTTAAACAAAATTGACTTTACGACCATTTCTAATTTTGCTTTAAAAAATAAAGAAACGAACAAAATTTATAACGTAGGAACTACACCGAACAATCAAAAGAATGTGTATCAGATGAAGGATCTTCCGACAGGAACGTATACGATCGAGTTTAACGCACCAGACGTGTTCCAAGTAGATAGCATTCAACTTGGAGATGCATATAAGGAAACGATATATGATCCTACTAGTAATCCTTTAGTCATTACGAAGAATAAAACAACCTATGTGAAAATTGTTTTAAAATCAGAGATTACCTTACAGGAAATTAAACCGTTGGAAAATCTAACAGTACCTTACGATATTTCTTATGAGGATTTTGTAGCTGCACTGCCAAAGCAAGGTAAAATTGTAGATTCAAGAGGGGTTGAGCATACAGTTCCATTGAAATGGGATGTACGTCCATTCCAGTTTGAAAATTACACGAAGCCAGGAACTAGAACTTTATCTAGTGAATTCTTTAATTTACCATTAGAGGTATCTAATAGTACGCCAGCACAACGTCTAGAAATGACTATTCAAGTGATTTTTCCAGAACCGGAAAAAAGCAACTCGCATATTAGCTTATACAAGGATAGTACATCCTCTATGAATAAGTTTGATTTTACCAACATTAGTAATTTTAGCTTGAAAAATAAAAAGACAAATAAAGTGTATCAAGTAGGTACTACACCGAGTAATCAAAAGCATGTGTATCAAATGAAGGATATTCCTGAAGGCTCTTATACCATTCATTTTGATACACCCGATTCAATGAGTGTAAATCGCATTGAGCTTGGGGAATCCTATAAAGAAACAATTTACAACGCAGATACTAATCCATTGGTGATTACAAAAGGGAAAACTGCATACGTAAAAATTGTTGTATCATCTGAGGTAACTCTAGAAACAATTAGTCCATTAGAGACTTTAACCGTTCCTGCAGATATTACGTATGAGGATTTCCTTGCTCAATTGCCAAAGCAAACAACTATTATTGATTCGGATGGAGAAGTGCATACAGTAGCGTTTACATGGGATGTGCGTCCATTCCAGTTCACTAGCTATAAAAAGCCAGGGACAATATCGTTAACTAGTCAGTTCTTTAACTTGCCGGTCGAAGTGTCTAATAGCACACCAGCCCAGCGCTTAGAAGTCGGATTACAAGTGGTTTTTGCGGCACCGGATGCTCCAAACGCAGTAGAGGAAGAGGAAAATTAATTTATTGTAATGCTAAAATCTCTTTAGGGCCATTTGGTCTTAAAGAGGTTTTTATTATTTGAAGACAATGGTGTGATTTTAGAATAGGGAAACTTTTAAGGGAAGAAGTGTTGGTCACTTAAAGAAAGTTAGATTATTATGCTAGTTATTGGGTATTTTAATAAGGGATATTAATTTAGACAAAATACATAAAACCAATGGAGGAAACTATGGCTAAGATGAATAAAGGAATCATAACGGCATTGTCAGCAATTGGGTTAGCGCAGGGGTTAAAGGTATTTACACACAAAAGGTTAACAGGAGAATGGGATTGGAAGCAAGCATTTACAACAGGCGGAATGCCAAGCTCTCATTCAGCAGGTGTAGCAGCCCTTGCATCATACGTAGCTGCAAACCGAGGCACGCGCCATACGGAAACTGCTTTAGCAGTCGTCTTCGGCGCAATCGTCATGTATGATGCGCAAGGGATAAGACGCCATACCGGAGAAATTGCTCAGCTTGTTAATGACTTAGAGGAAAATGTCGTAGCCCTATCTGGAAACTTTCCAAGCTTAGAAGTGGTAAAGCGAGAAGGAGAACTAAAGGAGCTACTTGGTCACCAACCAGTCGAAGTAATAGCAGGAGCTACTCTTGGTACAGCCTTTGGTATCCTTTGCGCAAGACTTGAAGACCGATAAAATTTGTCGAGAAAAGAATGTTACAGGTGCCAGGCACCTGTAACATTCTTTTAAAAGTAGATTATTATGAGAGCCATTATATAGGGTCCGCTATAACGAAAAATAATTAAAGATCAATATAATAAAAGCCCTGAAAATTTTACGTAAGTAAAGTTTTCGGGGCTTTTATTTGGAAGAGAGTTAAACTCAAGCTTCTTTTGCTTTAGTTAACTGCATAATTTTTGGTTTCGCCATCATCAAATTGAATATCAAGATTAAACGCAGTAAAATCTTCTACTTCAAATGCTTTTGAAACTTCTTCTACTACATCCTCTGTATTCATTTCTTTCGTTAAATTTAATTCCTGAAATATAGGGTCAAGCGTCTCAGCTGCTCCCTCACCTTCAGCATTTACAGCCGTGTGCATGTTTTTATAAACTGCTGAAGAAGTGTCTAATTTGTACTCTACAATTACAGCATCTTCATTATCAGGAGTATCAATGATCATCGTAAATTCTTGGAACCCATAGTCTGTTTCCGGATCAGAAACCACTTGTGCAGAATCCTCCACTGGATTTGGCTCTACTACATCGGATTTTAGTACATTCTCGTCATTCTCGTCATTGTTATCATTGCAAGCTCCTAACAACAATGTAGTGGATAGAAGGGATGTAGCTATTAATGCTTTTTTTGTATTAATCATCATGTTGCTCCTTCCTTGATGTTCTTGTCCTTACTCCTTTAATATCCAAATATAATATACATTAAACAAATATTATCCTTAAAATTGGAAAATGATAATTTTAACGTCTAATCTGCTCATATAATACGGAGTAATCGACCATTTATTACAGGTGCCTGGCACCTGTAATAAATGCAAGGAATATTAGTTTATTGGGTAGCATATAGGGTATGAGGATGAGGAAAGGGTAGGGTGATTTTTGTGACGAGTTATAAGGAAATTACGAGTGTTGATAAATGGAAAGATGTATTAAAGCTTTCGGACGCCCAGAAGATTTTGGTTTTAAAGCACAGTACTACTTGTCCTATCAGTGCAAGAGCTTTTCGAGAATTTGATTCCTTTGAAACGCCATTGGAGAAGTATCTAGTTAAGGTAAGAGAAAGCAGAACGGTTTCGAATGAAATTGAGAGTGACTTGGGCATTCAGCATGAATCGCCACAGGTTTTTTTACTAGGAGACGGTAAAGCAGTTTGGAATGCCTCTCACAATCAAATCAATCGAACTGAGCTAGCAATTGCCACGAAATCTTCTTAAAAGGTGTGTAAATAAATGAGTGAAATTTTAACAGTAAGTGAGTATCTTGTAAATAATGCTGAAAGTATTGGGGAAGAGCTGACGAAACGTGTGGTTGCAGAAGCGCAGAGCTTAGATGAAACTATAAATACTGAACCATATATAGCAACGAAAAAAAGAAATCAAGAACTGATATCTCTTTTAGGAGCAGCACTTAACAAACCTAAAAATACTGCTGAAGAAGAATTAGTGCATTGGATTAATGAAGTACGAAAAGATGAAATAGATAATTTCTCAAGCTTTTCCGCCCATATCACGACTACTGTTAAAAGTAGAACAATTTTTTTAGAATATCTTAATGAAATTTGTTTATCGTTGCATATTACCTCGGAGAGTCTTGTAAGCATTAACAGTCAAATTAGTTATTTGTTTGATGTTTGGATGGTTAACAAAATGCACGTCTATGAGGACCATAGAGAACAAATGATTATAGAGCATCAAAGAGCAATCAATGATTTGAGTGCACCTATTGTGCCAATTCAGCACGGGGTTGCAGTTTTACCGCTCGTTGGATCCATAGATTATATTAGAGTGCAACATTTATTGTCTTACGTACTGCCTACCATTCCTGACATGGATATTGATTATCTCATCATTGATTTTTCAGGAATCCTAACGATTGATGAGGAAATAGCCCAGCACATTTTTACTATTCATAATGTATTGGAATTGCTTGGAATTCATGTCTTGTTTACTGGCATCAGACCTAATCTTTCCATGATCATTGTCAAGGCAGGAATTGATTTTAGTTCCTTCCAAACCTTTGGTAGTGTGAAGCAAGCAATTGAAAGTATAAATGATAAGTAAGCCATTATTCATAACGTAGTTTAAGATAACATGAGTTCTTTCATTAAGCTGTGGTGGCATATGGCTACTACAGCTTTTTTATACATACTGTAGGACCTAATATAAAAGCATAATTGGATATCTCTAATGGAAATGTTGCAATATAGAAGAACTAGAATTGGGAAGGAGGTAGGCTTTTAGATTGGTTGTAATAGGATATATATTCCTTTTTTGATAGATTCTTGAGCTTTTTAGTTTAGAAGAATAATAAGAGGGGTAGATGGATAGGGACATATACAAAGTAAAAGGAGGACATGAAATGTTTGATGAATTATATTGGAGAAACACCCTTCATTTTTTACCCGAGCTTTTATTAGCATTACTGGTCTTATTAATAGGAATTTTTGTAGCTAAGCTACTAGAAAATGCTACCTTTAAGCTTTTAAGAAAATACCGTGTGAATGAAAGACTTGGGAATATTAAGGGTGAGTGGTCAGTAGAGAAAATTCTTAGTAAGGTAGTTTTCTTTATTGTATTAATCTTTGCATTTATCCTATTCTTTTCTATTTTAAACATGGGTAATTTAGTATCACCATTTGTCTCTATGTATTCAGGAATTACAGCTGGTGTGCTAAATATTTTAAAAGCTGGTCTGATTTTACTGTTTGCATGGATTCTAGCAACACTTGTTAAAAAAGTTATTAAGATGGCTGGCAATAAATTTAGCTTAAATAAGTACGTTATGAAAACTGGTGGAGATCCGTCTAAGGTAGACCAAGTGAAATGGACAGATACTGTTGCTAATGTGGCATATTATTTAATTTTCCTTTTGTTCATACCAGCAGTATTGAATGCACTTGGAATTGATGGATTAAGCGGACCTTTCGAAGGTATGCTTGCTAGCTTCTTCAACTTCATACCTAAGCTAGTGTCAGCAGCAATCGTATTTGCAATTGGTTGGTTTGTTGCTAAGCTTGTACGTACATTAGTAGAGAAGTTTCTTCAGGCGGCTGGGGCAGACAAGCTTGCTGATAAAATGAAGCTTTCTAGTTATATAGAAGGTACGACTCTTTCTAAGATTGTAGGAATCGTTGTATTTGTATTAATCATCATTCCAATTTCTATTACTGCTTTGGAAATTTTAGATTTACAAGGTATTTCGCAACCAGCAATTGCGATGTTAAACAATATCCTTGCCATGCTGCCTAAGATTTTCGTAGCAATTGTACTAGTTCTTGTAGGTATCGTTGTTGCTAAGTGGATTAAAGATGTGATAGTTACTTTACTTCAAAACCTTGGTGTTAACTCGATATTTGGCAAAATGGGATTCTCTTCGACTAAGGGGTCGGCAACTTCTATTGCTGGTATAATTGGTACTATTGTTCAAGTGTTTATTATTTTATTGTTTGTAGTGGAAGCTCTACAAGTATTAGAGCTAGAATTTATGGTTACGCTTGGTACGGCCATCTTTGCTTACTTACCGCATGTCCTTGCGGCAGTAGTTATTTTGGCAGTAGGGTTCTGGCTAGCAAGTCTAGTAGAGAAATTAGTAGGAAGCGTGATGAAGCATTCTTCTGGAGCACCACATTTCCTACGCTATGTTGCTAAGTATGCTATTTTAGCATTTGCGTTCTTCATGGCATTGAGTCAGTTAGGTATTGCAGCAGCGATTATTAACTCTGCATTTATCCTAATTTTAGGTGGAGTTGCTTTAGCATTCGGGCTAGCATTTGGTTTAGGTGGACGTGAGCACGCAGCTCGTTACTTAAGTAAAATGGAAAAAAGCATCGAGGACGCAGACGTTTCAAAGGAAAGATACAGAACGGAAGCGGAAAGCATGAAAGAATCTTTCAAAGAAAATTTCCGTGATCCTTCAGAAGCGGAAAAAAGTCTAAGAAGAGGAAAAGGACCACATATTGATGAGGTTAAACCAGTTGGAGACTTCGATCAGCAGTATGGTGGAACTGCCCCTTCCGGTAACCCAATGGATGCTGCTCATGAAGAAGATTCACCGAGCACTGGATATAATATCCCTTCCACAAATGATTTACATCCATATGATGATCTTCCTCCGAATGACGAAGATGAAAGAAAATAACCAACTAAAAAATACACCCCAGCATCTCATTGTTGGGGTGTTTTTTTACGTGATAAATCCATGGTTATAGCTTATTGGAGGATTTTAAGGATATTACAGAAGTATTGCAGGTGCCAGGCACCTGAAATACTTCTGTAATAAAACTGAACTGCGATATATCTGCAATAAAAAATTTAAACGGCGTTCAATTTTTAGTTTTAATTTATCAACATAAATTGTATAATTACAAAATAGTATTAATTTTCAGAATTGATGAAGGAGGGATAAGGTGGTGGCTACGTTTTTGACAGAGGAGCATGAGCTTTTTCGAAAATCTTTAAGGAAGATGCTGGATAAGGAGGCTTACCCTTTTTATGCAGATTGGGAAACGAAGCGAGAGATTCCTCGTTCGTTTTGGTTGAAGATGGGGGAAAACGGCTTTTTATGTCCATGGGTTGATGAGGCCTATGGTGGATTAGGGTTAGACTTTTCTTATTCGATGGTTTTAACGGAGGAGCTAGAGCGCGTTGGTCAGGGGCTGGCGAGTGGTATGTGTCTTCATTCTGATATTGTAAGCCCTTACATTGCTGAGCTTGGAACCGAGGAACAAAAGCAGAGGTGGCTGCCGCGTTGTGTTACTGGGGAGTTTATCAATGCTATTGGTATGACGGAGCCGGGTGCAGGGTCTGATCTGGCCGGGATTAAGACAACGGCTCGCCGAGAGGGTGACCATTATATTTTAAATGGAGAAAAGACGTTTATTACAAATGGGACGATAGCTGATTTTGCCATTATCGTTTGTAAGACGGATCCTACCGCTCAGCCTGCACATAGAGGCATTAGCTTGCTTGTCGTGGAAAAAGGTATGGAAGGTTTCAAACATGGGAAGAAGCTCGATAAAATTGGTATTCATAGCGGGGACACTGGAGAGTTAATATTTGAGGACGTGAAGGTACCAGCGGCTAATTTACTGGGAGAAGAGGGGAAAGGCTTTTATTATTTAATGCAAAATCTTCAGCAGGAACGACTGATCGTGGCTATTCAATGTCAGGTGGAAGCAGAGGAGATGCTTCGAATCACACTCGATTACATAAAGAATAGAAAAGCATTTGGTCAGTCCGTCAGTAAATTTCAAAATACCCAATTTAAAGTTGCTGAAATGGCGACGGAAATTGATATAGGAAGAACTTATATTAACTCATTAACCGCTCGCCATATTGCTGGAGAGGACTTAGTGAAGGAAGTGGCGATGGCTAAATGGTGGATCAGTGAGATGGCGAAGCGAGTCGCTGCCGAGTGCTTACATCTTCACGGGGGCTATGGATATATGGAAGAATACGAGATTGCTAGAAGATACCGTGACATTCCCGTAGCAAGCATTTACGCAGGCACCACAGAGATCATGAAGACGATTATTGCTAAAAAGCTAGAATTGTAAATGTGCAAGGAGGTTATCAGTTTGGCAATCTCTAATAAAATTTCGAAGAAGAAAGAGGAAATAATTCTTTCTGCCGTAAAGATTATGAATCAAAAAGGCCATCAGCGTGCGACGATGGAAGAAATAGCTGCAGAGCTTCAAATGACAAAAGGAGCACTCTACTACTATTTTAAAAATAAAGAGGACTTAATTTTCCGATGTCATGAGCTTGTGCTTGAACAGGCAATTGAAGAGCTTCGTGAGACATTTCATTCTATCTCTTCTATTGAAGAAAGGCTGCGCCAAATGATCGCTATTCATGTGAAGTATGCAGTAAAAGAAAAGGAATCCTTTAACATGATTATTAAGCCGGATGAAACATTTTCTAAAGATCACCTTCATCCAATCTTGAAGAAAAGAAACGAGTATGAGGGCTGGTTCGACCGAGTCATTTTAGCTGGAGTGGAAAGTGGAGATTTCCACATAACAGAACCGAAAATAGCAAGGATGATGCTATTAGGGGCACTAAACTGGATTCAGCAGTGGTATAAGAAAGAGGGCGACAAGTCTCTAGAGGAATTGCAATATATTTATGGTGATTATTTATTGAAAGTAATGAAGTAAGTTTAATCAATTAAAAAGGGGATTGGTTATTATGTTAATTACTGAAAAATTGGCATTACATGTACAAGAGCAACCTAATCACATTATTACGCAATTCAACGGAAGAGAGATCACTTACGCTACATTTTATGAAAAAGCAAAGCGACTTGCAGGCTATTTTCAAGCAAATGGTTATAAGAAAGAGGATGTGATCGCCCTCTATTTAAATAATTCGGATTACTTCTTAGTCTGCTATTATGCGTGCCAGCTTGGCGGTTTTACAGTTATGCCGGTTAATACAAAGCTTGCTGCCCCTGAGGTTGAATATATTTTCAAGCATTCGGAGGCTAAGGCGCTCATTTATGATGTCCGGTTGGTTTCCGTGTTGCAGGAAATACCGGAGACGTTTAAAAACTTTGTTCACACACTACAGGTTGGCGGGGATAACTCGCTAGAAGGGGTTCTCGAGGATTCCATTATCCAGATGGATGATGTTCTCATAAATGAACAACAAACAAGTGTAATTTTTTATACTTCGGGTACAACGGGAAAGCCGAAAGGAGTTATGCTTTCGGCCAAAAATGTGTATGCAACTGCACAAATCTGGGGAGAAGCAATGGAGTTGAATGCGCAGGATCGAATGCAAATTGTCGCTCCTCTATTTCATTGTGCAGCGAGTCATGTGTTTAGTATTCCAGTTATTTACGCTGGAGGAACTATTGTCATTGAGGAGGCATTTTCTCCCGAGCAGGCGTTAACTACAATGGAGCAAGAGAAAATTACTATATTCTTTGGTGTTCCAGCTATGTATAGCATTTTATTGAATACGCCCAAAATCCAACAAGTAGAGCTTCCCAGCTTGAGGCTATTGACTTATGGTGCTGCACCTATGCCTTATGAACTCGTTCGAAAGGTGAAGTCTTTATTCCCAGCCGTCAGGGTGCAAAATCTCTATGGGCAAACAGAAAACTCTCCAGCGGCTACCACCTTGAAGGACCATTTTGCGTTGGAAAAGGTAGGTTCAGTAGGAGAACCACTGCCGATGACCGAGATTCAAGTGGTTGACGAGTTTGGCGACTCCCTCCCACCTGGTCAGGTAGGAGAAATTGTCGTAAGAGGCCCACAGGTAATGAAGGGTTATTTAAAAAATGAAGAGGAAACAGGTCTTGCTATCCAAAATGGCTGGCTATATAGTGGCGACCTAGGAAGGTTTGATGAAGACGGCTTGCTTTATATAGTAGACCGGAAAAAGGACATGATTATACGCGGTGGGGAAAATGTGTATCCAGTAGAGGTGGAGGAAGTGCTATATCAAATTCCAGAGCTATTAGAGGCTGCGGTAGTAGGGGCTCCTCATCCAGTGTATGGGGAAGTGCCAAAGGCGTTCGTTGTTTTAAAAGAAGGTAACCATCTATCGGAGGAAGAAATAATAGCATTTTGCTCTAAGCGCTTAGCAAAGTTTAAATTACCTGTGCAGGTAGACTTTATGGATAGCCTACCTAGAAATGCGAGTGGAAAAGTATTAAAGAACTCTCTTCGAAATTGTTAGGAGGAATTATGGATGAAAACGGTTTATTTAATTGATGGAGCACGAACAGCATTTACGAGCTTTGGAGGCTCTTTTGCAAATGTGAAAGCGGATGATTTAGGAGCAGCTACTGCCAAAGAAGCAATGAAGCGTTCTCAAGTCGAGCCTGATCAAATCGATCATGTGATATATGGAAACGTCATTCATTCGAGTACGAATGCAGCCTTCCTTTCTCGTCATATCGGATTGAAGGCTGGTATTCCGATAGAGGTTCCTGCGATAAATGTGAATCGCTTATGTGGGTCCGGCTGTCAATCCGTTGTGTCGGCTGCACAAATGATTTTATTAGATGAAGCTAATGTTGTGCTTGCTGGTGGAGCGGAAAATATGTCTATGTCACCTTATGCAAACTTTACTGCTAGATTTGGTGGAAGCAAAATGGGAGCAATGAAGTATGAGGACATGGTGCTTAGCACACTAACCGATGAGTATATCGGCAGTGGGATGGGCATGACAGCTGAGAAGCTAGCGGAACAGTATCATTCTTCCCGTGAAGAGCAGGATGAGTTTGCGTTATTTAGCCAAAAGCGGGCAGCTCATGCACAGGATTCGGGGAGATTTGCAGAGGAGATTGTAGCGGTAGAGGTTCCGACTAGGAAGGGATCTATGGTCGTGGATCAGGATGAACATATAAAAGGTGAAGTCACTCAGGAAAAGCTAGCCTCCCTTAAGCCCTCCTTTATAAAGGACGGAACTGTAACAGCGGGTAATGCAAGTGGTATTAATGATGGAGCTGCGTCGGTTATTCTTGCAAGTGGTGATGCAGTCAATGAGCATGGGCTGAAGCCTTTAGCGAAGATTCTCTCGTGGGGAATAGCCGGTGTGGATCCTTCCATCATGGGAATTGGGCCCGTACCAGCCATTAAACAAGCGCTTGCTCGTGCAGAAATGACTTTAGAGGAAATGGATCTAGTAGAAGTAAATGAAGCCTTTGCCTCCCAGTATTTAGCTGTAGAGAAGGAGTTAGGTTTAGACAGAGAGAAAACGAATGTCAATGGAGGAGCGATTGCACTAGGTCACCCTGTTGGGGCAAGTGGTGCTCGGATTTTCCTATCTTTAGCGTATGAACTAAAGAGACAAGGCTTGAAGTATGGAGTAGCAAGTCTTTGTATCGGTGGCGGTCAGGGTATAGCAGTTGTGATAGAAAATGTGCATTCATAAATAGAGCTCTCTAGTTGGAATAAGGGGATCATTATTTATTGCTTACACTGGCGCAGGGATCATTTAGAATTTATTTACAACCTGAATTAGCGCTAGCCATTCTCGTAGTATTAAATGGATATATTGGACTTTTACTTATCTCTAAGTGGAAGTCTTTTTTAGGTGTAGATTAGATTTCGATAGTTAAAAATGGACGTGCATCTGGTTTATTTGGGTTGAATACTCTTTTGTACCATATTAATTTTGTTAAGTTAGCTCTTTTTATTAATTGTAATTTCCAAACGGACACGAATGATTGCTTACGATCCATTACTAGCCAGTGAAGAATCAATGGATACACACTAGACATCCCTATTCATACAATTACTGTGGATTGGGGCTAATTGTTGTCACGTAAAAAGTGTGTGCACTAGTGAAAAGCATATAAACTATCACCTCTTGTTTAGTCGTTCGTATTTTTTATAAAGATGGAAATGTATAAGACTCCAACCAGTTTACTATTATAATTATATTTACATGTTTTCCTAGATAACTAATAGAATAGGAAGTATAATGTTATTATTAGATAATATTCTGATAATTGAAGCGAGAAATGTGTTAAATGTAAGTAAATGGGTATAAGGATTACAAAGAACATCTAAGAGTTTTTAGGAGGTTATCATGATGAAAATTGGTGTATTAGGTGCAGGTACCATGGGAAATGGCATTGCACAAATAATGGCTTCTGCTGGGCACGAAGTCACGCTTTGTGATATTGATAACGAAGTACTAAGAACAGCGGCTTCTACTATCGATGCTAATTTATGGAGACTTTATAAAAAGGAAAATAAAGAATGTAGTGAAATTGGGCAGATATTAAGTAGAATTACACTCACTACTGACAAAACCAAACTAGCTGAATTAGATATAGTAATAGAGGCTATATTAGAAAATCGTGATATTAAGAAAAGAGTCTTTGCTGAGCTGGATGCTATTTGTGATTCAAAAACCATTTTAGCTTCTAATACGTCAGGTTTGAGTATTACGGAAATTGGTGCTGCAACTAGTCGACCTGACCGAGTCATTGGGATGCACTTCTTTAATCCTGTACCAGTCATGAAGCTAGTAGAAATTATTAAAGGATCTGAAACTAGCGAAGCAACATATGAAACGGTAAATAAACTAGTTAAAGAGATTGGGAAAGAAAGTATAACTATACTGGATGCCCCTTTATTCGTTGTTAATCGTATATTAGTACCAATGATCAACGAAGCTATTTTTGTTCTAGGAGAAGGTATTGCTTCTGCTGAGGATATAGATAAAGGGATGGTACTAGGAACAAATCAGCCTATCGGACCACTAGCGTTAGCAGATCTTATCGGTTTGGACACCCTACTTTCCGTAGCAGAAACGTTGTTCGAGGAAACTGGTGACACCAAATATAGAGTTCCGCCTCTATTAAGAAAATACGTTAGAGCTGGTAAGCTAGGCAGAAAAACAGGTAGAGGCTTCTACAATTATTAAATACTAAACCACTTCCATAAAGGAAAGTGGTTTCAGACTGTAGACAAACTCCAAAAATTTTAGAGTTTGCCTACAGTCTTTTTTCTTTTAAAATAGAAGTAACGTGAGGAAGAGTTGATTTCCGCTACGAACGGACGCTTTCCGCGGGCACGGCTTCAGCCGCTTCCCTCGCTGCGCTCAGTCCAGGGTCTTCAGCTCGCGCTGTTCCCGCTGGAGCATTCCTGTATTATAACTTTAAAGGCACTTGAAAAAAAAAGAACCCTCTTATATGATGCTAGAGTAACAACCAATGAATACTCAAAACATATATAGGAGGGCCACTTATGAATAATAGTACGAATCATAAAATTAATCAAGTGACTGAAAAGACGTTGGTCATCGGAATCGATATCGCCAAACGCAAACATTACGCATGTGCGGTAGACGACCGTGGACGAGTATTGCATAAGTCCTTTCCCATCAGACAGTCGGCAGAAGGATTTACGACCTTCTATGAACAGCTACTTGTATTACAAAACAAACATGAGAAATCAGAAATCCTTGTTGGGTTCGAACCAACAGGACACTACTGGATGAACCTAGCGGCCCATTTAACCGCGCATGACATCCGCTATGTGTTCGTGAATCCTAGTCACGTGAAGAAATCCAAAGAATTGGATGACAATCTGCAGACAAAGAACGATTTGAAGGATGCGATGGTCATCGCCAAGCTAATCCGTGATGGGCGGTTCAGCTTCCCACGCATTTTAGAAGGCATCGAAGCGGAACTGCGCAATGGTGCATCCCATCGCGCCTCGCTTCAGAAAGAGCTTGGCATCATTACAAATCGAATCATTCGATGGACAGATCGGTTCTTCCCAGAATTCCAACATGTCTTTAAAGACATCGGGAAAACCGCCCTGGCTGTGCTGGAGAAAACACCATTACCAGAGGACCTTCGAGAAAAAGAAGTGGCGGAGCTACTCCCTTTCTACAAAGAGGTTGAAGGGTTAAAGTGTGTCTCTTCTCCCAAAATAATAAAACTCAAGGAAGCCGCTGAAATCTCGATTGGGTTGACCGAAGGCCTGGAAATGGCTCGATTTGAGATTCATTCCTTGGTGATGCAATATAGGCTCGTGGAACAACAGTATGAATTACTGGCAGAACGGTTACAAGAAATCGCTCAAGATATGCCCGATTATATATTTTTG
>JBEMAY010000013.1:0-60522 GCA_040274765.1 Psychrobacillus sp.
GCAGCTCCTCAGCCTCCTCAGCTTTTTTCCATTTGACCCCGAGGGGCAAGGCGTCGGAGCTAGACATCATAGAAAAGCGCAGACGCCTATCCCTGCCCTGACAGGCAAATGGGGAAAAGCGAGGAGGCAGTTCCTCAGCCACCGGAGCTTTTATCCATTTGACCCCGAGCAGATTCGTAACTTTATATTTTCCTAAATACAACAAAAGCTCTTCTCAAGGAACGAGAAGAGCTTTGTCGCTTTTTGTCGATGCCCTATAGAAAATCACAGGTGACATCAAATAGAAATTTTTAATTTGTTTCGATTAAACCATATTTTCCATCTCTGCGCTTATACACAATATTTGTACCGTTTGAGTCTGCATCAGTAAAGATGAAAAAGCTGTGGCCAAGCATGTTCATTTGTAAAACTGCTTCTTCTTGGTCCATTGGTTTTAAATCGAATTGTTTAGTTCGTACGATATTGTATTCATCTTCTTCTGAGCTAGGAACTGGTGCATCTGGTGGATCAATTGCAGCGAAGTAAGCTCCAACCCCTTCACGCTCACGGCTTTTACGATTTACTTTAGTTTTATATTTACGAATTTGACGCTCTAGCTTATCTACTATTAAATCAATAGCGGCGTACATGTCAGTATGACGCTCCTCCGCTCTTAAAGTTAAATTCTTCATCGGGATTGTTACTTCGACCTTAGTTTGTTTGTCATTGTATACCTTTAGGTTGACGTTTGCAGTCGCTTGGATTTCCTCGTTAAAGTAACGACCGACTTTTTCGATCTTGCCCTCAACGTAATCACGGATTGCAGGAGTCACCTCAAGGTTTTCTCCACGAATGTTAAAGTTTAGCATGTAAACTCCTCCTTTAATTTAACTCTATATAATATTTCTACAATCACTAATTAATATCCTTCTTTTTATGAAATTAATTAATTATTTTTTGTCGAGTTTTGTCACATTTTTAGATTTATTTTCCACTTCTTTTCGACGACGAGATTTCAGTTCATTTATGATTCTTTGCTCCATGTCCTGATCGCCAACCAAACGTACGCCATATTCGAAGCCATGCATACTCTTCTTGCACCAAACAAGCTCACCCATAATATTGAGTGGAGTTTCATCAATAACAAAACTGATTTCCATTCTCTTTATTAGATCGATCGCAATGGATAGTTCTGTGACCATTCGCAAGCCGTTTGGGCTTATATCTACTATATGACAATTCCCTTTATTCGAGAATTCAGCAGGCTGGTCACCTCCCACTTCTTTTATTAGACGAAAAGTTGCCGCTGTTGGTTCACCAAACGTGTACCGAAAATATTCATTCCTTTTATACTGCATGCTAGGTCCTCCCACAAGATCCAATACTAACCTGATTTTTTCTTCATTATGCCTAATAAAGAATTTATTTACAAGAAATTATTCGATAGCTAGAGAGGTATTTGAAAATAATGTTACTATTACTTTCATACCCTAATTATGTAATTTAAACACTTTGTTATTTCATATAATAATTCAGCACTTTTGGAGTTTTGATATAAAACCTTTCTAAAGCTAAGATAGAATTATGGTTAAACAGAACGTTGTGCCCTATTCTATAAATTCTTACACCCACCCTGTATATTTCTGCTAAAAAATTAGGGTTAATTGGTATTGCCTTTAATTTAATTGGTTTCATAGGCTTTATCACTTTAATGGTATAAATTTAACTAGCAATAGAACAATGTTAGTTTTCGAAACATAGAATATCCATGAACTAGGTAGTGAATTTCCTGGTTCATTTTTTATGTATAATAGAAACTCTCTAGTTTCTGTAAGTACATATTTGATCAATACCATTTTTATGAAACAAAAAAATACCTTATCGTCTATCCGATAAGGTATCTTGGTATATGTTTATTTATTTGCTGTCATTGTAACATCTGCTACTCGTTTTGCTCCCACAAAGCGTTTTCCCCAGTAGTATGGATCGCTAAGCTTATCTACCTTTACACCTTTTGAGCTTGAAGAATGAATAAATTTACCGTCTCCAATATAGATGCCAACATGCGATACGCCTTTGCCAGATGTATTAAAGAAAACTAGATCCCCTGATGAAAGATCTTCCTTTTCTACTTTTGATCCTTTTGCATACATACCTGCGGATGACCTTGGTAGATTAACTCCTAAATCATCAAATACGTAGCCTACAAATCCTGAACAATCAAATCCAGCAGTAGTAGTTCCGCCTCCGCGATATTTAATGCCTATTAAGTTTTTAGCAGTGGACACTAATTTAGATGAATCTATTGAGCTAGAAGCTTCAGTATTAGCTGCATATGGAATTGTGACTAAAAGCATAGATAAAATAATTATACCAATGACTTTTTGCGATATAGACTTCAAGTTCATGTAGTTCCTCCGACGTCATAAATTTTCTGAAAACTTAACTATATTCATCTTATCACTCTTTAAACCTTTTTTATTTTACAGTTATGTAACATTTTCATTACAAAAGGCGTCTAATGTAATCAAGGAAATTTCCTATTAATTTTGGGACAACCCTTTATACATAAGGTTTTTATTAAAATAGCAACGACAAATATCGATTTTTTCTTCGCTAAATATAGATGTAATACTTGTGAAATCTTCTCTTAATCTTCTTTTAGGACAAAATGAATAATTTTATCTATCTTCGCATACAAAAAAAGTTACATAGCTCTAAAGTAGTGAAATAAAAAAATTAACAAATACAAACCAGAATATAACGCTCTCTTTTTAAAAGATTTTAATCGGTCTCTTCAAACATGGCTTGACGAAAATATAATCATTTACACTGACAAATCTGAATATTAAATGTAAGATACTCTTATATATTTGAATGAAAGGATGGATCTTTTTAATGGACTTAGGACTTCAAAATAAACGGGTGATTGTGACTGCATCAAGTAAGGGCTTAGGAAAAGCAACCGCTTTAGAATTTGCGAAAGAAGGAGCAAAGGTGCTTATCTCTAGTCGCAATGCTGAAGAATTGCAAGTAACAATGGAGGATATTAAACAACATAGCTCCAACACTAATATTTTTTACACCATTTGTGATGTTACGAAGGAAGGAGATATTGATCAATTATTTAAAGAGGCTGAATCTAAGCTTGGTGGCGTAGACATCTTAGTGAATAATGCTGGTGGCCCGTCTCCTGGAGGCTTCGGCCAAATAACTGACGAAGACTGGATGAATGCTTTTGAGAAAAATCTGCTTAGCTATATACGTACCATTCGACAAGCTCTACCATTCATGCAAGCGCAAAAATTCGGTAGAATAGTAAACATTTCGTCATCTTCTACAAAAGAAGTATTAGACGGTCTGATTCTGTCGAATACCTTCCGATTAGGGATGGTTGGTTTGTCGAAAAGTATTGCAAGAGAATACGGCAAAGACAATATTTTGATTAATACTGTAGGGCCAGGTCGTATTCAAACAGACCGCGTAACAGAGCTAGATGAAATAGCTGCGAAGAAACGAGACATCACTTTAGAAGAGGTTCGAGAAGGATTCAAACAAATTATTCCAATGGGAAGATACGGGGAACCAGCTGAATTTGCTAAAGTCATCACGTTTTTATGCTCTGAGGCAAATACATATATGACTGGCCAAAGCCTGGTTATAGATGGTGGAATGCTGAAGGCCTTATAAAATGAGGAAGAAGACTGGCATTTGTCCAGTCTTTTTTTATTGGATTTGGGAGACATAAAAAAATGCCTCCAACTAATACGGGGAGGCATTTGCTTTATTTTACTACCATTTTTATTTTGTTTTCAGATGGGTCTTTCGTGTAGAAGATCTCATTCTCTTCTAAAACAGAAATATTTTTGCTTCTTAATTGATCTACTGCATGTGCTCTCTCTTCTATAGAAGGATAAATAATATGGAAGGCCTCTAGTCCTGTCATTTCTTCAGTTGCAGGGTGTGCTCCTGCCCCAGCCCAAGTGTTCAGGCCAATATGGTGATGGTACTTTCCAGTAGACATAAATAAAGCACCAGGATAAGGAGTAACTACCTCAAATCCTAAAAGCTCATAAAAATTTTGTGCTTCTTCTATATTCACTACTTGTAAATGTATATGTCCCATAACAGTTCCTTCAGGTAATCCATTCCATTCCGTGTTGGCACCTGCTGCTAAAATAGCTTGTGCATCGATTGCTAAAGTGTCCATGGCAACTGCGCCTTTTTCCCAATTCCACTCTGTTTCTGGTCGATCACTATAAATTTCAATCCCATTCCCATCTGGATCATTTAAATAAAGTGCTTCACTAACAAGATGATCCCCTGCACCAATTCGAATACCGTTTTCTGCAAAGAATCTTAATACAGCACCTAAATCCTCGCGACTTGGTAAAAGTAATGCGAAATGATAAAGTCCTGTCGTTTTCGGCTGTTTTGGCACTATATTTTCTGGTTGTTCAATGGATAAAAGAGCAGTTTTCCCGTCAGCTGTTAGCCATATTTTATTCGCTTGTCTATCTAATACTCTAAACCCGATTACTTCCTCGTAAAATTTTAATGATTGCTCTAGGTCTGTTACCTTTAACTCTACAAGCTCTACGTATGTAGAAGGCTTTTGATGGAATTTCATAATTTATTAGCTCCTCTTTTTAAGTTACTTTTCGTAAGTAATTATATTTTAATTACCTACTTAAGTCAACTACTGTTTCATGAAAGAAATCCCCTTTCCCGTATTGGCGTGAAGCTTTATGAGAAAGCTTACTTTTTGAACTCACTTTTCCCGTAATTATTTAGACATTTAGCGTAGAGTTTCCTAAAGGATAGTCTTTAAAAGCTATAAATTTCTGTAAGCGGTGATAAACTCTTCGTGAACGGTGATATTTTTCTCTGAACGGTTATAAATCCTCCGCGAACGGTGATAAATCTCTCCGAACGGTGATAAACCCCCACAAGCGGTGATAAATATAATGGATGTCACGATCTCACTCTTTTTTATTATGAACATAGCTCTTCTACATTATAAGAGCCACTAATCTTTTTAGATTAGTGGCTCTCTATTTATACTTGGGCAAATTTTTTCTCCTCATATGCTTTAATATGGTCCTCGTATTGGAAAGTTAGCGAGATTTCATCCCAGCCATTTAGAAGCATTTTCTTTTGGTAAGGGTCGATTGGAAATGAATAGGTAGCTCCATCCTCACCCACTATTGTTTGCTCCGCTAAATTTACTTCTATTGAATAATTTTCTTTACTTAAAATGGCTTCAACTTCTTCAACTGATAATTTAATAGGAAGGATGCCGTTTTTCATGCAGTTGTTATAGAAGATATCCGCAAAGCTTGGTGCGATGACGACACGGAAGCCGTAGTCCAAGATTGCCCATGGTGCATGCTCACGTGAGGAGCCGCATCCAAAGTTTTCATGTGCCACTAGAATAGTGGAATCCTTATAGCGCTCGTCATTTAAGACAAATTCTGCTCGCTTATTTCCTTCTGCATCGAAGCGCCAATGGTAAAACAGATATTTACCGAAGCCGGTGCGCTCAATTCTTTTCAGAAATTCCTTGGAAATGATTTGGTCTGTGTCGACATTTTTTCTATTTAATGGTGTTGCGATACTTTTGATTTCATTGATAGGCTCCATGTTTTTTCCTCCTTAAGCAGGCACTAGTTGAAATTTTCGAACGTCTACAATATGTCCTTCGATTGCTGCAGCAGCTGCCATTGCTGGACTCATAAGATGAGTTCGTGCTCCTGCTCCTTGACGGCCTTCAAAATTACGATTGGATGTGGATGCACAATGCTCTCCAGCCGGAACGATATCATCATTCATCGCTAGACACATACTACATCCGGATTCACGCCATTCAAAGCCTGCTTCCTTGAAGATTTGATCGATTCCTTCCTCTTCTGCTTGCTTTTTCACTGTTTGCGAGCCGGGTACAACAATTGCTTTGACGTTCGGATGAACCTTACGCCCTTCGATAATTTTAGCTGCATTACGTAGGTCGCTTAAGCGAGCATTTGTACAAGAACCGATAAAGACATTACTAATTCGAATATCTGTCAATGGCATACCTTCCTGCAGTCCCATGTATGCAAGTGCTTTTTCGTGCGCCTGCTGATCAGAAGCCTCTTGGAAGTCTGTTTTATACGGAATGCTTTGGGATACTCCAGAACCCATAGAAGGATTTGTTCCCCAAGTGACAAATGGCTCGATTTCATCTGCATTGATTTCCACCGTTTTGTCGTAAGTAGCTTCTGGATCAGACGCCAAGGCTAGCCAACGTGAAGCTTCCTGTTCAAATGCTTCACCTGTTGGAACGTATTCTCTGCCTCGTAAAAACTCGACTGTTGTCTCGTCTGGGCTAATCAAACCTGCTCTCGCTCCTGCTTCAATCGACATATTACAGATGGTCATGCGCTCCTCCATCGTAAGCTTCCGTATAGCTTCTCCGGTATATTCCACGATGTAGCCAGTTCCCAAATCAATTCCGAACTTGGCGATGATAGCTAAGATAATATCTTTCGCAGTTACTCCTATGCCTAGCTCGCCATTCACTTTAATTTGCATCGTTTTTGGTTTAGCCTGCCAAAGAGTTTGAGTCGATAAAACATGCTCTACCTCACTTGTACCGATACCAAATGCGATGGCACCAAAAGCACCGTGTGTGGAGGTATGACTATCTCCACACACGATTGTTTTACCTGGCTGCGTTAAGCCTAGCTCTGGCCCGATAATGTGAACAATTCCTTGGTCGGGATGCCCGATATTTGCTAATGGAACTCCGAACTCATCACAGTTTTGCTGTAACGTATTAATTTGTTTACGAGCAATTTCATCTTTAATTTCTTTTTGATTTCTCGTTGGCACATTATGATCCATCGTCGCGAAGCAAAGGTCTGGGCGGCGTACTTTACGATTATTTAAGCGCAAGCCCTCAAACGCCTGGGGAGACGTTACCTCGTGAAGTAAATGAAGGTCGATATAGAGAAGGTCTGGTTTCCCCTCTTCCTCGTATACAATATGTTCATCCCAAATTTTCTCGATAATCGTTTTTGCCATTTAGTCCCTCTCCTTTTATACGTATGAATACATAATGCTTTCTGAAACAAATTCTGAGTCTAATTCATCTAACACCTTGTCAGTCCATTCACTTGTGGAAAGAACTCGCTTCCCGTTCGTCTGCAAGTCTCCTGTAAAGTAACCATCGTTTAGTACATTAAATACCGCTTCTTCGATAGCTGCAGCCTCTGTTTCCATTTGGAAAGCCTCACGGATCATCATGGCAGCAGATAGGATACAAGCAGCAGGGTTCGCTTTGTTTTGACCTGCAATATCTGGTGCAGAGCCATGGACCGGTTCATAAAGACCAAAACCGTCACCACGAGTGCTCGCAGATGGGAGCATTCCTAGCGAGCCGGTGATCACCGAAGCCTCATCGCTTAAAATATCTCCAAACATATTTTCTGTTACGATGACATCAAAATCACCTGGCTTTGTGATAAGCTTCATCGCAGTTGAATCGACTAGCATATGCTCTACCACAACGTCCGGATAGCCTTGTTTCTTCTCTTCCACTATTTCTCTCCACAGCTTGCTGGAATCCAGTACATTTGCTTTGTCTACAGAGGCTAGCTTACCTCTCCGGCTCCGGGCAAGCTGGAATGCCGTGTCTACAATTCGCTCAATCTCAGAGCGAGTGTAGACTAAAGTGTCCAATGCGTAATCATTTGTTTTCTTGCGAGGCTCTGCAAAATACAATCCGCCTGTCAGCTCTCGAACAATTACCATGTCGACGTTTTCTGCTATCTCTTTTTTAAGTGGAGAAGAGCCCAGTAGTGCTGGGATTGCCTTCACTGGTCGAATGTTAGCGTAAAGTCCGAAGTGCTTGCGAATTGCCAATAATCCTTTTTCTGGGCGTAAATGAGATGGGTTTTGATCCCATTTAGGTCCACCTACCGCACCTAATAGGATGGCATCACTATCACTGCACAAGCTGATCGTTTCTTCTGGCAGTGGATTTTGACAAGCATCAATTGCTGCCCCGCCGATTAACGCAAATTGCAGGTTAAATGTATGATTATATCGCTTTGCAATTGTTTGAAGCACCTTTACCGCTGCCTCCGTTACTTCAGGACCGATTCCATCACCAGGTAATACCGTTATTGTTTTTTCCATCCCATTCACTCCCATTAGTTTATTTATTGAATGACTGCTACACGCTCTTTAAAATGTGCATTCATTAGTTGTCGATTGACTGCATTGATATACGCTCTCGCAGATGCCTTAAGTACATCCTGCGATGCATTTCTACCGGAAGAGGTTGCTCCGTTGTACGATAGATTGATCACTGCCTCACCTAGAGCATCTCGCCCTTTTGAAACGGAGGAAACCCGATAATCTAAAATTCTTACCTCTCCATTGACTAGCATTTCTAATGTGTTGAAGATTGCCTCTACCGCACCAGAACCGTTGCCTTTTGCGTTCCTACTCTCACCAGTAGGCATCTTCACTGTGATCGATGCAGTCGGTACATTGTTTTCGTAGTTAATGACTAGTTCCTCTAATTCGTAAACCTCAACTTCTCCACTGCTTACTTGCTGATCTGTCAATAAAACAAATAGATCCTCATCAGATATTTCCTTTTTACGATCCGCTAGCTTCTTAAATGCTGTAAAGGCTGCATTTAGCTTTTCATCACTTAACTGGAAGCCCATTTGCACTGCACGACTAAAGAATGCGTGACGACCGGAATGCTTTCCAAGCACTAGCTCGGTTGCGACATCTCCAATTAGTTCTGGAGTAATGATTTCATACGTTTCAGGATTTTTGAGCATCCCATCCTGATGAATGCCGGATTCATGAGCAAAGGCATTTTTTCCGACGACTGCTTTGTTCGGCTGAATGACGACTCCTGTAAGCTTACTTACTAGTTGACTCGTACGTTTAGTTTCCTTTAGAACGATGCCTGATTCCGCTTGGTAATAATCGCTTCGAATATGCAACGCGACCGCAACTTCCTCTAGTGCTGCGTTTCCTGCACGTTCACCAATTCCATTGATCGTGCCCTCAACCTGTGTCGCTCCATTTTCAATAGCTGCAAGTGTGTTAGCAACAGCGAGACCTAGATCATCATGACAATGTGCAGAAAGCTTAACCTTCTCAATACCAGTTACGTTCTCAGACAAATACCTAAATAATGCACCATACTCAATCGGTGTAGCATAGCCCACTGTATCTGGGATATTGATTGTTGTAGCTCCGGCTTTAATGACTTCATTAATAATGCGAACTAGAAAATCCTTGTCGGAGCGTGTTGCATCCTCAGCTGACCATTGCACTAATGGAAAGTATTTACGTGCTAGCTTCACCGACTCTACTGCAATTTCTATAACCTGCTCCGGTGTTTTGTTGAGCTTATATTGCATATGGATTGGTGACGTGGCGATAAATGTATGGAGATGAGGCTGGACCCCTCCCCTTAACGCCTCCCAGGAAGTTTCGATATCGCTTTTGATGGAACGAGCAAGACCTGTTACGACCGAATTTTTAACAGTGTTCGCTATTTGCTGAACTGCATTGAAGTCTCCAGGTGACGAAGCAGGAAAACCTGCCTCAATAATCGATACTCCAAACTTTTCTAGCTGGCGAGCAATCTCCAGCTTTTCCTGCGTATTTAAGTTAATACCTGCAGACTGCTCACCATCTCTTAGTGTCGTGTCGAAAATATCAATTTTGGCCACTCGTCACCACTTCCTTCTTCGCTTTTTTCCCTTCATTGATGAATGGCATCATTTCACGAAGTTGTGCCCCAACTGTTTCAATTGGATGCTCTGCCTCTGCTTGTTTGATGGCATTGTATTTCGGACGGCCAGTTTCATTTTCTTCAATCCATTCCTTCGCGAACTTACCATTTTGAATATCAGTTAAAACTTCCTTCATGCGATCCTTTACGGACGAATCAATGATGCGTGGACCGGAAACGAAATCTCCCCACTCCGCTGTGTCAGAAATGGAAGAGCGCATCGTTGCCATTCCTCCCTCGTACATAAGGTCAACGATAAGCTTTAACTCATGTAACGTTTCAAAGTAGGCAAGTTCTGGCTGGTAGCCTGCTTCTACTAATGTTTCGAAGCCTGCTTTTACGATTGCTGTTGTACTGCCGCAAAGCACTGCTTGCTCTCCGAATAGATCTGTTTCTGTTTCTTCCTTGAAAGTTGTTTCTAATACTCCAGCACGAGCAGCTCCAATACCTTTTGCATAAGCCAAAGCTAAATCTTTTGCTTGCCCAGTTGCATCTTGATATACCGCAAATAATCCAGGTACACCTGCTCCAGACTCAAATGTACGGCGTACTAAATGCCCTGGTCCCTTTGGAGCTACTAAAAACACATCCACGTCTGATGGAGGAACGATTTGGTCGAAGTGAATATTAAAGCCGTGAGCGAATACTAACGCCTTACCCGCTGTTAAAGCAGCTTCGATTTCTGCTTCATATACTGCTTTTTGTCGTTCATCTGGCAATAAAATCATGATGACATCTGCTTTTTCAGCAGCCTCTTGCACGGAGTAAACCTCTTGCCCATCTTCTTGCGCCTGGTCAAAAGATTTTCCGGCACGAATTCCTACGATTACGTTAAAGCCTGAATCCTTTAGGTTTTGTGCATGTGCATGACCTTGTGAACCGTAACCGATGATTGCAATTGTTTTTTCCTTTAAAGATCCTTCATTGATATCCCCGTTATAATACATTTTCGCCATTTTCATTTCCTCCTCAGATTGTTTGTTTTGTTATTTCAATATAGAAAGATAAGGTGCATTTGTGGCCTTTTGCGTTTCTCTTACAAAGGCAGTAACACCAGTTCTCGTTAACTCTTTAATGCCATAAGGCTTGACGAGCTCAATGAACGCATCAATTTTTTCTGGGTTTCCAGTGACCTGAAATGTAACAACATTTTTTCCTGTATCAATTGTTGAAGCTCGGAAAGGCTCTACTAAGCTATTGATTTCCGCTCTTACTGATGGTGGAGATACAACCTTGACTAAGGCAAGCTCCCTGACTACTATTGATTTTTCTGTAATATCATTTACCTTCAGCACGTCTACTTGTTTTTGGAGCTGCTTTAACAGCTGTTCAAGCTTCTGTTCATCCTCCACGTTAACGACAAAGGTCATTTTAGAAATTTGAGGCTGCTCGGTGTGCCCTACTGTGATGCTCTCAATATTGAATTGACGCTTCATCAGGAGACCAGTCACACGATTAAGCACTCCACTTTGATTGATGACCGTGACAGTAATGATTCGTTTCATTCTGGCTTCACCCCGATCATTTCATGTAATGCTGTGCCCGGGACAACCATTGGAAGGACACTTTCCTTTTGGACTACTCGGCAATCGATCAACACTGGCTCATCTGATTCTAGTGCCTCCTTTAATTGAACTCTTGCCTCTTCAAGTGTTTCAATCTTATACCCCTTAATATCGTAGGCTCCTGCCAGCTTGATAAAATCTGGCTGAATCGGGATCAATGAATGCGAATACCGCTCCCCATGGAATGTCTCCTGCCACTGTCGAACCATACCGAGTGCCTGATTGTTTAAAATAATAACCTTCACCGGTATGCGCATTTCTTGAAGCAGTGATAGCTCCTGAAGTGTCATTTGGAACCCTGCATCACCAACAATGGAGACAACCTTCGCATCTGGCTTAGCTATTTGTGCCCCAATTGCCGCTGGGAAGCCGAATCCCATTGTCCCTAGACCACCGGATGTAACCCAGTTATGGGGCTGGCTGAACTTGTAATACTGTGCCGTCCACATTTGGTGCTGTCCGACATCGGTTGTCACAACTGCCTCTCCATTCGTATATTCCTGCACTAATTCTAAAACCTGTTGAGGTAGGAGCCCTCTTTCTTCATTTGCATCATAATGTAATGGATATTGCTCCTGATTGACCTTTAAGCTCTCTAGCCATGCAGCAGTGTTGCCATTAGGCGCATTTTGATGGAGTAATGCCTCTAACGCCTCTTTTGCATCTGCCACAATCGGGATTTCCGTTGGTACGTTTTTGCCGATTTCGGCTGGATCTATATCGATATGAATTACTTTTGCATTTGGAGCAAAGTAATTTAAATTACCTGTTAAACGGTCATCGAATCTAGCACCTATGTTAATGAGTAAATCGCAAGTTTGGATCGCCATGTTAGCTGTGTATGTACCATGCATACCAGCCATTCCTAAAAATAATGGATGTGTTCCCTCAATCCCCCCCAGTCCGAGCAACGTATTCGTAACCGGTATTTGATACTTTTCAGCCAACTCCTTGAGTTGTTCGGTAGCATTTGCGAAAAGTACTCCCGCTCCTGCTAATATTAATGGCTGTTTAGCTTCCGTAATTGCCTGAGCCGCCTTCTGGATTTGAAGGAAGTTTGGCGTGGTTGTCGGCTGATATCCTGGTAAATTAACTGATTCAGTTGACCCTTCCTGCGAGGTGAACATTGCTGTTGCCATATTCTTTGGTATATCGACGACGACTGGTCCTGGACGACCTGTGGAAGCAATGTGGAATGCTTCGTTAATGATTCTATGAAAATCTGCTACATCTTTTACTTGATAGTTATGCTTTGTAATCGGTTGTGTAATTCCGATGATGTCTGCTTCCTGAAAGGCATCCGTTCCGATGACGGTTGTGGCAACCTGCCCGGTAAATACAACTAATGGAATGGAATCCATCATGGCATCTGCAATCCCCGTCACTACGTTCGTTGCACCCGGTCCTGATGTTGCAATTACAACACCCACTTTCCCAGAAACTCTTGCGTATCCTTCAGCTGCATGTATGGCTCCCTGCTCGTGACGGGCAAGAATATGCCTAATCGGATTTTTATGCAGGGCATCGTAAATCGGTAAAACTGCACCTCCTGGATATCCAAATACTACTTCCACCTGATGCTTTTTCAGTGTCTCGATAAACACTTCCGCACCATTCATTTCCTTGGCAGCTACACTGGTCTCCGGCTCTTCTAACAATTGTTCGGTTTCTACAGTTAACTTCATCCTCATTCCTCCTGTTCCTCAAATCGTCCAGTAATGATCTAATAAAAAAGAAAAGAATTTCCTCCCACACAAAGAAACCTTGGTTCTTTTGTATAGGGATGAAATTCTTTTCATGGTACCACCCTAATTCGTAGCGCAACCGCTACCTCGCAGACAAACGACAAAGCATCGAACGTCCATTTTTAACGAGAGTAGCTTTTACTACACCCGGAAGTATCTAAAGGGGATAATCCCGTTCAACACCTCACTCCGAGGGGATGTCGCTAAAGGTTGTATTGCCGGCTCCCAGCACGACCGGCTCTCTGTGAATACAAAATTCCTTTAACTTTTGCCTCATCATAGATTTACAGCAATATTTATATTTTCATCACGCCGCCCGTACTTGCAGATGTAACGAGCTTGGAATACCTTGCTAAATATCCTTTTTTAATCTTTGGTTCGAACGGAGGAAGGTCGGCTCTTCTCTTAGCGAGCTCTTCCTCACTGACCTGTAACTCGATCGTTCGATTAGTCAAATCAATTGCGATAATGTCGCCATTTTCCACTAATGCAATCGGTCCGCCGTCAGCAGCCTCTGGAGAGATATGCCCGATAGAAATTCCTCGAGAAGCACCTGAGAACCTTCCATCTGTAATGAGGGCAACCTTTGTTCCTAAGCCTCGACCTTGAATTGCCGATGTCGGTGCTAGCATTTCTGGCATTCCAGGTCCGCCTCTTGGACCCTCGTAGCGAATGACGACTACGTGACCCTCTCTAACAGTTCCGTTATCAATTGCTTCTTGTGATGCCTCCTGCGAATCAAAGACGATTGCCTCTCCAGTAAACTCTTTTATAGAAGGATCTACAGCACCGACCTTGATAACACCACCCTCTGGGGCAATGTTTCCAAATAAGACGGAAAGACCGCCAACTGGGCTATAAGGATTCTCTTTTCTTCTAATCACCTGTTCATTCTTAATCTCACAATCTTTCACATTTTCATAGAGTGACTTACCAGTAATCGTTAGTCGATCTGGATGAACCGCTCCAGGTATTTCACAAAGCTCTTTTATAATCGCGCTGACTCCTCCAGCTAAGTGGACATCATGCATGGAGTAATCAGATGCTGGCATAATTTTAGATAAATACGGAATGCGCTTAGCTACTTCATTTATTTCGCTAACGTTATATTCGATTTCAGCCTCGTGGGCGATTGCTAACGTATGTAATACAGTATTTGTCGATCCACCCATCGCCATATCAAGCGCAAAAGCATCATCAATCGTTTCTTTCGTAATCAAGTCTCGAGGCTTCACATTTTCCTTCACCATTCGTACAAGATGCTTGGCAGCTTCTCGAATCAGTTGATGTCTCTCATCCGATGTAGCAACGATCGTGCCATTACCAGGAAGTGTCACTCCTAGCATTTCCATCAAAGAGTTCATGGAGTTAGCCGTGAACATCCCGGAGCAAGAGCCACAGGTTGGACAGGCATTTTGTTCGATATCTAACAGCTGTTCCGCTGTCATTGAGCCCGACTTATAGGAGCCGACCCCTTCAAAAACAGAAGTAAGGGAAAGCTGTTTCCCATCTGCAGAGACTCCTGCCTCCATTGGTCCGCCTGATACAAACACCGATGGGACATTCGTTCTTACAGCGGCCATTAGCATACCTGGAGTTATCTTGTCACAGTTTGGGATATAAAAGACTCCGTCAAACCAGTGTGCATTGATCACTGTCTCGGCTGAATCTGCAATTAGCTCACGACTTGGAAGCGAATATCGCATCCCAATATGCCCCATCGCAATCCCATCATCTACACCAATCGTGTTAAATTCGAATGGAATACCTCCAGCCTCTCGAATAGCATCCTTTACAACCTCTGCAAACTTATTTAAATGCATATGACCTGGAATTATATCAATATAAGAGTTACACACACCTATAAACGGCTTATCCAAGTCTCTTGTTTTTACCCCAGTAGCGTAAAGTAAGCTACGATGTGGTGCTCGATCTACACCCTTTTTAATCATGTCACTTCTCATATTTTATCGCCCCTATACTTTACCGCTTCAACGCGTTTGCCTATGCAAAATTCGTAAATACCTATTGAAATTACTTTGTGAATTTTCTTGCAATATTTAATATATTGAAGCTATCATAACCCCTTTAAACCTTGACGTCAACCATATTTTATTAAATTTTCTGTTAGTTTTGAATATTCATTTATATTGTAATCGCTTACACTAGCGATATATCGCATTTTGTATAAGATGAAAATTTATTTATTTTTTTTAATACATAACATGCTTGTGAGAGGCATAGGTAGGGGGATTGGGAACGGGAGTGGAGGATTTCCGATCAGGTACAACTTGCCTCTCTGCAATACTTTGGTCAGTTCGCGCAACACTTCTGCTCGTTTGCGCAATACTTTTATTCTTCTCTGCAACACTTCGCCCGGTTTGCGCACACTTTCCTTATTTCCCGCAACGCTTTTATTTTCCGCAACAGTTCCGATCGTTTGCGCAACACTTTTCTTCTTCTCTGCAACACTTCGCTCCGTTCGCGCAACACTTCACCCATTCCCCGCATCACTTTCCCTCACAACGCAAAAAAAGGCATTGCCACAGAGCGTGACAATGCCTTCTATCAGTGATTAGATTTTAAAATGACTAACTTCGCTTTGTAGTTTTTCAGCTAGAGTCGCCAAGGTTTGTGCATTTGCGGAAATTTCTTCGTTTGCAGCTAATTGTTGTTCAGTGGCTGCACTTGTGTCACTTGCACCATCTGCTGTATGGGATGCTAAACTTTCCACTCGTTGTGCACTTTCTGTCACCGATTTCGTCATTTCCTCGATTTGTTGGATTGCAGTAGTTACTGTCGCGACTTTAACTGCAACTTCTTCAACACTAGACTCAATTTCATTAAATACGTCTAATGATTCGGTTGTTTTAGAAAGACCGTCCTCTACTTTGTCTCCACCTGTTGTAATTGCCTTCACAGCCTCAGTTGAAGCAGTTTGTATCAATTTAACCATAGACTCAATTTCTGATGCCGAGTTTTTCGATTGCTCCGCAAGCTTACGTACTTCTTCTGCTACGACTGCGAAGCCTTTACCGTATTCACCTGCACGAGCTGCTTCAATTGCGGCATTTAATGCTAGTAAATTCGTTTGCTCTGAAATATCCGTGATTAAAGCAGTAATAGATTGTATTTCATTAGAATGCTTAGCCATAGTGTTCATGATCTCCGTAGTTTCTTTGAAGGTTTCATGAATCGTATTCATTTGACTTGCTACTCCAGACACTACAGTCGAGCCTTTAGTTACCAGCTTTTTAACTCCATCTGTTGCTTGAAGCATATCTTGGTTGTTTTGAGAGATTTCTGCAACACCTTGCTGCATCTCAGCCATATCTCTTACAGAAGTTTCAATATGCTTCACTTGCTCTTCACTAGATGCCATTTGCTCTTCTGCTGATTTTGCAACCATTTGAGAAGATGCTAGACTTTCCTCTGAGCTTGCAGATAGCTCTTCTGCATTAGCAGCTAGCTGCATGGAAGAATCACGTACGTTGGAAACAATTCGTTGTAAATCACTAGTCATTTTATTGAACGTGGTTGCCATTGCTCCAACCTCATCTTTGTTTTTGATAACAATTGGATCGACTTTTAAATTACCGGCTGCAATTTTTTCCAAGCCTTCTGTTACTTTGCGAACTGGAGTAGAGATCCCTTTGCTAATGAAATGGGACACAAGTAAACCGATAACAATACTCACAATGGATAAAATAATAATCGTAATATTAACTTTTCCTTGGTATGTATCTAATTCTTCTCTATTTTTTTGCATATTTTTTTCTTGAATTTGTTTCAAGTTATCCAATATAACTAATGCCTCAGCGTTTAATTCAGATGATTGTGCTGCGTATTGTTCAAAAGGTTTGTTGCTTTTTTTCAGGGAGATAATTTTTTCATTGGACTCAAAAAGCGGTACAGTCACTGTTTGCAAATCTTTTAATAATTTTTTTGACTCTTCATCCTCTACAGATGCAATTAATTCGCGAGCTGCAACCGAACCATTTTCTATTTCCTGATCGAACTTTTTAGTTGCGTCCTCTGAACCGAACATAACATATTCTAATATTGCAGTAGCCATATCCTTTTGAATGACCACAATTTCCGATACAAGATTAATTTTGTTAACGTCCTCATCAATGATCGATTTATATTTATTTGTCAAATCATGAGAAGTAAAAATAGAGATAACACTTATAAAAACTAATAAAAGTAAAACAATTGAAAAACCGAACCACATTTTTTTAGCAACTGACAATTTCATTTTGGAACTCCTTTTCCTTAACTAAATTTAATACACTAGTAAAAATGCACCTCTACTATCATACATTTTATAAAGGTATTTTTACATAGATAAATGTACATATTTATTCCTTTTGGCATAAAAAAGTTCTATACTATATAAACAAAGTATAGAACCTTTATACCTATATCTTAAAATGACTTATATTATTTTGTAATTTTTCTGCTAGATTTGCTAGTGATTGTGCATTAGATGTTATTTCTCCATTAGATGCAAGCTGTTGTTCTGTAGCCGAGCTAGTATCCGTTGCCCCTTGAGCGACGATTTCCGCCAGCCTTTGCACCTCTCTTGAACCCTCGGTTACCGTTTGGGCAATTGCCTGTATTTGCTCAATTGCAGCTGAAACTGTTTCGACTTTAGAGCCTACCTCTGTTACGGCTGATTCGATATGGTGGAATACATCTAAAGACTCATTCGTTTTCGCTAATCCCTCTTTAACCTTGCTTTCTCCCGCTGTGATGGCAGCAACGGCATTTCCGGTAGCTCCTTGAATGACTCCAACCATTTCAGCAATTTCAGAAGCGGCATTTTTGGACTGCTCCGCAAGCTTTCTAACCTCATCCGCAACGACCGCAAACCCTTTTCCATACTCTCCAGCTCGTGCAGCCTCGATAGCCGCATTTAGCGCAAGAAGGTTCGTTTGCTCGGAGATCTGTGTAATAAGCGTAGTAATCCCTTGGATCTCATTGGAATGCTTCACCATATCTCTCATGTTGCCCACTGTCTCATTGAACGTGTCGTGAATAGTGCTCATCTGATGAGCCACCGCTTCGATTACACCGGAGCCCTGCTTCACCAGCTGCCCAACATTCTCGGCAGAATTCAGCATTTCTCCATTGCTAGAGGCAATTTCATCTACCCCTTGCGAAAGCTCCGACATACCTTCCATTGAAATAGTCATATGATCTACTTGCTGCTCGCTACTAGCCATTTGCTCATGCGCTGAGCTTGCTACCATTTGAGAGCTTGCCAGGCTTTCCTCCGCACTAGCGGATAGCTCCTCGGCATTTGCAGCCAGCTGCATAGACGTTTCCTGTACATTAGAGACAATTACACGTAAATCTTCCGACATCTTATTGAATGCAGCAGCCATTTCACCGGCTTCGTCCTTGTTTTTAATGTGGATGGGCTCTACATGTAGATTACCCCCTGCAATTTCTGTAAGACCTGAAGTGACACGTTTAATCGGACGAGCAACACTTCTGCCTATGTAAAATGCAATAATTACTCCAAGAATAGCCCCTACAACTGTAATCCCCACAACAAATAGGATAGCAGCACGCTCATAGTCCTGCAGTTCACTAACCGTAGCAGCCATATCCTTTTGAATCTGCTCATCGATTTTATCTAGTAACGAAACCATATTATCATTAATCGTTTTAACGTCTTTCGTTAACGTGTTTATTTGAGTTGGATCGATGAGTATTTGATTGGTAATGAGCTTTTCATTCGCTTCTACGAACATTACGTATTTTCTTTCATAGTCTTCAATGAATGGCAGAGACTCAGCTGACGTTAGTCCTTGTTTCAACTCTTTCATCAGCTTCTCTTCTTCCTCCAAATGAACACTTACATTTTTTCGAGAAGCATCCGTTTTCGTCAATAAAAAATCATAGAGGTTTTCTGTCGTTTCATTTTGAGCCATCTTAATATCCTGGATCAGACTCACATTGACACTGTCTACCTGTAAAATGTCCCTATATTGACTAGTGGTAGTCTGCGACGCTAGGCTACTAAAATAAGAGATAACAATCATCAAAAGGATAATTGCAGAAAAGCCCAGCCACATTTTCTTTGTAATCGTCCACTTCATCATTATTCTCCTGTCTGATCAATTATTTTTGCAAGAAACGATTAAAGGATACGAAATGCTCTTTCCAGTACACGTTATCGAGCTTCGTAATCTCTACTCCCTTGGAGCCTGCATGTATAAACTCGTTATCCCCAAGGTAAATTCCCATATGAGAGATTCCTTCTTTATATGTATTTTGGAAAAACACTAAATCCCCCGGAACCGGATTAGTCACTACAGCGCTGTCCAAATAATAAGACTCACTGCTCTTACGTTCCATTTTGATGCCAGCCTGATTATGTAGGAAATAGATAAACCCACTACAGTCAAATCCAGCCATCGTATTTCCTGCATATAAGTAAGGAATTCCCTCCAAACGCTTAGCAAAGTCAATGATTAATGGATAGTAGGCATGTCCTTCTCCAGATACAATAATAGGTGCTGGAATAACTGGAGCGGGTGTCACAACTACTTCATTTTTCACTGGAGCTGTAGCTACAGGAGCTTTTTTCTCGGGCGTAATATTTGTTGAACTCTTCACTGTTGCCGGTTTTTGCACTACAAGCTTTTGCTTAATATAAATATTATCCTTCGTCAGCTTGTTCCACGTGCGTAAATCAGCAATAGAAACCTTATGTACGCTAGCAATCTTTGTTAAAGTATCCCCCTTTTTCACTTCATAAAGAGAACTAGCACTTGCATATTCTGTAATAAAAAACAGCATAAATACCAAAATAAGCACTTTTTTCCTCATACTTTAAACCCCCTTTCTACTTATATCGGTAAAACTTTCGTAACATCCACAACTTTTGACAAAATATTACCTGGGAAATAAAACTCGTAAACTATCAGAAAATATGCAATAATAAATTATGAATAACCATTCATTTAGACAAAGGGGATATGACTATGAATGAAACTTGGGCACAAATCGAAAACACAATGAACGAAAATCCAACACCAATCCAAAACCAAAACGTCCGCTACGAATTCCACCTATCCGGCGACGAAACTTCTGTTAAGCAATTAGTCATCGCAGACGGTCGAGCATTTGTAACAGACGATACTTCTACTAAGGCTGATTGCACATTAAAATTAAGCTCGAAGGATTTTGTAAAGCTAATCAATGGGGATTTGAACAGCACGAGCGCTTTTATGTTTGGAAAGCTGAAGGTGGATGGAAGTATTGGTCTAGCGTTGAAGCTGGAAGCGTTGTTGAAGGAGTATAGTTTTCAGGCGTAAATCGAGTAGGAGGGAGTGATTAACTCCCGACCTCTCACACCACCGTACGTACGGTTCCGTATACGGCGGTTCAATTAAGATGAATGACGCAAAGTTTCGTAACGAACGTGCAGACTTTTCAGCCCTTGGCTTTCCCAAAAGGAATTGCCAAGGGTTCTGTGTAATATGGGGCTTTTAGAAATGCGCCAGTACCCTTTTCGGGTATTTCCCCACTCGTATGCTTTTCCATAAGGAACTTTTAATCGAGTAAGATTTCTGACTCTTGTTCGAGGTTTCTTCCAATCCTTCCACAGGCACATACGTAATCTTCGTTTAATCCAACTATCCAGTATTTTAAATATGGTAGGTGTATCTGCTAAAGCGAAGTATCCACACCAACCCACTAGATATTGGTTTAACTTTTCAATTCTATATTCCATGGAATATGGCATCTTTCTAGAGGTAATTTCTCGTATTTTCTTCTTCATTCGTTGTAGGCTTGTTTTTGCAATACGAACCTTCGGTCCTTTATGAGAAGTAAAGCTAAATGCTAGGAATTTTCGATTCCAAGGACGGTCCACTGCCGATTTCTTTTCGTTAACTTTCAGTCGAAGTTTTCCTTCAATAAATCGTTGTACACTCTCCATTGTTCGTATCCCTGCCCTTTCACTCTTCACATAGATGTTGCAGTCGTCTGCGTACCGAACGAATTTATGTCCACGTTTCTCTAACTCTTTATCAAGTTCGTCTAATACGATGTTTGATAAGAGGGGACTTAGAGGTCCACCTTGCGGGGTTCCTTCTTCTGTACTGGAAACTACGCCATTTATCATGACACCGGATTGGAGATATTTACGGATGAGTTTTAGTAAAGGTTTATCTGAAATTCGTTTCGCTAACGTTGCCATTAGTCGGTCATGATTGACCTTATCAAAGAATTTCTCTAAATCCATATCCACGACCCATCGATAACCCTCTTTTATATAATCCTTTGCTTCTCGAATGGCATCATGGGCACTCCGATTTGGTCGGAATCCATAGCTGTATTCTGAAAATGTTTTATCATATTCCTCAGATAATATCTGCGATATAGCTTGTTGAATCAAACGATCTGTCACGGTTGGAATACCTAATAGACGCACACCACCGTCTGGTTTCGGGATTTCGACTCGACGTACCGGCTGCGGTTCATAGGTTCCATTCAAAATCTGCGATTTAATGGTCTCCCAATTTTCGAGGATGTGCTGTCGTAAGGTTTGTACGGGCATCATGTCTACTCCATGGCTTCCTTTATTCGCTTCCACTCGCTTTAACGCTTGTATCATGTTTTTCCGTTCAAGTATCTGATTCAACATCACCATTTCGTTCCTTTCCGTGAATAGCTTATCTTCTTTTGCCCAACTGGACTACACCCTCCGCAAATACCCTCGTGGGATTCACCACTACTTTCTAAGCGTGAGGTTTCTTTCGTTTTCTGTGTTCACTCATCCAAGTTGGAAAGCCAAGGGCTATCCTCTCCTAATTGTTCAGTCCTTCCGAATGGTTCTAGACCCATTCGTACTATGACCTCTGCTGACTTCTGATGGTTCAGCCACTCCTCATGGAGTGGGTTATGAAGGGTACTTCACGTTTCCATCAGACCTCCCCGGGTAAGCGCATGCACTTTCACACCATCTATCCGCCTCATTTACTTGGTATGACCTTCGACAGAAAGAGCTTTGTTTTGTTATGCAAACTCACTCAATCATACCTAGCCTTCTATGAGATTCGTGTTCCTCGGACCGGTGATTTGCCTCCAGCTTCCTTCAGATTCCGCGTCACCACGGACACCCTTGCTCTTGGCTAACCTCTACTTCTGTCTTCGGGGTTCGGGACTTGCACCCTATAGTTCATGCGCATGCCGGGCGCACATAAAAAAGGATGTTCTTCGGAGAACATCCTTTTTACATCTACTTTTTTAAGCTAGCTGATAGCCTCTTAATAGTGGCTCTATTTTAGAGAGCCATGCTTGGTAAGCAGGAAAAATATCTTCATTTACTATTTTTTGCTTAGCATTTGTTTTATCAAATAAACCCGTCAATTTTTCAGAAGCCATCACTATTTGTTGGAAATTCTCAAGGGCTAGGGTAATTTCCTTTTGTTTAGCAAACACCTTATCTAAATCCTCGTTTGTCGATATGATTTGAACAAATGCGCTGAATATATCACTTAGAATAAGATCCGCCTCGGTCTTTGAATAATCCTCATAGCTAGCAATGACGTACTCAAAGCCTTCCTCTATAGAGGATAGTAGGTCCAGGTACTACCGGACCAAAAATGTACTTGTACTTCTGTTAAACTTTCCATTGTATAATATCTAATTCTATGTAAAAACCGGCATAAGCATAGTTGCTTCATGCCGGTTTCTTATTTTTTCTTATCGTAAAAGGTACCATCACGGTAGACATTGCTATAGGGATCCATATAGGCATGCACAGAGACTTTTTTCTTCTGCTGATCAGAAATAGCAATTCTAATATCCTTCATATAGACGCTAAGCTTACCTCGTAATTCTTCCTCTAATAGCATTAGCTTTTTACCAAATTCCATTTCCTCTTCCGTAAAAGGAGCTTGTATAGAAGATTGTAAAGCCTCTCGCTCCATAATAAGCTTGTCCACTTGTTCAATGACCCGATCTCGCTTCTCTTCTTCTCGAACGTCTAATAAATGAATTAAAAGCTCGGTTTTCGTTTTCCAAACTACTAAACTTTCACGAATCATATTTCACCAGTAGATCCATACTGTTTTTGGCGATTCATTTGAATAACCTGCTTCCAAGTATCACGGAACTCAGTCGTATATCCAACGACTTCTTCAACTTTAGCAATATCATTATGGATATTTGCTTCTATTAAACAGTTAATCATATATTCATACAAGGAAAGCATAGATTTCGAAACTGGTACAGACATATCTAACGTAACCATAAGTTCCCGGAGTATATTTTGAGCCTTTTGGATATTCGTATTTTTAAGCTCGATATCTTTTGCTTCGATTCCTTTTTTCGCTTGGTTTAAAAATTTTAAACAGCCGTTATACAGCATAAGTGTCAACTCGCCAGGTGACGATTGAGTTACACTATTTTGTTGATAGGCTTGATATGGATTATTTACAGCCATGATAACACTCCTTTTTCCGTAAAGCTTATAACTGATTGATTATTGTCCGCCACCAAATGCATTCATTAAATATGAAGACTGGTTATTTGCGCGGAGTATTGCAGATTCCATGGCTGAGAATTGTTTAAAATACCGAGATTCAATCATCTCTAAACGAGCCTCAAAACGAGTAATTTGTTCATCATATCCTTTAAGCATGCGCCCAATAGTAAATGTAGAATTAGCGGCTCCAGTTAAACCAGCTTTCTCTGTTAGTTTTGTACGACTTTCATTTATAGTTTTACGTACTTTTGAAATTAAGCCTATGTTAGTATCTGAATCTGAACTCCCTGATTTAGCAAAAACTTCATACACTTTATTTGGATCAGCATTAATTGCTTCTTTTAGCTTTTTCTCGTCAATTTCTAATTTACCATTTGCTAAGTAATCCTTAGAAGTTGTTATACCGATATCACTTAAACTTATTTTACCCGACGTACCCACTACTACACTATTTAATGCGGAGCGCATACCTTGAAGCATACTAGAAAGAATTGGTTCATTTTTTAGTGTACCACTTTTAGCCTTTTCTTCCCAAAGTTCAATTTCTTTTTCCTTCATGTCTGCTTTCTGTTCAGTAGATAGAGGTTGGAAGTCGCGATATTTTGTTTCTCGCAATTTTCCATTTAGTTCTTCAATCAATTTGTTATAATCATCGACAAATTTCTTAACTGCATCGACTACTTTATCGGTATCTGGAGCTGAGCTGAAAGATACAGAATTGTTTTTTGAAGGATCTATCGGATCAGTAGTAACTTGCTTTAAAGATATTTCAAAACCATTAATTTGAAATGAGTTACTTGATCTTTCTGTTTCCAAACCATTAAAAGTAAATTTCGCATTTACGCCAGATTTCCCATTTCCGTTTTCTTCAGCAAGGACATTATTGGTTGATAAATTAAAAAAAGTTGCCAACCCACCACTTATTTGCATCTCTACGTCACCAGCTACATTTCCTGAGTTTTTAGCAGTCATAGCTATTTGTCCTGTAAATGAATCATAAAATGCAGATACACCAGATTCACTATTAATTTTTTTAAGTACAGATTCTAATGTATCCGTAGATGGATCAAAGCTAATTGTCTTTGCATTTTCAGCTTTTAACATACCATTTACATCAATAGAGTTAATAGTAATAGAGGCCGAACCAGTAAATCCTAATTCACTCATTGTTTTTTTTGTATCAAGATTTTTTCCAATCGGACTATTGCTTTTCATAGACGCTTGGGAGGCTAATCGAGAAATAGAGATTGTCCCTGAAAATTCAGAAGTAGCCCCTACACTTTTAACACTAACCGCATCAGGAGATGAAACATTTACAGTTTTAGCTAAATATGTAGATTGCTTCATCATCGTATCAAAAAGGCTATTACTAAAATCATTTAACTTTCTATTAATCGAGCGATAATCTTCTAATTGCCACTCGGTATATTGTTTTTTTTGGGTTACTTTATCCAAAGGAATACGTTGAGCCTTCATTAAATCTTTAATTATAGAATCTGTATCCATACCACTTGCTAATCCAGTAATACGCATGAAATCACCAATCCTTTAAATTTTTTTATCTACAAATAGTCCAACAAATTCACACATAGCAGCGTACATGTCCATCAATTTTTTGGAAGGAATTTCTCTTACGACTTCATCTGTTTTCGAATCAATCAATGTTACATAATAAGTTTCTAACTCATCGTGATACTTAAAGCGTAATTCAGTCATTGTACTTTCCAAAAACTTATTCATGCTATCTGTCATCTTTTTCACTTTTACAGCAGGTAACTGCTCTTGCTCAACATTTTCCTGTGATAATAGATTATGACCTGTTTGAGTACTAGTAAGTGTAACCGTTTCTGTATCTATTGCTTTAATAACTTTATGAACTGGAACCTTTGTAGAATCGGAAATTTGATTAACCATTCTATCTTCCCCTCATTGATATATTTCTAATATTTATATCGGTTATTATAAATTATTTTTAATAAGATTGAGATAAACGGTAAGAATGAATTTATAAGAGTTAATCTCAAATACCCTTGAGATAAATTAGTATCTAACTGAAAATACAAACTATATCCTCAGTAAATGATGTGAAGAATGAAACTTCTATCTATCTAAAAGTTGAATTGTTCCTAAAAAAGACTGCTGAATAACTCCTTTAGAGTTAATCAACAGTCACAGCAATACCATTATATTAATGTTTTTTTCAATAAGAAATACGAACTTAGTAAACTATTTTTTAGAAAATATAAATAAATACCAATACAGTCTAACTGTTTCTATTTTATTACTAGTGTAACAAGCTTATATTTTCCTCCATATTCTACTCTTATCCCAACCTCACCTAATGGTGCATTTTGAGGAATGGTGATTAGCCCTTCATTATTAACAGTTGCACGATTTATATCATAACTCTTATAATTTGTTCCTTCTCCAGATGTAACACTTTTTCTTTCCCCATTATTCCAAACGGAAATAGCATCTAATTGGAGAAAAGCCCCCTTGTTAATTTCGCTTTTCTGTGGTGATACTTCCAAGCTACTTACAGTAGGTCCACTTGAAACTATAACAGTTACAGTCTTTGATTTTCCCCCATGGGTTACACGAATACCTGTTTCACCTAAGGGAGCATTTATTGGAACTTGAATTATACCTTGACTATTTATTGTTACACGATTTGTATCATAACTTTTATAAATTGTTCCTAAATCAGATGTTACATCCCGTCTTTCACCGTTAGACAAGATAGAGCTAACTGCGACTTGTGAACTTTCTCCCCTCTTTATCTCAATTTTGTCAGGGGTTATTTCCAATTCAGATACCGTTGGTCCACTTATAACTTTTATCGTAACTAACTGATATTTACCACTATTAGTAACTCTTATCCCTGTTTCACCAATGGGAGCGTTATTAGGAATTTGAATTTGTCCTCCAGAAGTAATGGTAGCCCGATTTAAATCATAACTTTTATAAACAGTATTACTATCTGAGGTAATATCCTTCCTCTCTCCATCAGTCATTATTAGCTCCGCCGATAATTGTGATGTTGCACCCCGCTCAAGTTCAATAACATTTGGTGTTACTTCTACTTTATCAGGACTTGGACCACTCTTCACTTTTACCATCACATTTTGACTTTTACCACTATTAGTTAGTCTAATAGCAGTTTCACCTAATGGGGCATTCATTGGCACTTGTATCAGGCCTTCTTGATTAACGATTACTCTGTTTAAATCATAACTTTTATAGACGGTCCCTTCATTTGCAGTAATATCTTTACTTTCACCATTAGTCATATACAATATAGCTGACAACTGTGAAGACTTTCCTCTTTCTAGCTCAATCATTTGTGGATTTGATTCTATTCGATCGGGTTTTGGACCACTGATAATAGTAACTGTTATCAGTTTACTTTTCGAACCATGTGTGACTTTAATTCCAACTTCCCCCAACGGAGCAGATGAAGGAATTGTTAAAAGTCCTTGAGGAGAAATAGAAGCTCTTTTTGTATCATAAGTTTTATAGATTGTAGACTCATCACTTGTTACATCATATCTAGCTCCATTAGAAAAAACTGTGGTAGCAGTTAATTGAAGACTTTTTCCTTGCTCTATTCTAATTGAATCTGGGGTGAATTCTATATCAGTAATCACTGGATCACCAATTACTTTTACTAAGATTTCTTTTGTTTTACCTTTATAATCAATTTTAACTTTTGTTTCACCAGGCATAGTTCCTACGGTACTAATTTTTCCTGAATTATTGACTTTAACAATACTCTCATTTACGCTGGAATACTTTGTGTTTGCATGTGAAGTTATATTTTCTCTTGTACCATTCTCATAATATGCAAAAACTTCTATTTGATAAGACTGTCCCTTTTCCAAAGTGACTTCCTCTGGTAAGACTGTAATTTCACTTGGCAAAGTTTCTATGTTATCTTCAACCTTAACTATTGCTGTAGTAGTAATTTCTCCATTAGAAGCCGTTAGGGTTACCATACCTCCCAATGAGTCCTCAGTTGCCTCAATTACACCTTCTTTTGTTACGGTAATGACTTCTTCATTACTTACCGAGTATACTGTACCAGTCCTTGAAGTAGTTAGATCTTTCATACTTTGATCAGAATAATAACCAAGGACACTAAGATTTTTCTTCTGACCTTTTAAAATACTAATTTCGTTTGGTACTAACTGAATAGTCTCTAATACTGGATTGCTTATATCATTGATATGAATTGTTTTCACTACTCGTTTTTCTTCGATATTCGAACCCGTCAAAATTAATTCAATATCAAATTGTTTTAAATCTCCAACATCCTCAATTTGAAAATCCCAGGCAACCATTCTTTCTTCCGAAGGTACTAAATCACCGATTATCTGATTATTATTTTCTGCAACAAGATTCACACCATTTGGTAGAAGGATATCTAAATGTAAATCATTCGCTTGGACATTGCTTATATTTTTAAAATAACCAGTAATTGTAATTGGATTAGGTAGGTAATTCTCGCCATCAAAATTAATTTCTGATGGCCCAGCTAATGAAACACTAACAGGGGGAGTTTGTTCTGATACAAAATTACTTAATCCGTAATAGGTAACATATTCTCTCGTTTCACCTGGAAGAAATGGTTTTTCATTCCAATATATATTAACAGCACTATCTCCATTTGAGGCACCAGGTAAAATATAAAAATTCCATGGAGAACTATAAGTCCTATTCCAATTAGTGAATTGAACTTTGTCAGGTTTAATTGGAACGTTTAGTAGGCTACCATGGGCAATAATTGAAGGATTATTTAAATCATCAAATGCTTGCCAATAAGGTGGAATATTATCTCCTAGAAACTCTTTTTCGGATATAACTTCTCCGATTCCTGGCAATCTAAATGGGGCACTATCATTATTTCCTAGCATTGTATCCATCATTATTCTAGTGCCAACATTTTTTGTTACTTCATCGGTATTTGTAATAATATATTTTATTTCCACAGTATCTTTTAGTTGAGTAGTATTATTTTTAACAATTGACAATATTTGTTTTACCTTAATATTCGAAAAATTCCCTTCAGCAATATTAGTTTTATATTGGTCATTAATCGAGGGGTTTTGAATGTTACCTGCAAAATAATAGTCAAATCCATCCACCCTAATAGTAGTATAGGATGTATTTGGGGTTGGATGACCATATAATAGTTTTTTATAATCATCAAGAAGATTTTCACGGCTTCCCCCCGTAGTTCCGATAGTAAATCTACCCGTGTCATTAGTTGCAATTTCGATGTATTCATTACTTACCTTTTGGACTCCCGAATAAGCAAAACCAGTACCCATATTTACAGTAAGCATAAATAGTAATAAAAATGTAGTTAACCTTCTTAATTTCATCCCAGATCCCCCTTTAATTATTCCATACAAAAGGACCTCACCTATAAGGGGAGGTCCCAGACAATAGATTCTTCTATTAACGAAGTAACTGAAGAACTCCTTGTGGTTGTTGGTTAGCTTGTGCTAACATTGCTTGTGCTGCTTGAGAAAGAATTGAGTTTTTAGTTTGTTCCATCATTTCTTTCGCCATATCTACGTCACGAATACGAGATTCAGCAGCTGTTAAATTTTCAGAAGATGTATTTAAGTTATTTATAGAATGTTCTAAACGATTTTGGTAAGCACCCATTTGCGCACGGGAAGCTGATACAGAAGCAATTGCTTCATCCATTGTATCAATAGCAGCCTGAGCTCCAGCTTTAGTAGCAACTGTAACATCAGTGATTTCAACAGCATCTTCACCTAATGCAGCTTTAGTTTGTGCTTTCCATGTAACAGTAAGCGCTTGTCCAGAGTTTGAACCAATATTAATATCAAGTGATTGGTCTGCTTTTAAAATATCCTTAGTATTGAATTGAGTGTTATTTCCAATTCGGTCTATTTCTTCAATCAGTGCAGCTACCTCTTTTTGAATTTCTACACGATCTTCATCCGTATTTGTATCATTAGCAGATTGAACAGCTAATTCACGCATACGTTGAAGGATATCATGAGTTTCATTTAGAGCTCCTTCAGCTGTTTGAATTAAAGAGATACCATCTTGAGCATTCTTTGCAGCCATATCAAGACCACGAATTTGCCCACGCATTTTTTCAGAGATTGCAAGACCAGCTGCATCGTCACCAGCACGGTTGATACGCATTCCAGAAGCTAATTTTTCCATTGATTTAGATTGTGCATTTGTTGCACTGCCTAATTGACGGTGTGTGTTAAGTGCTGCGATATTGTGATTGATAATCATTATAAGTTCCTCCTTGGAATATGTTGCTCACATCCTTGTGAGCATTTTTTAGTATGTGGGCAAGAGAACCGGGCCGGCCGGACCCCGTTTTTCTTGCTTACATAGATAATATCGGAATCGAAAGATAATGTTTAATAGTTTTTAAATTTTTTTTTGAATAAATTTCTAATTAGTCTTTAAGTCTTTTTAAAATATCTAAATTATTGATTACAGCTTCTGTATTAGATTCTGAAACATCTTGTCTTAATTCACCACGTATAATATCAATACTTCTCGGAGCTCGTATACCTATTTTCACTTGTTCACCTTTTACTTCAGTAATAACGATTTCGACATCTTCACCGATCCAGATTGTTTCTCCTAGTTTACGAGATAATACTAGCATTTAATCACCCCTTTTGACTTTCTGATGAAATAAGGTGACGAATAGCATATTCTTCATTGTTTAAAATTACTTGCTTAGCTTTTTTGTTTGTTGTATTTAAAATGATAGGTGCTTTTAGATTAATGGTAGATTGGTCAAGAGTTTCTTTCAAGGATACGATTGCAAAGACTGCCACTTCTTTTTCATTTTTAACTTGAAGAGCATTGACGGTTGCTTCGTCTAGTTCAAAGTTATAGTTCGTTGTGATTGTGTATGGATTCGTTACAATGAACGCCAAGGCTTCAGTCTGAATGGACTGCAATACTTGGAATACATCATTGTCTTCAATTGCAATTAAAGCAAATTCTCTTTCGTTTTCAAAGCCAGGAATGCCGTGGTCAAATGTCATAAGACTTGATTGTTCAATTTCTATTTCACCCATATAAGCAGTGTTAATTTTCATTTGTTTACTCCTTCTGTTCAATTAGACAAGCCAATCGATTGTTAATGATGCGCGTTGAAGCATTTCTACTTTTACTCTTCCTGGTGTGTAGTTATGAATTGGTTTATTGACAGTCGTGTTGTTTATTACTTTCTGTGGTTCAGTTTGTATGTCTACGCTACCTGGCTCAAAATTTACTTTTACACTTCCATAAGACGGTACAAATTTGATACCGAGTGAAGTATATGGTTGTCTTCCTGATTGTTTAGCTTGTGCTTGTATTGGATTTCCATCGTTTTCAATCTTCATCAGTTCGTTTCCTTGTTGGGCACGTCGAGCGATTCCTTCTGAAATACCTTGTTTACCTTCGGCAGCAAAGTCTTCTATTCTTCTTCTAACGCTCTTCAAATCGATGTCTGCGCGAGCTTGCTCCGTGTCAATTGTAAGCTGTGGTTTGGTTGTTTTCATCGTTTGTATTGCTTTTGGTTGTTGGAGATCCAGATTAGCTCCAGGCTGCTCAATTTGTTGTATAGGTTTTTGAGTAGTTAAGCCAATAATTGCTTTTGTTGACTGCACTTGAAGCTTTGGGATATTCACTTATTCTCCCCCTCTAAAGAAAGCGCCTGGAACAAGTTGTCCAAACGCTTTTGTTTTTTGTTTAATTTACCTTATCGTAAAAAGTCTACTAAGCTTGGTTGAATGATTCGTGCCCCTACGGAAAGAGCTGCTCGGTGAATTGATTCTTGGGTAATCATTTCAGTAATCGCTTTCTCCATATCAACGTCTTCATTCTCTGACATTTGTTTAGTAGCAATTACTTCTTGAGATCGTAAGCGGTCATCCATAAGTTCCACGCGGTTTTGTCTTGCACCTATGTCTGCACGAGTTGTTAAAATTTCATTCATTTGCTCATCAATCTTTCCGATTGCTTCTGAAAAGTCGACTGTTCCATCTTTTATCTCTTGGAACATCTGATCGATATTTTTAAATACATCTATTGCGTTCGTATTAACTTTAAGGGTTATACCATCAAATACTTCAATTTCTATATCTTTATCAAATGCATTCGGATTAGCAGGGTTGTGGTCTGGATAACCACCGTTCTTCTCATCGTATAAAGGCGTTGTTGTTTTCGTTCCACTAAAAATGTATTTGTCTCCAACTTTTGTGTTCGCTAGATTTTGTATATGTTGTCTAATTTGGTCTAACTCGCTTACGATTTTCTGACGATCATCTGGAGTGATTGTCCCGTTTGCACCTTGCACAGCAAGTTCGTTAGCTCTGTGTAATGCTGAGCCTACCTTATCAAAAGTATCATCCGAGCTATCTAGCCAGTTGTTTACTTCACCGATGTTTCGTTGGAATTGCTCTACCTTGTCTAAGGCTGTTCGGTAGCCAATTCCTTTCATTGCAACTACTGGATCATCAGATGGACGGGTCACTTTTTTACCTGTCTCAATTTGATTTTGTACTTTCCCCATCTTATTATAGCTATTGGATAAATTACGGAGCATATTGTTTGATAGCATTGATTGGGTTACGCGCATGTTTAGTACCCCCTATTATAATCCCACACGGCCCATGCCGTTGATAATTTTATCTAATGTTTCATCTACTACTGTAATCATACGTGCAGATGCGTTGTATGCTTGCTGGAATATGATCATGTTTGTCATTTCTTCATCAAGTGATACGGAGCTTACAGAAGCACGACGTTCTGACACTGCTTGTTGAAGTGTTGCTGAATTAAATTCTAGACGTACTGCTTGTTGGCCGTCCACACCTAATTGTCCGATAAGTCCCTCAAAATAGGTTTGAGCACTTACATCACCTAATTCGCTAAGACTTGCAAATTTCATATTCGCTAGAACTAAAGCGAATTTTCCATTACCCGGTTCAGCATCTCCAGGAGCTCCAGGCTTAGAATCAGAAGCAGCAATTTTTCCAGGGTCTTTTATAATTTCGGAAGAAATATAAATATTCTCCGCAGTTATTCCAGCCTCACTATTGTCTGCCTTATTAGTAAAGAAGGCTTCTCCTTTTTTGCCATATATATCTGACCCTTTATCCGCAGTACCTTTATGAATCTTATTAAATTCCTCAGCAAATGCTTTTGCCATATCATTTAATTTAGTAATCATATCAGGGAAGAGACCTTTTTCTTCTCCAGCTGGATTTACATATCCATAGGAGTTAATCGTAGATTTAATTTTCCCTGTGTCATTTAAACTAGAGATACTAATAGTCTCTGCTGGACCATCTGAACCATCAGCATTTACTTTTACAAGATTTAAACCAGTAACAGGTCCCGTAGGTGTCATGCTATCGCCACCTGGTTTTGCTAAAGAAGGTGATGTACGGAATTCTTTAAATTCTTTCCCATTGATCAATTCAATTGACTCACCATTGACTTTTAGTTTGACTGTAACTGAACCTTCCGCAATCGCTAACGCGTTTCCACCTGATTTTTCATTACTAGTTTCAATAGGAAAGTATGTGGATAGCTCATCTAAAAGAGTGTCACGAGCATCATACAAATCATTTGGCATGTAGCCGTTTGGTTCAATTGCTTTGATTTGCTCATTTAGGCTTGCTACTTGCTGCAAAATGGAGTTTACGTCCTTTAGGGAAATACCTATTTCTTTTGCTGCGTTATCTTTAATTTGTGTGATTGATTTGTGCATGTAGTTAAAGGAATCGGCTACTGCGATACCTCGTTGTACAACAACAGCACGCGCTCCACCGTTTTCTGGGTTCACACTTAAATCTTGTAGGGATCTCCAGAACTCATCCATTGATTTGGCTAACCCGTAATCAGAAGGCTCATTTAAAACATCTTCCATTTGGGTAATAGCGGATGAGCGAGATTCCCAATAACCTAATTTGTTAGCTTCTTGTCTGTATTGTGTATCGATAAAGGAATCTCTTATTCTTTGAACAGATTGTGCTTGAACCCCCGTACCAAGATGTCCAGGGATTTTTGGAGCATTTAAGCCTGCTCCTGGAAAGCCTAGTGTTGCTTCCATATTTACACGCTGGCGGGAATATCCTGCCGTATTGGCATTGGAAATATTATGTCCTGTAGTATATAAAGCGGATTGTTGTGTGTATAATCCGCGCTTACTTGTTTCTAGTCCCATAAATGTAGAGCCCATGGGTCAGCCTCCTATGCTTGTGAGTCGAAGTATGTTTTGTCTTTTGAAGGACCATTTGAAACGTTCCTCGAGTAGTTTATTTGGTCTGGCTTTGGTCGTAGCATATCTAATGTCATATTGACGAATTGCAGTGATTGAAATGTTAGTTTTTGATTTAGGTCGTTTTGGTTTTTGAGTGTTTCTAATGTGAGAAGAAGCTGGTTGCGTGCAGCGCTTAGCTGCTCTTTTTCTTGCTCGGTGTTGGTGTTTTCTATGACATGGGCAACAGTTGGGTTGTCGATCGGAGCAATTCCTTTTGCTCGAAGGTAATCCGTTACCTCTAATTGACGCTGTTGCTCTAGCTGAGAAATACCGGCTACGTGCGCCTGCTCGTCCTTGAGCAGGTCGTTAAGACTGTCCATGTCCCCCGTTTTGATGGCCTCTGTTTTTTTGTATGCAATGTCTAATAAACTTTTGTGAAGCATATTTAAGTTCGTTAGAGAGTGCAGAATATTTTCGATGGACATGCTCGGGTCTCCTTTAAATTTGGTAGTATTTTAAAATGTTTGTAGCAAGCTGCTTCGCATCCACTTTATAAGTGCCAGCTTCAATTTCTGCTTTAAGAGCTGCAACGCGCTCTGCTTGATTCACCTCTATAGGTGATTTCGTCTGCATGCTTTTTGCAGCAGATGATATTTCAAGTTGATCAGCGGCTTGTTTCATCGTTTGTTGAGTTTTTCCTACTTGCATCTGATTGCGTTGGTATGGATTGATTTGATTGACACCATGGTTGGTGATTTTCATATACATTCCCCTTTCGTTCATAAAATTGTCTATTCTTTATTTCGGTTTATTTCCACAAGTGTTTAGAGTTCTTTTGTAGGAAATGATTGGAATAGGAAATGTGCCTTATTATAAGACACTTAGATTTATTAACTGAGTAATTTGACCTTAATATAAAACTCTCACACTAGGTGAGAGTCATTTTTGATCCTTATAATAGACTGATTCTTGGTTATTTACTTTATCGCGGAATTCTCTAGCAGCCTCAAACTGGCGTAGACCAGACTTTAGCTCCTCAGTACATTTTCCACAAAGCTTACCAACCTGAGTTAGCTTCCCACAGCTATCACACGGATACCCTAGGTTCGGGAACATTGCTGGCTGAAGTCTACCTTTGCGAACCCATTTATGTAAAAGCGACTCTTCCACTCCTGTTGCTTCTACGATACGTTCCACGGTAGCTGCACGATTTTCTCGTTTTCTGAGGAATCGATAAACAACCTCGTATTGCTTTTCTTCATTCATTGCACAAGGATTACATACATCTCTTAACCCAGTATAGTTAAAAAACTCGCCACATGATGGGCAATTTTTTAGCTCTCCCATGTCCATACCCCCACTATTTCTGCTCGTTATTATTTATATCGGCAGGTTAACCTTTTATTAAAGTGATAGCCTCTACACTCGTTGCACCTGCGTCTTTCAATAACCTGGCTGCCTGGTGGACCGTTGCGCCAGTCGTGTATATATCATCGAATAAAATATAGTGTGTTGGTTCTACTTCGTGGATTAGTTCGAATAAAGTCTCAGCCTCCAAGCGTTCCTTTTTTGACTTTTTCCCTTGCTCACTGGAAGTAGCTTTCGTAAGGAGATTTTGGAATGATATTTCTGCATGATTTAATAACTCCTCCACTTGAGAAAAGGTTCTTTCCTTTAATTTCTCTGGGTGCATTGGTATCGGGACAACTACGCCCTGTAGTGGCAATGCTTTTATTTCTCTCGCAAATATGTTCGCGAGTGCAACGTCCTGTAAAAACTTATATTGGTGGAAAAAGTCTTTCATCGCTTCATTGTACGTGTAAAGTGATTGGACTTGATCAAGGGCCCCCTCGTACTTCGTTCCAATAAAATCGGAGAAATCAAATACCGTATCGGCTTTTTCAAATTTCTGCATGCACCGTTCACAGCAAGCACTCTCCGTTTCATAGAGGAATAACATTCTCCAAGTGGCAGGAACCGTAAACTTACTGCCACAAATTAAACAGATGATAGCTCATTCCACCTTTCAATCTCGTCCTTTGCCTCATCCATCGCGTGACTGATCCCATGATGAAAGAATACAATGTCCCCATTAGGATAGGAGCTAGAACGCCCGACTCTCCCGCTTATTTGAATAAGTGCACTTGCAGTAAAAACACCCTGCTCTGCTCCTACTACCGCAACATGAACATTCTCTATCGTGATCCCTCTTTCTAAAATCGTGGTCGTCAATAGCCCCGGTACTTTCTTTTCTCGAAGCTGGATTACTCGTTCTTTACGTTCTGGATGCTCTGCGTGAACCCGAGGTAAGTCGCCCGGGAATTGCTCAAGCATTTCTATCGTTGGCAGGAATACGAGAAACGGGAGGTTATGTTGGATTTTATCATCCATCCATTGCTGCAGCTTTTTTGGTACTTTACCTTTGTTTAATTGTCTCGTGTAGCCCCATAGACTATCAAAGCGTGGGACTGGTAATGGATTTCCGTGATATCGCCTAGAAAGAATGGATTGGTTAGTTGTTTGCAAGGAGTCAGTTGGCGTAGCTGTGACGTAGTGAATGGCGGCTTCTGGCTTTGCTGCTTTGACAACGGCCTGCTGAAGCGTTTTGTCTGCGTAGTACGGAAAGGCATCCGCTTCATCAACAAAAACTACATCAAAGGCATGCTCGAAGCGATATAGCTGATGAGTCGTTGCTAAAACTAATGTGGCAAAGCCTTCCTGGTCTGGTGCTCCTCCATAAAGGGCATGAATAATTGTTTTAGGGAATACCTTTTGGAATCGAGGGAACAGCTCTAAAATGACATCTGTTCTTGGCGCAGCAACACATACGCGTTTACCGGCCTGCAAAGAGGCAAAAATCGATGGAAAAAGTAGCTCTGTTTTTCCTGCACCGCACACTGCGTGCAATAGATGTGATTGGTTGTTTTGGACACTGCGTAGAAGTTCCTCGCTCACCTTTTGCTGTAGTGGCGTTAGCTGACCGGTCCAATTAAAAATGTCCTTGGTCGCTCCATTCGCTGGTTCTTTAATCCACGTCATTAGCTCAGAACAGCTGCTAACTCGTCCCATGCGGATGCAATGGCGGCAATAGGTACAGATTTTATTACATTGAGCACAGTGAAATGAGTAAAATAGAGTTGGATTTGTGTTGTGACATCGGTTGCAAATGTGTTTGTTTGGATGGAATAATGAGTGGGATTTTACTGTTTCAATTCCTGGCTTGAGGTGAATGTGGCCGCTGCGGATATGGTCGTCAATGACCTCGCGCGGAAATGGTGTATGTGCGCGAAGCCATATGCGTCCAGTGAGAAATTGTTGTAATTGCTTGTTCATCATTAAGACTCGACGTGGTACCAGCCTAGCCCCATGGATCCTTCTCCAAGGTGCGTACCGATAACCGGTCCAAAGTAGCTAATCGTAAATTCAACGTTTGGCATAATAGCCTCGAGAAGTATCTTCCATGCATTAGCCTCTTCTTCGTTGTTTGCATGAATGATAGTAGCCTTGATTTTATCGTATTTTTTAGCGTCTTCTTCTAGCATATCTGCAATTCGCTTCATCGCTTTTTTGCGTGTGCGAACTTTTTCAAAAGGAACGATGACTTTATTTTCAAAATGAAGGATTGGTTTCACTTGAAGCACGGAACCAATAACACGCTCAAAGCCGTTTAGGCGACCTCCCCGGTGAAGATGATCCAGGTTATCTACCATGAAATACGCACGCATCGACTGCTTCATTTTGTTCAGCTCTTGGAGAATTGCTTCAGGCGTTTCTCCTACCTGTGCCATTTCAGCAGCACGAATTACATAGAAGCCTTGTACCATACAAGAAATCTCTGTATCGAATGTGTGGACATCAATTCCTTCCACCATTCCACCTGCTTGCTCAGCTCCAGCTAATGTCCCGCTGATACCACTAGATAGGTGAACCGAAATGATGGAGTCATAATCTTTCTCCAAATTTTCGAACGTGGTTACAAAGTTTCCTAGAGATGGTTGTGAGGTTTTTGGAAGTGCTTTTTCATTTCTGATTTTATCGTAAAATTCGGTTGTATTAATATCTATTTCTTCTCTATAAGTCTCGTTTCCAATTACGACACTAAGAGGTACCATTTGAATATTCAAGCTTTCTCGTATTTCTTCAGGGATATATGCTGTGCTATCCGTTACTACTACCGTTTTCGTCATATAAGAAATCACTCTCCTAACTCTAGTTTACTGAAACTGGATAAGAAAAGAAAGCATAAAAAGACCCCAAACATGATATTTGTCATATATGTTGGGGATGTGGATTTTTATTCAGATGTTTCGCCTATGAAATAGACACTTGTTACCAACCATTTGCCTTCTTCCTTCGCAAAAACAGTCACCTGGCGACCATTTCGATCAAGCTTAGCACCTGATCCTGGCTCATGAAGGGCAATATGAAGATTAGAGTAAACCTGTGCTTCTTTATCATTATATTCGATAATAGTCACATCTTCGGCTGTACGTACCGTATCATAATTTTCGAAGGTTTCGATTACCATCTTTTTATCGTCCTCATAGTTGAAGCCCTCTGGTTTTTTAGAGATTACGCTCAAATAACGGTCGATATCCTCTTCGTTAAATGCTTCTATATATTCGTTGAATGCATTTAATACTGCTGTTTTTTCCTTTTCAGGTACATTCGCTGCTTCTTCCACATTTCCGTCAGAAGACATTTCGAAGCCTACGTCTGATTTGTCCTTTACACCGTGATCGAGTGTAGATTCTGTTTGCGATGGAGTAGAGTCATTCACTGATCCAGCCTCTGAGTTTACTTCTTCTTTATCATTACAAGCAGCAAGTACTAATATAAGTGCTGCAAGAGTAAGTCCTTGTATTATAAGTCTCATCTGTTTCCCTCCTGCTGTTGGTTATTTTGTCATAGTTAGGACGAAAACTCAACGAATAAGTTTCGATTATTTAATTAATGAAATTTTCAGACGCTTGAAGTAAGATATATGTAGAATGGAGGTGAATAAGTTTATTGTACCCTAAGCAGAAGATTTTATTAAAAAGATTGTCATGTGAGCACGAGCAATTTATGTTCGTGACAGAAGATTTACGGCGTAATGAAGCCGGTGAGCGAGGTGAAGATCGTTTACTTGGAAAGCTCGAGGAATTAAGATTAGAAGGAAACTATCATGTCTTTTCGAATGTAGGCTTGCTGTTGGATGAATGGAAAATCCAGATTGATTGTTTAATAGTGAGTGACCGCTGCTGTATGGTGATTGAATCCAAAAATATGAACGGCAATTTGTATTTTAAAGACGAAGAGTTTTATAAAGAAGTAGAGGGAATCGAAACTCCCTTCCCCAACCCCTATTTTCAATTAACGCGTAATATCCGCTTCCTAAAAGAATTTCTACGAACCGTGTGCCCCACCATGAAAGTGACCGGTGCCATCATCATGACCGCCAAGTCCAGTCGCATCCGCGAAAAACCTTCCAACTATCCGATTTTCAAACTAGAAAGCATGATTGAGAGAGTCTATCAAATGCATAGCAATGGCTTGAGCGAGCCCATTGCGCCTGCAAAGTTTAAGGAAATTATTTCTTTAATCGAGCGAAGTCTCTCACCATATGTCATGCCGCCATTATGCGAATATTATCGAATCGCTCCAGGAGATTTGGTGCGTGGAGTCGAATGTCCAAGCTGTGGCGCGTTCGGGATGCAGCGACACTACTCTACTTGGAAATGTGGGAAGTGCGGGAAGACAGATCGAGGGGCGCATAAGGTAGCAATCAGAGAATATTTTTTACTAGTGAAATCCAGAATGACCGTTAAGGATTTCCAACATTTTTGTCTAGTAGACTCTCCCTATACGGCATCTCGGTTATTAAATAGTTTTGCAAATATTGAAGGCCATGAAAATGGGAGGAAAAGATATTTTGTATGGAAAAAATAAGATGGAAGTCATGTAATTTATTCGGGAATCACCTAGTTTTATGTTTGTGCAAGGTTTGTGCTTGTCTCTGCAAGGTTCTCATCCGTTTCCGCAAGGTTTTTTCGTTTGTGCAAGGTTTACGCTCGTTTCTGCAAGGTTTGACTCCATCTCTGCAAGGTTCTCCCTCGTCTCCGCAAGGTTGTATCTCGTTTCCCCAAGGTTTTTTCGTTTGTGCAAGGTTTACGCTCGTTTCTGCAAGGTTTACACTCGTTTCTGCAAGGTTTGACTCCATCTCCGCAAGGTTCTTGCTCGTCTCTGCGAGGTTCTTATCCGTTTCCGCAAATTTTTTTCGTTTGTGCAAGGTTTACGCTCGTTTCTGCAAGGTTTGACTCTATCTCTGCAAGGTTCTCACTCATCTCCGCAAAGTTCTATCTCGTTTCTGCAAGGATTTTTTGTCTGTGCAAGGTTTATGCTCGTTTCTGCAAGATTTGACTCCATCTCTGCAAGGTTCTCCCTCGTCTCCGCAAAGTTCTATCTCGTTTCTGCAAGATTTGACTCTGTCTCTGCAAGGTTCTCCCTCGTTTTCGCAAGGTTCTATCCCGTTTCCGCAAGGTTTTTTCGTTTGTGCAAGGTTTACGCTCGTTTCTGCAAGGTTTGACTCTATCTCTGCAAGGTTCTCCCTCATCTCCGCAAGGTTTTCTCCAAAACCAAAAACCCCCTCCAGCAAAAAATCTGGAGGGGGTATACATATTACACACTATATTGATCTATTATAGTATTATCGAACTTCTACCCAACCGTTTTTGATGCCGGTTACTACGGCTTGGGTACGGTCGTTTACGTTCATTTTTTGAAGAATGCTGGATACATGGTTTTTAACTGTTTTTTCAGAGATGAAAAGTGTTTCTCCGATTGTACGGTTGCTTTGTCCGTCTGTTAGTAATTGTAATACTTCGCATTCGCGCTTCGTTAGTAAGTGGAATGGGCGACGGATTTCCGTTTGGTGGAAGTTTCCTTTGTTTTCGCGTTCACTTAAACGACGGAATTCAGATACTAGATTACGAGTTACTTTTGGATGTAAGTATGAGCCGCCTTTCGCTACTACTTTGATCGCTGAAACGATTGCCACAGCATCCATTTCTTTTAACATATAGCCTAATGCACCAGTTTTCAATGCGTGAGATACGTATGATTCATCATCATGAATAGAAAGCATAATTACTTTTGCTTCTGGGAATTTTTCGATAAGTTCTTCTGTAGCGTCTACGCCATTTTTAGTTGGCATGTTGATGTCCATTAATACTACGTCTGGTAAGTATTGCTCATATAAGCGTAGAACGTCGTTACCATCGCTACCTTCTGCTACTACTTCAAATGAATCTTCAAAGTCTAGTATTCTCTTTACTCCCTCACGGAAAAGTTGGTGATCATCTATAATGATAATTTTTGTCATTGGTCATTTCCTCCTATTAAAAAACGGCTGTAGTTTCTATTCCTCATTTATCGGAATACTAAACAATATAGTAGTTCCATTTCCTGGAGACGATAAAATTTTCATCGTTCCCTCTAATAAATCGACTCTCTCTTGCATACCGATCAAGCCGAATGATTTTTCTTTTACCACTTTTGGATCAAAACCGATCCCATTATCTTTCACAATAATGTTCATCTTATGTTTCACCCATTCCAACTTCACCCATGCTTCTGAAAACTGACCGTGCTTCAAGCCATTCGTCAGACATTCTTGGATTAAGCGGAAAATAGCTACTTCAAATTTTGGCTGAATTCGTATTTCTTCTCCATACGTTTGAAAATGTATTTTTTTGGTGGGATTATATTCTCCCGTAGTGGCAATATATTTTCGAAGCGTAGGGATTAAACCTAGGTCATCTAGAGCCATCGGACGGAGGTCGTAGATTATGCGACGTACCTCTGAAAGTGCTTCACGCACAGTACTCTTCAATTCGATAATTTCCTTCATAGCCTCTTCTCCACCACGCTGCTGATACGTAAGATTGATTAAATCAGTTCTTAGTAGCACGTTTGCTAGCATTTGGGCAGGACCATCATGGATTTCTCGTGAAAGACGTTTTCTCTCTTCTTCTTGTGCTTCAATAATTTTCAATGTAAAATCTTGTTTAATTTTTGCGTTTTCGAGTGCTTCTCCCACTTCCTTTAAATCCGAAGTAAGATAGTTGATGACAATGTTGACTTGATTGACAAGTTGATCTGCACGCTCTATCATTTCTAATAGTCCTTGCAGCCTTCTTTCAAGTTCATCTCTACGCTGTCTCAGTTGTTTTTCTTCATTGCGTTTAATTAGTAGATTAATTTGAAGCTCATTTGCATTTTCGTAAGCGCTACGTACTTGTGGTTCATCGTATGAGTTAAAATTCTTCGAAACCTCTGCTAATCTATTACGAGCCAGTCTCGATTTTGCCTCAAGCGAGTCTCCTTCCAGAATGACAGCCTCAATGCTTCCGCGAATTATTTCTAACTCAACTTTCATTTCCTCGAAGCTTTGACGACTTTGTTCGCTTATAATAAATATATCCTTTTTCGAATGATCCATTACATCGACCATTCTATCGAAAATAACATCTAACGATTGCAATTCAAGATTCTTATTCGTCATCTGTTTTTTCTCCTTTAGACATTTAACATGAGTCTTCATTCATTTTTACTGACAAATTCTATTATAGCACTAAATAACTAAAATTAAATTAAAATTAGTTTACAAGTATGTTTCAAAGCATTTAGGAGGGAAATTTATTATGAGAAACAACTATCAAACAATTAAGGGATACGGAGAAAGTGAAATTATTATTCAAAAGTCCCGATTTATAACTTATACACAACGCGCTGAAACAGAAGTAGAGGCACAAGATTTTATTAATAATATCAAACAAAAGCATAAAGATGCTAATCATAACTGTTCGGCTTATATAATTGGCGAGCATGATCACATTCAAAAAGCGAATGATGATGGCGAACCAAGTGGTACCGCTGGGGTTCCGATGCTTGAAGTTCTTAAGAAAAGAGGTCTCAAGGATACCGTGGTAGTCGTCACTCGTTATTTTGGAGGTATTAAGCTTGGCGGCGGTGGCCTAATCAGAGCTTATAGCAAAGCGACCACGGAAGCCATCGAGGCAGCGGGTGAGGTTGAATGCCAGCTCCATCATCTAATGAAAATATCTATTGACTATACATGGCTAGGAAAAATGGAAAATGAAATTAGAAACTCAATCTATCCTCTAAAAGAGATTGCATACGCAGATTTAGTGGAAATTTTTGTATACACGAAAGCGGAAGATGAGTTAAAATTTTTAGAGTGGGTAACAGAAATAACAAACGGCCAAGCAAAAATCGACACTGTCGAGAAAGTATTTTTGGAGTTTGATGTCGTTTGATTTATAATTAGGTAGAGGAGTGATGGAAAAAGATGAAAAAATTCTCAATTTTATTTGTGTTACTATTCGGATTAAGTATTGCTCCTGCAATTACTTTTGCAGCTGATTGTCCAGATAAAGTTACTTGGGATGGCGTTGAGCTTAAAAAGGGACAGATTGGCAGAGTTCTAGTTCAACAGCCGACAACAATCTATCAGAATAATAATGGCAACTTTGTAGCCTATAGAACAGTAAAGCCTGGAGATAATTATCGAGTTTATGCAAATAAATCAACGTATTACCACCTTGGTGGTGGATTAGTGATAAAGGATGATGCTTCGATTATTTATCAAACACCATCTAAAGCTAAACTTAGCCAATTAAATTGCACGCCTGCTCCGACTACCTCTTTTATGATCGGAGATAATATTTCTACAGTTACTAACAAACTCGGTGGGACAAAGAAATCAGTAGCTAATGAATTTGGTGCAATTACAGGAATTTATCATAACAATTACGACAAATTTTACGCGATTAGTACACTTAGCGATAAAATTGCTTCCTTATATACAAAGGATAAAAGCTTTCAAGTTAATGGAGTTTCCGTATCGCATACAATTAGTCAGCTAGAGAGTAAATTTGGTAAAAGCTATGAAACTAGTGGAAATACGTACCCTGTAGAAATTATTACGTATTCGACACCAAAATATGAAGCAAACTTCTTCATAGATGTTCATAACGACAATAAGATCGCGGCAATTTACTTAGTAGATTACCAATTAATTAATAAGAACCCAAATCTTTATCCAAAGAAATCTACCACACTACAAACAGGTTACGAGAATCTTTTATTTGATTTAGTGAATGCAGAAAGAAAAGCTCACGGTGTCCAAACTCTACAATCCGCTCCAAAGGCAGCAGATGTAGCACGCATGCATAGTGCAGATATGGGAAAGAATGATTATTTCAATCATAACAATTTAAAAGGCGAATCGCCTTTTGATCGCTTAAAAAATGGCGGAGTACAATTCCGAAATGCCGGAGAAAACATTGCGATGGGCTATACCGATCCTTACTTTGCCCATGAAGCATTGATGAATTCGCTTGGTCATCGAAAAAATGTGATAAACACTGCCTATACCCATTTAGGCGTCGGTGTCTATTTTGTAAAATGGACACACGGCTCCATTCCTTACTACACTCAAAATTTTATTAAGCCTTAATGACTGATAGAGTGTCGACAAAGTCTTGTATGTTGGCTTTGTCTACACTCTTTTTAAATGACATCACGAATAACGAGGGAAATTATATGAAAAAAAATGTAGGAACCGTGTTTGGTATATTAATAGTAATTGTTGGTATTCTAGGCACACTTATCGTCTCCATGGCAGCAGAAATTGGAGTCCTATTGCTAGTTGGCATTGAATATGATCATTGGTCGAATCTAATTTGGTTTATTATCATTTATGGAGTTATTGAGTTCGTTATAATTATGGCAGTTGATGCATTAATTGAAGGTAAGTCGGATAATCATCAGAAGTTCCATAAATTTTTTAGTTATATGATTGTATCATTTACGCTCATTATGACCGTTTCTTTTTTCCTAGATTCCATCTACTTGCCCGTAACAGGAGCTGTTATTTTTGCTATCGTCACAGCTGCAATATATTTATTGTTTAGCTTGTGGGATAAAAAAGATGTAAGTGAAGACTAGAAAAACTATATTCAAAATTCTTTGCTGAAGCACCATGAATATTTATATAGCTATAACTTATAGAATACTAAAGGAAATCCCCGATTTACGCTATAGGCGGACGCTTTCCACGGGGTGAGCGATAAGCCCTCACCCATCGCTTACGAGCGTGGTTGTGAGGTCTTATCTGTCTCACTCATCCCGTTGGAGTCGCCGCATGCCGCTACAATCAAAAATAAAGTAGATTCTTAACTTCATAATACTATCATGGGGAATGTAAAAACTAAAGTGACCATTTCAGAGGTTAACTCTATACAATATAACAAGTTATCATAGTGTTTTGCCCCCATCCCGGAGTTTAATAAACAGAACTCCACTAGGTATTGTGCAAAAGGATATCTTCAAATCAACTTACAAGCGTTTCAAAGCCCCATCATTTTGAAATAAAAAGCAAGAACGTTGATTTCTCGACGTTCTTGCTTTTTGGCTTTATTAATATTTCTCAATCGTTACACCTTGATAGTAATGCTTAAGTATGCGATCGTATGTCCATCCGGCATCTGCTCGAGATTTGGCGCCATATTGGCTCATGCCGATACGATGGCCGTAGCCTTTTCCGTTGACTGTCACAGATTGTATGCCAGTTTGTACAGTATCTGTGTTCACAACACCGCTACTAGTTTGGATGCTTACTGATCCTGATGGAATAGTTACAATGCCGTTAGCTGTTTGTACAGAAACACCAGTTAGCGAATCCACAGGAGTTGTTCCATTAGCCTGTTGAACAGTAATATCATTTACTCCTCCACCAGTTGGTTTTGTAAAAGCAACGTCAAACCAGTTTGACTTTAAGGATTTGTTGCTTGCATCTAAGAAAACATTACGCATAACAGTTTCATTACCTGTAATGGTTTTTTCCCCTGCAGATGTTACAGCCGTTACCGCTGACACTTCGCCATTGGCTCCACCTTTTGTCAGCTTAATATCTAAAAGCTGGACAGTTGGGCTAAAACCAAACTTCGTCAAAATATTGGTTACCGGAATTTGGACAGACCAGTTCTTGTAGGGAGATTGCTCAATCGAATCATCCACTGATACAAATTGTGGAACTTGTGCTGAATTCCAAACATCACTAATATTCGCTGTTCTTCCACCACTAGTAGAATAATAAAAGGCTTCCACAAGTTTTCCTTTATACTTAACTACTAAATCCTTAGTAGCATCTACTGCAGCATTTGTGTTTTTGTGCTCAGATGAATAACCTTTATACATTTGATCCTTAGTAGTACTACTTAAGATACCAGCTTTGCTTAATGTATAGCTACGGGCTGCTATCGTTTGAGCTTTTAATGCTTCTATATGCCACGATGCAGGTGACTCATTAGGAATAACTCCCTTTAAGTAGTTTTCTAAGTCTAGTCTATTCACAATTTGGACGTTAGTTCCTGATTTCACGACATTGAAGCTTCCTCTATATTGCGAACCGTTTGGTGTCTTACCAAGTGGCTGAGATGCAACAGTTGCTACAGTCGCATCGTTGGCAGGAACCCAGGAGGAAACTCCCTGTTCGTCCGTAATGGAATACCAAAGCTCTCCATTTCCATTCGTAAACTCCGTAACATATTTTACCCCTTGGAACGGTTGATAGGATTTTACAACCGCATAATCAGAGGTTGCACCCTTTCTTCCATCGACAGGTGCTCTAAACATAACTATTTTTTCATTTCCTGTAAGTGCATGTAAGGCATAGCCTTTAGAGGAGTACATAGTTGCCCCCATTTGATAAATGGAAACCTCTCCACCAACCTGTGAAAATGTTATAGGTGTATTAGGCATGGCAAAGAACATTTCTTTAGTTGTAAGATTTTCTAGCTTATATACACCATTTAAAGTCAAAGAAGTGGTAAAGGTATTGTGTACCTCGACTTGTATTTGCTTCGAATATGTCTCTTGCTTGTATGCAAGTGCTGTATTAGCTGATGCTAAACTTAAGGAAAGAGCAGCAAATACGGCTACAAATTTTTTATTCAATTATCTCACCTCAGTTAACGTACTTAGTACCCAACCTTTGTTTCCTTTTGGGGATTGAACATTGTACCATGTTTCACCTTTTGCATTTTTAAAGGAATCTATGTACTTTAAAGAAGTTCCTTTAGCTACTAGCTCGATGGAAGCGTAGCTAGTTGTAGCGCCTTTACGGATGTTCACTGCTTCTTTTGCACTAACAGAGCTTGGTGTTACATTACTTGGCTTTGTTGTTGTAACGTCTCCAGAGTGAACCCACCCTTTTACCGTTGAAGATACTTCTACTCGGTACCATAGGTTTGCTCCCGTACCGTGCTGATCAATTACATTTAATGATTTGTTTGCTGTAAATGTTGCAAGTACCTTGTAATTACGTGTAGCTCCACTATGAACCTTCACGCTGCTAGCATTTGTGTATACAACTGAAGGTAAAGTACCAGGTGTAGGTGTGTCAGGTGTTGATGGAATAGGCGGAATTACTGTGCCACCCTCTGAAACTGCTTTTTGCAGTTGTTTAATCATAGCGTCCTGCTCAGCAACTTTCTTTTCTAAAGTTGTTACTTTTGAATTTAACGGATTCAATTGAGATTGCACCCAATCAACTGAAGCTAATAGTAGATTAGAATTTGCATTCGTAGTGGTCGGTGTATTAATGGCAATTAGAAAGCTTAAACCTAATACAACCCCAATCGTTGTAAGTATTTTCTTTTTCATTTTTTGTCTTCCTTCCTATCTTTTTATTGTTTTATCGCTAGAAATGACTAATGACTAATGACCCAATATTTCGACAAAGAATTTTTTCAAAAAAATGGCCGATATGTCCTAGGAATCACTCCTAGGATATTTATCGGCATAATTTCCTATTACTTAACAATTATTGATTAAAGAAGTCTTGTAGTCCTTTACGAATACCTACCGCTGCTTTTTTGCGGAAGGAATCGGAGGCTAATAATGCCTCTTCCGATGGATTAGAGATAAATGCAAGCTCCACTAACACAGAAGGAATCTCATTCATGCGGTTAACATAGAATGATTGTTGTTTTACTCCTCTATTGTAGGTACCAACCTCTTTGACTAGATTTGCTTGAACGCTTTTCGCTAGTGTAAAACTCTTTGGACCGTTAAAGTTAACTGACGTATTGTAATAAGTAGTAGTTCCTTTAGATGTGGATGAGAATGAATCCGCATGGATACTGATAAATGCATCATAATCAGAAGCATTAGAAATATCAGTTCTCTCTTTTAGTTCTAAAAATACATCGGTACTACGTGTTAAGGTTACAATCGCACCTGCTGCCTCTAGCTCTGCCTTCAAGAATTTAGCAGTGCCAAGGTTAACATCTTTCTCTCTAGTGCCTTTAGGACCTACTGCTCCCGGATCCTTCGCTCCATGACCTGCATCAATAATGATTTTCTTACCAGTTAAGCCTTTGGTAACAACCTTGATCGTTAACTCTTTATCGTAATCTCTTATTGTATACGTATAGTTAGGATCAAATGTAACAGTTAATACCGAAGTACCTCCTGATACTGTATCTACCTTCATGCTTTTTACTCCCTTTAAGCCGGAAGCGATTGTATTAATACTAGATAGATTACCATTAATTTTTAATACATTTGCAGATGGCATTGTATAAGTTATCTTAAAATTAGTAGGTTTTGTCCATACTAAATAATTTTGTCCGTTACGCACTTCAGTTCTTCCATTAATAAGAGAGACTGGTGATGCATCGGATACTAAGGAAGCTTGAATCCAACCACGTTTTCCACTTTGTGTTTCAACATTTAACCAGCTGTTTAAAGTACGTAAGATTCTTAAAGGAGAGCTAGCTGTGACAGACTCTACCTTTTTAGAGGTGGCACTTGCACTGCTGAATACAGTAGACGCTTTTGTTGCATATTTTGTAGGTATGTTATCACTTACCTCAAAGTCAGGAATCCAACCTTCGACTGCCCCTGCTTTAATATGTAACCAATTAGTTCCGTCTGTACCATTTATCTTATTTAATACCGTGAATGCTGTTCCTTTAGGAAGCCCCTGCAACACGGAAGAGTTAAACTTACTATCTGCATACACTAAAGCGTTGGATCGCTTAATAGTTCCAGTCTCTCCGTTACCTGGAGTGACTACTGGAGGCTCTACAGCACCATCCACTACGTTTACTACAGATTGATGTAACCATGCCTCTCCACTCGTTGTGCCTACCTTGTACCACTTTTCATTGTTTGTATCTAAGGCATAGTGGGTAGAGATAAAGGAGTCATTCAATCTAGATTGAGTAACAACATCAAAGGAAGTACTAGGGCCTGAGCGCATATTTGCTACTGAAACAGAAACGACTAGATTCGTATTTTGTTCGATAGCTTGTCCACTATCTGGCGTTTCAGTTGGGGGTGCTTCTGGTGATGTAGAAACATTATCGAATGCTGCGCCAGATATCCAGCCTTTTTTGCCAGTTGCATAAGTTACTTGATACCATTTTTCTTTTGATGCATTTGTAAATTCCTGATGAACTGCTAACTTTGTTCCAACTTTAATAGTGGCAACAACTTTATAGCTGTTAGTTGCCCCTGAATGTACAGTAGAAGCTTTAACAACTGTCTTTGTGTCACTTGTAGCTTCTTCAAAAGCAGTAGCTTGGATCCAACCCTTTTTCCCAGTTGCATAGGTTACTTGCATCCACTTTTCTTTAGCGGCATTTGTAAACTCTTGATGAACAGTCAATGTAGTGCCGGCCTTAACAGTCGCAACTGTTGCATAGCTTTTAGTTGCCCCTTTATGGACCGTCGATTGATTCACTACTTTCATAGAAGTACCAGTCTCGCCATTAGTAGCACTAAGTAAAAATAATTCTGATAGAACCCAGCCTTTTTTTCCTTGGTATTCTACATTAAACCAAACCTCTTTTTGAGCATTTGTAAAGCTGCCTAAAACTTTCAAAGAGGTACCTGTTGGAATAGTAGATATTACTTTATAGGAAGTAGTGGCTCCACTTCTCATATTAGCTGCAGATTTCCCTATTTTTTGTGAAGAACCGACATAAGAATTTCCATTAACAGTCGAATTACCCCCTACTGCACTGGAAACCTCTTTTACATAATCACTAATAACCCAACCGGTCATCGAATCGGCTTTCACTTTATACCATAATTCACCGCTAGCATTTGTAAAGCGGTCAATTATAGTAACTAGCTGTCCATTTTGGACTTTTCCAATACTATTGTAGCTAGTAGTAGCACCTTTTCTAACATTGACATTATTACTTGTAATTAAAGCCTTAGTAGATTGTTGAGACGTGATTGCCGTGTTCGTGGCAGCATATGTGTGAACTGTATCACTTGTCAGAAGATTAATGGGCAAAAGGACAGAAGTTGCTAAAACAGATGATGCGATTACTTTTTTCATTTTTTCCTCCCTGAAAACGTGTATTTTCTACATTTTAATTCAGAAAATGATAGAAAACAATCCAACAAATGTATTAATAGATGTGGAATTTCCTTTAGGAATAGAAAAAAGAGTAAAATGAGGAGTCCATATGGACTCCTCATTTTACTCTGCAATTGTTAAATCAGTTATTTTCGATGATCTTTTTGAATCAGTTTGGGCATTATTACCGAAGTCCTTTAAGTTTAGCTTTAGCTGTTCACTAAGTTCTTCTATACTTTCTTCATCTGGAATGAAATAATAGACGCCTCTACGTGTATCATCTACCCCTTTAAGCTGAAGCTGCTCAATTGGTGAAGACTTGAGCTTTTGATATGTCTTAATGAGACCGAGATATTCGGAAGAAGGAATATTAGTTTTCACATTATTTCCTATATCTTCAATCATATCGTCTATTTTAGTAATGTTTGATAAACTCGTTCCTTTATCAATTATTTCTTTAATTACTTGCTTTTGTCTTTCATTACGGCCTAGGTCACCTTGTGGATCACTTTTTCTCATACGTACATAAGCAAGAGCTTCGTTACCGTTAAGCTCCATTGGACCTTCCGTGTATGTTTTCCACTTTAAACTGCCCGTTAGCTGTGCTTTAAATGTAAATGGTACCTCTACATCGATGCCGCCAACCGTATCAACGATATCTTCAAAGCCTTGGAAGTCTGTCGAAACATAGTAATCTATCGGAATATCTAACATTTCTTCAATTGTATTGATCGTATAGTTAATACCCCCATTTGCATAGGAGTGGTTTATTTTATCGTTATACCCTAGGTCAGGAATATAAACTCTTGTATCACGTGGAATACTTACCATGGATATCTTATTTGTCTTAGGATTTACTGTTGCAACTAAAAGCACATCTGAACGGCCGTATTTAGCTTTTTCTTCATTTTCAATACCGGCCAATAAAATAGTAAACGCTGAATCTTCTGCCTTCGCATTGTCGAACTTCTTTAGTGCCTCATTTTTTTCTTCCTTTTCACGATCTAGTGGCTCATAGATTTTGTTAACAGCGTTCTTTGTCTGAAACGACAAATTAGTAGCAAATACGATAACTCCAGACAACAACACCATCGCAACGATCAGTACAGTATATAAAATTTTTCTTCTCGTCTTGTTTTTTCTTTTGTTTTGACGTGAAGTAGTCATAATAATTCCCTACTTTACTTTTAAATTTTATCTAACCAATTATACATAATTTAACGGATGGTGTATATCGTAAAGAATATTACTTTTGAGTAATATTTTGTAACAAATCATTTACAATAGTAGTCCAGCTATATTCGTCTTCTGCTAATCGTCTTCCGTTCTCTTCCATAGCTTTTCTATCATTTACCTTCATTTCCACAAATTCAAACATCTTTTCAGACATTGAGTCAACATTTTCTGGTTGAGCTACTAAACCTATATTATTATCGGTAACAATCTTCGCACTTTCTCCTTTTCCACAATAGAGCACAGGCACACCAGATGCCGCAGCAGGGAAAATTTTAGAAGGACGTGCGCCCTCAAATAATTGTATGTCTCGAAGTGGAACAATACTTACATCAGTTACCGAAAATAATTTCGGCATTTCCTTCAATGGTAGATGCCCCAAAAATGTCGTGTTTTGTAAACCAAGCTCATCCTTCAGCTTATGAAGCTTTTCTTCCTCTGGGCCTGCTCCTGCAATTAAAAAGTGGGCATGGGGAACAGTTTCCTGCATTTGTTTTGCAGCATACAAAATAAACTCAAGCCCTTGAGCGTATCCAAGGTTTCCTCCATAGGCAAAGACAAACTTATCCTGTAAGCCAAACTTCTCTACATACTCTTCATTTTTTTCCTGAGGATAAAAGAATTTTGTATTAACTCCATTAGGCAATACAAATACTTTTTCCTCCGGCTGAGAATGGTTAATAATGTAAGACTTAATCCCATCTGTCGCAGTTGCTATTTTCCAGGAATGCTTATAAAGGAAGGATTCAAGAATTTCTGCAAGCTTAATAAACATTTTATTTTTCACAAGACCAAGCTTAACAGCCGATTCAGGCCAAACATCCGCTACGTTAAAAACGAACTTGGCTCCTTTTAATTTTGCCCCAATTAACCCAGTCAATCCTAGAAAGATCGGTGGAGAATTTACAATAATTACATCCACTTTCCCAGTTTTCATTAACCCAAAGAACGAACTAAAGGTGAATGAAAAATAGGAAACGAGACGCTTCCAGAAAGAACCCTTTTTAGATGGATAAATCCAAGTTCTGTGAACCGGGATATCATCCCACTTTTCAAATTCATATTTCTTCCCTTTATATTCATCCGGAATAATTCCATGTGGATGATGTGGAAACGCAGTAACTACCTGAATATCATGACCCTGAGCAAGTAATTCCTTACTTACTTCATACACACGAATTTGAGGAGCTCCTGTTTCTGGGGGAAAATGTTGACATAAATATACAATACGCATAGCAATCACCGCTTAATCTTTTAATTTATTCTTCAAATAAGCAAGTAACGGTTCTTTTAAATCGTCACGCTTTAAAGCAAAATCAAATGTTGCCTGTAAAAAACCAAACTTGTCTCCAACGTCATAGCGCTTGCCTTCAAACATATAAGAATAAATAGATTCTTTTTTCAGTAAGGCATCAATAGCATCTGTCAGCTGTATTTCGCCTTTTGCATCAGGTTGAACTTTTTCTAATTCTTCAAATATACCTGGAGTTAAAATATAACGCCCGACAATCGCTTGATTGGACGGTGCATCTTCAATAGCAGGCTTTTCTACTAGTCGTTTTACAGAGTATAGCTCGTTTTCTGCAGCGCTATAATCGACAATTCCATATTTATTGACATCTTCACTTGGAACTTCGTTCACACCTAAAATACTGCTATGTACTTCCTCATACTTGGCAATCATTTGTTGAAGTGCTGGAACTTCTGAATCAATGATGTCATCTGGAAGCAATACTGCGAATGGTTCGTTGCCTATGAATTTTTTAGTGCAAAGAATGGCGTGTCCTAATCCAAGTGGTTCTTTTTGTCGCATGTAATGGATGTCCACTAAGTTAGAGATATTCTCCACTTGTTCTAATAGCTCTAGTTTGCCCGTATTTTTAAGCAATAACTCCAGCTCAATAGATTTATCAAAATGATCTTCCATTGATTTTTTGTTTCGTCCAGTAACGATGATAATATCTTCAATTCCAGAAGCTATAGCCTCTTCGATAATATATTGTAAATTTGGTTTGTCTACAATTGGAAGCATTTCTTTTGGCAATGCTTTTGTAGCTGGTAAAAACCGAGTACCAAAGCCTGCTGCTGGAATGACTGCTTTCTTAATCATATAATTCACCTTTTCTTCCTAAGTGGCCACTTTAACTATTAAGCCTCTGTATATTTTTCGTATAATGACAACATGTAATTAGCGTTATCAATCCAACTATAATTGTCCTTTACATGAGCTACGCCTGCTTTACCCATTCCAGCTCTTAAATCATTGTTCCCGGCCAGTTTTATAAAAGCAGCTGCCAGCTGATCTGGACTTTCCTTATCAGTGACAATACCCGTGACATCCTTCACTACTACTTCTGGTAATCCCCCGACATTCGACACAACTACCGGTACACCACACGCCATTGCTTCTACTGCAGCTACTCCAAAGCTTTCGCTATCCTCTGTGGAAGGAACTGCGAAAATAGACATACTACGAATAATAGCTGGAACCTCTGTATTCGGAACCTTTCCAGTAAATGTAGTAACGCTGGAGATGCCAAGCTCATCTGCTAGCTGCTCATATTCTTGTCGTTGAGGGCCATCTCCCGTAATGAGTAGCTCAGAATTTGGATACTCAATATGAAACTTAGCAAAGCCTTTTACTAAATCAGCGATCCCATACTTGTCCTCTAATGCTTTTACCGTTCCAACAATGATCTTATCATTACTTTCATTCGTGTCTTGCGGATAGAATTTCTCTAAATCCACTCCAAACGGTGTCACATATACAGGACGATTCGTATAAAGATTCGTTTCCTTAGCCATGATATGACTTGTTGAACAGATAGCCGTTGCTTTACTTAACGTAAATCTCACAAGCTTCTCATTTAGCTTGTTCTTCTTTGGAAAATCAAAGATATCCTTGCCCCATACGGAAACAAAATGTACTTTATAATCCACAATCGCACCTAGCAATCCATAGCTGGAGATAAAATGAGAATGCAAAATGTCTGGATTCCACTCTTTTAGCATTTTCTTTAAAGCAGGCGCTGCTGCAATATAAGATGCTTTACCAGGTAACACTTTTGGCAATATTTCCGTAGGTACTTGCTTTGCATTGTCTTCAGAATAATGGTCCTTGAACGTAAAAACCTTCACATCTATACCTTTTGATTGGTAAAATAATGCCCATTTATGTGTATGAATAGACTTACTTGGAGCTAATACAGCTATTTTCATTTTTTATTACCTCCTATAAGCGCTTGTGCAGCCTGCTCGGCACGTGCATTCCAAGAATGTTGCTGTAAAAAGCTTTTTTTAATATTTTGTTTGAACTGTAAATATTCAGGTTGAATAGCTAGCATACCTTTCACAAGTCCCTCAGCATCATCCTCGGCTATTACGCCGTATGGTCCCGATAATATAAAGTCTTCTTGTGCAGAGCAATTCGTTGCAACAATAGGCAAGCTCGCCGTTAAGTATTCTACTAATTTAATCGGTACTGCAAAGTCGTTGTAAGTGGATCTTTTACGAGGGATAAATGCAAAGTCTACTTGCTCGTATAATGCTTGTAGCTCTGCCCCACTCACATGCTTTAGCTCAATATATGGCTGTTTAATCTTTTCTTTTTCTTCGTTACTAAGCTGAGTGTACTCTTCCTCTCGGCATACAATAACCAATTTTCCTAGCACTTCGTTTTTATTTAGCAGGGCATAAGCATCCACGAGTGTCGGCAAGCCGTAGTCCTCGTTATTAATGCCTCCTACATAAATACCTTTAAACGGTTTTTGAAGTTCCCGGTTGTTGTCATTCAACTCGGTAAAGCGACCGCCCGGTGGAAGAGCCATTTTGTTCGTATTGATAGCTACGTATTTTCCCATAGCATCACTTGGAAGAAACAGTGTATGAACATACTTCTCATAGAATCTTTCTTCCATCCTATAAATAGTCTTCATAACCGTTTTTTTGATACCCTTCAAAGGATATAATTCATCGAATTTCCAATATACATCTCGGTAAAAAACGCCTATCGGCACTTGAAGTCTCTTTAATGTTTTAAAAACATCCTTGTCAATAATCCAGTCTTTTGGAATATGTCCGGGATCCGTTAACCATAAAGGAATTGTTTGATTTTCTGAATAACAAAACAATGTTTGCTCTTGTTTCTTTTCAGCTAGCATCTTGTTCCATAATTGACGTCTCTCCGTAGAAGTACCGGAAATAATAATTGTTTCTAGGTTATTTTCATTTGCATACTTTTCTATTGCTTTAATCATTTCAACGGGACGAATTGCAGATCCACTCTTCGGATTAGTAGCAAGAGTAAAAGGATAATAAATTAAAATATTCTTCATTGTGGTGCTCCTTTTTTTCGTACTTTGTTTAATAGGAACGTCCATATAATATGGAAGTACTGTTCCAGAATAAACAAACCACCCAATACTACGGTCATTAATATCCACACTGGATTAAAGAAGAAGTCTGCCACTCCTCCAACAAGTGTTCTTGGAAGATTAATCGTAAAGTAGACAAACAGTGCTATAACCACTGGCGTTTTTGGTAATCGTAAAAAGATGATATATAGAACCTGTATTACAGCTGCTATATAAATTATGGAAATAATAACACCTAGATATCCAAAAGAAGCGAAAGCCTCTCCAAGGAAGATGGTATTTAAGACTCCACCTGTACCCTTATCTACATTTTCTGGGAAGACATTCTCCATTACCATTCGTGCTGATCTTACTTGCTCGATATCGAAAATTCCAGCAATAAAGGAAGGCAAGCCCTTCGCTTCCAAGAAGCTTAGAGAATGAGAGTACGTATCTAAATGTAAAAAGAATGGTGAAATTTGCGCCAGTATAATCCTTCCAATTGGGCCAGAGTTATGAGACAAGAAGCTTTCAATCTCTGTAACCCCTTGAATGGCCACATACATAACGATTAATAAGGCGCTTCCCGCCAAAATATAACCACTGATTCTCTTCCAATTGAGCTTTAGCTTTTGTGTATAAACACCAGCAAGTAACAGCATGATCATATAGAAGAAAATTGGCGATTTAGCTAAATCATACGTGGAGATGAGTACGGATGAAACAAACAAAACAAAGAATAGAATTTTCCAGTATAATGCTTTCGATTTCGTAGTATATACAAATGCAATAATAGAAAGGACCGGAGTCAATGCTATACCGAATATGTTTCGAATATACACATTCCCATTGAAGCCTCTACTAGCATCAATTCTAAGCTTTGCAAGCTCTGATGTGTTCCCCTTTAAAAGCTCCATTAAAGGAACATTCGCTGTCTTCAATAAGGTATAAGCAACTGCTAAAACAGATATAGCGGATAAAGCACCAAAAGCCAATCTAAAGATACGCTCATTCTTATCTACACTTGTACGAACGGGTTTTTGTAGATAGTTATTAAATTCTAGCTCCCCATTAAACCCAAAAATTCTACCTACAACTAACTGAGTTAGTGGGAATAAAATCATTAATAGTGTCAATAAAATAAAACCAATAATTCGATACTCCTCATGGTCCATTCTTTTGATCATATAGTAATCATCTATTCCTAAAGCTATTAACAATCCGCCAATATAACTGGAGATAAGGAAAGAATAATAATAAACAATAGAAATCATATTTGGCTTTACAAGAGAAAGGCTTCCAGAAACCTTTTTGAAAAGGTATGTGGAAGCCACCACAGTAAAGAGCCATATGCTAAATATTAACAATGCTCACACCTACTTTATTTACTTGAATATTCCTTTAGTAAAGCTAACACTTTTTCCGATGTTTTTCCATCACCAAAAACAGGAGTATAGGAAGGATTTACTTCTTTTTTAACTGCATCTACAATTTTATTTGTATCTGTTCCAGTTAAGATGTTAGCATCCTCGATTAATGTCTCTACCCATTCGGTTTGGTCACGTACAGTAACACAAGGCACCTCTGCGAAATATGCTTCCTTCTGAACGCCACCAGAGTCAGTCACAATTTTTTTAGCATTCGTTTCTAACGAAAGCATATCTAAATAGCCAACTGGATCTATTACTTGTAAATTAGGAATTTCATCTAGCTTAAAGCCATAGTCCTCTAATTTTTTCTTTGTTCTTGGATGGATTGGCCAAACCTTTTTATCTTCGATTTGACTGAAAGCTTCTAAAATAGATTTCATACGTTCCACATCATCTGTGTTTTCTGCACGGTGAATGGTAATTAGCAAGTAATCCTTTGCAGTAAGCTTTTCTGTCTCTAAAATAGTAGATGTAGTCTTCGCTAGTTCTTTATTGTATAGAACTGCATCATACATTACGTCTCCAATATTATAAACACCTGCTGAAATATTTTCATTCGTTAAATTTTGGATAGCCGTCTCGGTCGGGCAAAGTAACAGCGTAGAAACATGATCCGTTAAAATACGGTTAACCTCTTCCGGCATTCTCATATTGAAGCTGCGTAGACCGGCCTCGATATGAACAATAGGAATATGCAATTTAGCTGCTGCAAGGGCACCAGCTAGTGTAGAGTTTGTATCACCATACACTAATAGGAAATCCGGGTTTTCCTTTAAGATAATTTCCTCGATTTTAGCGAGCATTTCACCAGTTTGTTTACCATGATTCCCTGAACCAATTCCTAGGTGATAGTCAGGTTTTGGAATGTTTAATTCCTCGAAGAATATATCAGACATATTAGCATCATAATGCTGACCAGTATGAACGATAAGCTCTGTTACTTCTTGACGAATCACACGTGAAACTGCTGCTGCTTTTATAAACTGAGGTCTTGCTCCTAAAATAGTTAGAACCTTCATTTTGTAATCTCCTTCATCATTTCAATCATGTCTTTTACGATAAACGAATTGATATTGTACGGATGCTCATACTTTTGACCATTTCTTTTAAAAGTAAGGGACTGTACATACTGTTTATAGGTTGGATAGATTCCAAACCATTCCATTGGCTCATCAAAATATTTACGATATAGATTTTTCTTTCTATATAGTTTGCGTAATACAGGATAGAGAATACCATATTTATTCTTCAGTGAATTTTCTGGTCCTGGTTTTTGAGGCAATGGGTAGTATTCTGGATACATTTGATGCAATGTATAGTCATATAAATATTTTTTATATTTTAAATCTGCTGGAAGTTTACTGAAAAAGTGGATCAGACGGTCATCCCATAATGGAATAGACCAGCCCTGTCCAAAATACTCATACACTCGAACAGAGTTAATGATAAATTTTGCTTGTCGCTCCCGCCAGTTCCATTCATCAATTAAGGAAGTGACACGTTCATTTGTATAATCGGAGTACACTTCAATATCCTGATAAAGACCTTTACCGATGAGCGTTTCGGCATAGCTGTCTTTTCCAGCCAGCTCCCACAATCTAAAATGCTTATTCATAATAAATGTCTGAATTTCGCTCTTTTCAAATTGTTTATCTACAATCGATTCGTACGGTAAATGTCCGCCTGCCAGATAATCTAATGAGTGACCTGGTAAAAACACTGCATCTTTTAAGCCTTCTTCTTCAACAAGCAGTTTAGTACTTGGAAAGTCTTGAAGATGAGCTACAGAAACTCCACTGCTTGAATAGATCACATAGTCCTTCCATTCCTCGGACTTGTACATATCCTCCCACATCTTTTTGTCATAGGCAAAATACTTCCATTTCAAGCCAAGCTTATCAGCTATTTCTTTACTAACTGTTGACTCTCCGTTACCTGGTCTTCCGTATGTAAAAGCAGTAATATTATCTTTTAATCCACGTTCCACCAAGCTCAAAGCGATTAATCGCGAGTCATACCCACCACTAAGTGGAATGACAATTGGACGATCCTTTAGTCGATCTGCCAAATCATCAAATAAGTCATGAAACACAGCCTTTAACTCGGCTGCAAATGTGTCAATTGACTTGGACTCTTTAGGTAAAACATACGAATAATAGTAGTGATGAGTAGCTTCCTCTTGCAAAGTAACATAAGAAACAGCTGGAACCTGCTTCCATTCCTCAAATAACGTTTTGTCTCTGAAGACAAATCCTGTGATCAGGAACTCTTCCTCCGCCTCTGAATCCATATGTAAGCCTTGCTCTGGCTCTATAAAATCCTGAACTAGCCAGTCTCCTGACTGATCATATCTATAAAACAATGGAATTGAGCGCTTCATATCCGTTACTAAATACGTTCCCTCTGAAGTGGTATAGATGAGTGCATACTCTCCGTTCCATTTAACATAATCGTTTGACGCTAAAATGTCTTCATTAACAATACTAGCGAAGTTTTCATGGGTGACATATTGATTTTCATAGTAGAAGTACCCTCTAAAAAAACCTTCATACCCAGCGCCTTGTATAGTATGAAAATCTTTATGCCTAAGGTTAGTTATACATTTTTTTGACATGCCTATCCCCCATTACTTTCTTTTTACAAAATACTTATCCATACGAACTAGTAATACTAGAAGGATGAATACAATCCAAACTCCTAAGATGAGCCAACTGTTTAAATCATGTAATTGAACATATACAATTCCTAATGTCGCAGCTATTAACCATAAAATAGTCCATGCCATTTTAATACCTGAGAAAGGTACATAATATAGCTTTTGGCTCTTACGAAATACCATGAATAATGCGATACAATAGGCTGCAATATATGAAATTACAGTTCCCCATATATTAAGATACGGAACAAATATAAAATTCAGTGCAACTGAAACGACCGCAGCTATTCCAAATGCGATGGAAATATGTTTAGTTTGCTTAGAATAAAATATCCCTGTAGAAACAATCATATAATAAAAGCTTAAAAAGGTTGCAATCGATATTGGTGCAACATATTGGAAAGCAATTCTAAAGTTGTCTGGCATAACTAAAATAATCCATGGCATGAAGGTAGCCAATCCTAAAACTCCAAAGCTACCAATGATTAAAAATGCCCCATATAATGTAGCAAATAATTGAGGACTATCTTTTT